>JAZRTE010000078.1:0-21551 GCA_045651785.1 Eubacteriales bacterium | reverse complement strand
AATTATTTACTTAAATTTATAATTGAGTAGACCATTAAGCCAACACCAATACCGAACAATATACAACCATATATCTCTGTTAATTGGTTTGCAAAGAAACCTATCGTGCCACTACCTAAAGCACATAATATAGCATAGAATAATTTTTTCTTTTTCATACAATTAACTCACTTTCAATATTGAATTTGACTAATTAAAAAATACCTTTGTTATATTTAATCATAGCAAGAAAACACATAACAAGTCCAAGTATAATACCAATAATCAAAAAAGCGGTTCCGACTAAAATGAAGAAGTTGTTTTCGGTATATAGAGTTACATAAGACAGAACACTGAATACGATTATACCGATGCCAACTATAATAGTACCCAAGCCTACTTGTTTGCCAAATGGTATCCTATTTTCTTCCGAAACACGATGCCTGTGATACGAATGAAGAGAGGATATATTTCCTCGCATATTTGAAATTCCAAGAACAATACACACAACCCCCACGAGAAACGTAACAATATTCTCTTCCATAACATAACCTCCGTCAAATTCTTATTAATTAAATTAATTATACCATAATACTATGAATTTTTCAACCGAACACAAAAAATGCCCTGACAACCGATCTGGGCGCAGATGGCGTTTTAGGTATAAGAAAAACATCTCTTGTCTTAGTAGACAAAAGAAGTATCTTTTTGGAGCGGATTACGGGGTTCGCCCTGCTGCGGCAGGAGCTGTGGCGCGGTCTGACTTGCCACCGGCAAGTCATTCAATACGCGCCCTTCGAACCCCATTCGTGCTTTTTTGATTTTGCAAAAAAAGAAGAACACCGAAGTGTTCTTCTTTTTGGAGCGGATTACGGGGTTCGAACCCGCTACCTCCACCTTGGCAAGGTGGCGCTCTACCAAATGAGCTAAATCCGCTGGTGCCTCCGATCGGAATTGAACCAATGACACGGAGATTTTCAGTCTCCTGCTCTACCAACTGAGCTACAGAGGCAAATATGGCGATTCGGATGGGACTCGAACCCACGACCTCCGCCGTGACAGGGCGGCGTTCTAACCAACTGAACTACCGAACCATACTGGAGCTGATGATGAGACTCGAACTCATGACCTCATCCTTACCAAGGATGTGCGCTACCACCTGTGCCACATCAGCATCTCAAAAAGGAATTTATATATTAAGTTGTATGCGTTTTTGGAGGCGCCACCCAGAATCGAACTGGGGGTGAAGGTGTTGCAGACCTCTGCCTTACCGCTTGGCTATGGCGCCGTGAACCGCTACACAGCGGTAAGTGGTTGGAGCGGATTACGGGGTTCGAACCCGCTACCTCCACCTTGGCAACGTGGCGCTCTACCAAATGAGCTAAATCCGCATATCATGCGCTTGTGTAAGAACGGAAAGCTCTGTTTACAGAGGAGGAAGAATTGGCGATTCGGATGGGACTCGAACCCACGACCTCCGCCGTGACAGGGCGGCATTCTAACCAACTGAACTACCGAACCGTATTGGCTTGCGTCAGCGCGCTTGATTATAATAGCACAACTTTTTCCAAAATGCAATACCTTTTTGAAAAAAAGTTTGAATTTTTTTTATTTTTTTCAAAAGTGTTGCAATTGCACGGTTTTCACGCGGTATTTATGCTTTGTTACGCCTGTTTTTCGGCAATAATGCGGTCGAGAATATCACAAGCGTCGCCGACAAATCTTGCACAAGGGCGCACCGCATAATATTCGGGTGTGCGAACAGCGGGGTCTTTACCCTTTGCGTTTTCGATGCCTTTTAAAAGTTCCTCGCAATTAATGGTTTCGTGAAGCTTTATGAACTCCTCGGCAATACCTCTTACAAGCGCATAATGTTCCGACTTCTTTTCGTTATCGTTAACGTCGTAACCGCCGAAAATGATTCCCGCAACCATAATCGCACCCGTAAAAGCGCCGCACGCCTGACGCAATTTACCCATACCGCCGCCAAAGGATGCGGAAAGATTCCTTGCCGTTGCGTAATCGATGCCCAAATCGTCTGCATAAGCGCAAATGACCGCCTGCGCGCAGTTATATCCCGAATTAAACAATTCAATTGCTTTTTCTCTGTGAGACATAAAATCACTTCCCTTTTTAAGTAAAAGCATTCTATAACAAAAAGCATAAAAAGTCAATGAAAAAGCGAATAATTAATAAAATTTCCGCAACAATAAAAATCGGTGATATTATGACTGTTATTGCGTTACGCGCATTACTTTTTTATTTGATATTAATGGCATTGATGCGCTTTATGGGCAAGCGGCAGATAGGCGAAATGCAGCTTACGGAATTCGTAACGACAATACTTTTGTCCGAGCTTGCGGTGTACCCCGTGACCGACACGAGCACACCGTTGCTTCACGGCTTGATGCCCTTGCTTCTCATTTCGTCGATCGAGGTGCTTATCGCCATACTATGCCAAAAAAGCAAGCGCTTTCGCATCTTCCTCAACGGCAACCCGATAACCCTTTACGAGGATTCGGGCTTTATCCGCAAAAACCTTATAAAAACACGGCTGACGCAAGAGGACGTCGAAGCGCAGGTACGGATAAACGGCTACAACGATATGAGCGAGGTATCAAAGGTCATGCTTGAACGCACGGGCAAGATGAGCATACTGCCGAAGGAATCGAACACCCCCAACCAATCGGGATAAAAAATTGTAACAATAAATACACCCTTTTGTCATTGACATAAAAACAAAAAAGGTATATTATATCTATGTGAAGACGGTGTGCAGGATAAAACCGTTGTATCCTTTGTTTTAAGCCTCCCTTTCCTGCACCGACCGCCGAGCATTCAATATCATAATATGTCAAAAAATGCAAAAAGGAATCAACGTTATGAAAAAAATAAAGCTTTCGCCCTCGGCACTCTCCTGCAACTTCGCAAACGCAGGCGTGCAGATACAAGCATCAAAGGAAGGCGGTGCCGAATATCTTCACCTTGACGTTATGGACGGCATCTTCGTGCCCAACATCTCGTTCGGTCAACCCGTCGTCAAATCGCTCGCAAAATGCACCGATATGGTCATCGATACGCATCTTATGATAACCGAACCGATACGCTATATCGAGGATTTTGCAAAGGCGGGCTCCGACATTATCACCGTTCACGTTGAAGCGTGCGAGGACGTAAAAGCAACCCTTAACAAAATCAAGGAATGCGGCAAAAAGGTCGGTCTTTCCATCAAGCCGAAAACACCTGTAAGCGCGATTTACGAATATCTTCCCCTCGTTGACCTCGTGCTCGTTATGACCGTCGAGCCGGGGTTCGGCGGACAGAAGTTTATGGCGGATATGCTCCCCAAGTGCGAGGAATTGCGCGATTACGCCGAAAAGAACGGACTCGACTTTGAAATCTCCGTCGACGGCGGTGTTTCTGCCGAAAACGCTCAGCGTTGCGTAAAATCGGGCGCAAACGTGCTCGTCGCAGGCAGCAGTGTTTTGGGTAAGGAAGATATTAAAAAAGCGGCAGAGGAGCTTCTCGCCGCCGCAAGAATGGGTGAATAACTATGGCACAGGCAAACCGCAGAAGAAAACGCAAAAATGCCAACAGCTATCTTTACATAGGAATCACGCTTTTGATCGTCGTCGCCGCGCTTTTCGTTGCTATTTTATGCATCGCATTCGGCAGCTGTGACGAGGATATACCTACCGACGAAAGCGTGGAATCGATCATCGAATCAAGCGTCGAGGAAAGCTCCCAAGTGATCACCGAAAGCTCGACTGTCGAGGAAAGCTCCCAAACCGTTTCCGAGGATCCTCCCCTTTCACCTACCGAAGCATACGAAAAATATATCGGCGTTGAATACGTTTGCGATATGGAGGAATACGAGCAATATATCTGCCCCGAAAACGAAAAGGATTTCGTTTACCTCGTAAACCCCTCCCACACCCTTCCTGCCGATTACGTGCCCGAAAACCTCGTTAAATGCACCAACATCCGCAAGGGCAGACCCGAAAGCTATTCCTATATGGACGCAACCGCAAACAAGGCGCTCGAGGCATTCCTTATCGAGGCAAAGCACTACGGCTTTGACGATATCACCGTTACCAACGCCTACCGTTCTTATAAGACTCAGGAGGGGCTTTTCAACAACTACGTTGCAAACGATTTAAAGAGCGATTACAAGTGCGATACCTGCAATTATTACATCGACGTTTCCTATTTCCCCAAGAAGGTAAAAACCGTTGTCGGCTGCTCTGCCTGCGGCGGTGAAATTACCGAGGTCGACGGTGAAAATTACTGCGTTTCCTGTATGTCGGTTGCCGAAAAGGGCGAACGCAAGGTCTGCGCCGATTGCGGCAGTGCCTTAAGAAGACCCACCAAGGAGGAAACCACCGCGCACGTGCTTACCTATTCCACCCGCCCCGGCACGAGCGAGCATCAATCGGGGCTTTGCTGTGATATGCATAACCTCCCCGAAACGAACAGCAAGTTCGATAACACCCCCGAAGCAATATGGCTTGCCGAAAACGCGCACCGCTTCGGCTTTATCCTCCGTTATCCCCCCAACACCCAGCACATAACCGGCATCAAGCACGAATCTTGGCACTTCCGATACGTCGGACGCACCGCCGCAACCGAAATTTTTGAACGCGGCATCACGCTTGACGAATATTGTGCAGAATAATTAAGCAACCCGATTCCAAAAAGCAATAACAAAAAAATCAGGGACGTTTTAGCGTTGTGTCCTCAAAGGCACAGCTCCGAATCGTCCCTGTTTTATTATTTTTTGTTAAATTTCAAACAACTCAATGGCAACTGCTCTGCACTGATCGTTTTCGGAGGTGAAGACAAATTCGTTATTACCCTCGGAAAGACCGATCTCGCGGTAGTCGGCAAAAATTTCACCGTTCGTGCCGCCTACGATAAAGCCGCCTGCGTTTTTGGTCGAAAGGTTAAGCATTACGTTGGTTTGGGTAAGCTCGTCGGTGTCGGAAACGAACTCAACGCGAAGAATCATACGTCTTGAATATCCCGACATATAAACCGCGTTGCCGTTCTCTACCTCGATCCTTGCAGCAGGCTCCTTGCCCTCGGTTTCGCTCTTAAGGTCGCGGTTGCCGTAGCCGTTTCTTTGCGCCTCGTAGGAAAGACTGTCAAGAGCATACTTAACAAGGTTAACACAGCATCTTTGAAGGTCAGCGCGTTTAAGAGTGCCATTTTCCAACGAAGCGGGAAGATCGTCTTCCCTGCCGACAGCATCGGGCGAAACCATATAAACGTCGTTTTGCGCGTGAACCATACCGCTTAACGCAGTTTTCGATTCCTCGCCGTCAGGGCCGCTTACGTTCGCCCACCAGTCGGTCATAACGAAGCCGTCAAAGCCGAAATCGTTACGGAGCAAGCGAGTTGTAAGGTCGTAATTCGAAGCCGCCCAGCGGCCGTTAACGCGGTTATAAGAGGTCATGACCGAACGCACGTTGCTTTCGTTAACGCAAATTTCAAAGGGCTTTGCGTAAATTTCGCGGACAGCGCGTTCACTTAAAATCGAATCACTTGCGTGACGATTGTTTTCTTGGCTGTTTGCCATAAAGTGCTTAACCGCACCGCTTACGCCTGCATTGTCAAGACCGACACAAACCGCCGCCGCCATCTTACCCGAAAGAAGCGGATCCTCGGAATAATATTCAAAGTTTCTGCCGCAAAGCGGATCGCGGTGAATGTTAGTGCCCGGACCGAGAAGTATATCGACACCGATGCTTGCAAGCTCGTTACCGCATTGCTCGTACATTTCGGTAACAAGCAAGGTGTTAAAGGTTGCCGCAAGACAGGTAGCCGCAGGATATGCAACGTATTTACCGCCGCCCGTGATACGGATACCCGAGGGTCCGTCGGTACAGCAAAGCGCAGGAAGGCCTAACGCCTTAAGCGAGGGAGTGATACCGACAAACGCCGCCGCAGTACCGGGAGTAACCTTGGGAGAAGCCATACCCTCTGCACGAACGCAATGGATAAGGTCGGCATCCGAAAAACGCGCGACCAAATCCTCGGCGGTGATCCTACCGTCAAATACGTCGTCAAGCGTCATACCGTCCTTTGCGACCTGCTTGATCTCATCGGGGATGGGCTCGTCAAGCGGCATTTTAAGGGGTGCAGGCTCATAGGTCATAATGCCGCACTTGTTTACCATTCTGTCAAAAGGCTTAACGGGCGCAAGAGTGCTCGTGACCGATTTTGTAACAATATCCTCGTTAACTGTAAAGCTTATCGCCTCAACGCAATCAATACTGTTACTGCCAAGCTCGACGATATATTCGCCCTTTTCAAGGATATAGCAATATTTATTACCGCTAACGCCCGAATCGTCATAGGAGGAGATCGAATAATCCGAAAATTCAAGGCTGACCGTACAGCTTTCGCCCGCCTTAAGAATCGGTGTCTTTTGGAAAGCGGCAAGTACCTTCTTCGGCTTGCCCAAATTACCGTTGGGCGCAACGATATAGCATTGAAGCACCTCGCTGCCGTCAACCGTACCGACGTTGCTTACCACGGTGCGGATAACGGTTTTTCCCTCCTTGCGGTGAATATCGATAAAGAAATGCTCAAATTCGGTATAGGAAAGACCGTAACCGAAGGGATAAATAATATCCTGAGGTGCAAAGGTGTTGAAATAACGGTAGCCGACAAAAATATCCTCGCGGTATTCGTTTGCGTCAGCATCGCCCCAGCAAGTAGCCGAGGGATAAGAAGAACGCGATACAGCCATCGTATCGGGCAAACGGCCCGAAGGGTTCACCTTACCCGTAATAACGTTCGCCGCCGCAACAGCGCCCATCATACCGCCCGTCCAAAGCATAAGCAACGCATCGGGCGCGACTTCGTTTATCTCCTTAACGTCGATAACTCCAACCACGTTCAAAAGCACGGTAAGACGTTTAAAATGCTTTCTTAAAAGCTTTAAATTGTCAAGCTCGGTTTCGGTAAGGTAATAACCGCCGCGCTCTGCCGACAGATCAAGACATTCGCCCGCTTCACGGGTGAAAACGATAAAAGCGTGTTCGTTTCTTGCCGCCGCATCAGCCACAAAGCCTTCGTCAAGCAACGGCTCGACCTGACACATCGGATGAGTCCATCCGTTTGACTTGTCATAAGGGTTTTCGGCAACGAATTTATCGTAAAATTCCTCGACCTCTTTATCGAAGCGAACTCCGTTTTCGACCAAGGAATCGAACAAATTATGTCCTTCCCTTGCGTAAACTCTTCCGCCCGAGCCTGTACCGAGGATAATATAACGCTTTTGCATTCTTCCGAAGAAAGCAACCGTTTCGTTTTCCTTCAACGGAAGTGTTTTGTTTTTGTTTTCCAAAAGGACAATGCCCTCTTCGGCGCCGCGAAGCGCATATTCACGTGCTTTTTCAACGTCGAATCGCTTCTTGCCCGATAAATATTCAAAAGCTATCTTAGTATTCATAAGCAAAACACCTCATTCCTAAAATATGCTTGTATTTTAGCACATTAAAGCCGTTTCGTCAATGGATTGTACCAATAAACTATTGACTAATACCCTTTTGTGTGCTAAAATTTTCAAGTAATAATAATTATTGGAGGAATACCTTATGAAACGCATAATCGCACTTTTCGTATCTCTTATTATCGTTTGCGCGTGCTGTGTTATCAATGCAAGCGCCGCAGACTCATACGACCTTATCCCCTCGGCTGACAAGGCTGACGATTGGAATAAGACCGCCTGCCAGGGATACAACATCGAAATCGAATATACCGATGAAGCAACCGTTTTCTCGGCTGAAAGCGTTTGGCCCTGTGCAGACTTTACCTATGCCGAGGAAGACCGTATCACCGTAAGCGTTGAGGATTATACCCTCGTTTACGATTTCACCGTTTCCACCGGTGCTACAAACATCAACTTTACCTTTACCGACGGCTTCGGCTCTTCCGATACCTATTCCATCTCCAACAACACTCTCGGAAGCGTTTCCTATGACAGCGGCAGCGGCGACCTTTATGCAGGCGACTACAAGGGTGCTGTCAAGCTTACCGACCTCGTCAACTCCACCATGTTCTTCGGAAGCAGGGCATTCCCCTCGAATATCATTGTTGACGGCAAGCTCACCTTTGCCGCAATTCAGGTCTACTCTGTTTCGGGCGCGACCGTTACCGTCCGCGACCTTTCTCTCGTTCCTAATGAAGAGGTTCCCGAAGAACCCGCAGAATCGAGCGAGGTTATCGAGGAATCGAGTGAAGCCGCAACCGAATCGAGCGAAGAAATCATCGAATCCACTGCTGAATCCACTGCTGAATCCACTGCTGATTCGACCGCTGAATCGATCGTTGAATCCACCGCTGAATCGGTTGAAGAATCTACCGACGCTACCTCTGCCGAGGATGAAGGCTTGGGCGTATGGCTTTACGTTATCATCGGCGTAGCGGTTGTGGTTGTTGTAATCGTTATCGTTGTAATCGCAAAGAAGAAGTAATATAACCGAACGAAAAACAAAAAAGGACTCGCTTGAGTCCTTTTTTTATTTCAATTTAACTCTTTTCAAAAGCAGCGAATTGGTAACGACCGAAACCGAGGAAAACGCCATCGCCGCGCCTGCGATAATGGGGTTTAACAAACCGAATGCGGCAAGCGGAATGCCGATGGAGTTATAAAAGAACGCCCAAAAAAGATTCTGCTTTATCTTTTTCATCGTCGCGCGTGAAAGCGAAATTGCAAAATCAACCGAAGAAACGTCATTTCCGACAAGAACTATATCGCCCGATTCGATGGCAATATCGGTACCGCTTCCAATCGCAAAGCCGACGTCTGAAGCGGCAAGCGCAGGCGAATCGTTAATACCGTCGCCAACCATCGCCACAACGCCGAATTTTTCCTTCAAGCGTTCAATTTCTCTTACCTTGCCGTCGGGAAGGACGTTTGCAATATATTCGTCAACGCCGACCGCCTTTGCTACCGACCTTGCCGCCGCTTCGTTATCGCCCGTAACAAGCACGGTGTGTATTCCCGATGCCTTCAACCGTCCAACCGCGTCCGCCGCATTGACTCTTACTGCATCCGAAATCGCAAAAGCGAACGATATTGCACCGTCGATAGCGCAAACGACAAGGGTATTGCCCCCCGTTGCAAGGTCAAGAATATCGTCAGAAAGCTTTAAATCACATTCGCCTTCGATCCATTCGGGCTTGCCGACAAGCACCTTCTTTTTGTTAATAACCGCCGAAATGCCTTTGCCCGTTACCGATTCAAATTCCGCGCATTCAAGCAATTCGCCCTTATATTCCGAAGCAATAGCTATTCCGATCGGATGCTCGGAAAGCGCTTCGGCACTCGCCGCATAGGCGATCGAATTTTCGTCAGCGCCGTCAAGAATAATCGTTTTCGTAACGCTCGGCTTACCCTCGGTAAGCGTACCTGTTTTGTCAAGCACTATCGCCTTAACCGAACAAGCCTGCTCCAACGCATCGGCATTTTTGATCAGAACACCGTTTGAAGCGCCCAAGCCGATACCGACCATCAAAGCCGTCGGAGTCGCCAACCCCAACGAGCAGGGACAAGCGATGACCAACACCGCAACCGCCGAATCGAGCGCATACAAAGCATCGTCGGCAGTAAAAAACGTCACCAAAAAGGTAACAAGCGCAATTGCCGTAACGGCAGGTACGAAAACAGAGGCAACCTTATCGGCCATCGACTGAATATGCGCCTTTGAGGATTGTGCCTCCTCGACAAGACGGATAATGCCCGAAAGCACCGTATCGCTTCCGACACCTTCCGCGCGGAAATAAAACGAGCCCTTGCCGTTTACCGTACCGCCGAACACCTTATCGCCCTCGCGCTTTGAAACAGGCATGCTTTCACCCGTGAGCGCGGATTCGTCAATATGGCTTTCGCCCTTGATGACAACACCGTCGGCAGGTACCGATTCACCGGGACGGACAAGAACGATTTCACCGACCGCGATTTGCGAAGTGGGAACGTTTTTTTCAACACCGTCGCGCACGACCGTTGCCGTTTTCGGCGCAAGGTCTGTAAGCTTTTCTATCGCCTCGTTCGTTTTTGCGCGCGCACGCGATTCAAGCGTCTTTCCCAAAAGCACAAGCGTTATTATCATCGCCGAGCTTTCAAAATAAAAGGTGCCGTGTGCTCCGTTTGCAATCAAGCTGTAAACGCTGTAGGAATAAGAAGCCGTCGTGCCCAAAGCGACCAAAAGGTCCATACTCGGGCTTTTGTTCATCAAGCTCTTAAAAGCGCCGCGGTAAAAGCGCCAACCTGCGACCATTTGTATGGGCGTTGCGAAAATCAACTGCAAAATCCCGTTGTGAAGGGTTTTGACGATCGCGCTTTCGGGGATGATGAACATAAGCGCCATCATTGTAAAAAAGGGCAACGAGAATATAAGCGAAAACACAAAAAGCCGTAAATTGCCCTTGAATTCACGCTTCTTCGCCTCGCGCACGTCCTCCAAAACCTCGTAACCAGCCTTTTTTATCGCCTTTTCAAGCATTTTAAGGTCGGCTATTTCATCGTCGAAAACGACCTCTGCCCTGCCGTTTGCATAAGAAACGGCGCATTCTTCAACACCGTCAACGGCGTTCAGCGCGTGCTCGACCGCGGCGGAGCATCTGACGCAGGACATTCCGCCGACCTTTATCGTTTTTTGTATTTTCATTTTACGGTTGCGTTAAATCCAATTGCAGTTACCGCCTCGGCTACCGCTTCGGGAGTGGTCTTGCCCTCTGCATAAACGATTTCCGCACTTGCGGTATCAAGCGAAACGGTTACCGATTTAACGCCCTTTACCGCCTTGACAGCGTTTTCGACCCTCGCCTTACAGTGATTGCAATGCATTCCCTCGACCGAAAGGGTTGCGTTCAACTTCTTTTCAAACATATCAATATCTCCGTTTTTTTCTTTTATTCTAACTCAAAAGAGCCGCAAAAACAAGTCTTGCGGCCCTTCTTTTTAATTATTTTTCGTTATTTTTGTTTTTGCCGTGGCATATTTCAGCCATCGCACAACCGCCGCAACCGCAGCCGCAACCGCCCTTGCCTCTTTTTTTGTCCCTGACCATTTTAAAAACGATCAAGCCGACAACGACCAAAAGCACGGAGGAAACCGCAAGAGTAGCAACGTTTTCGCTTAACCAAGCAAGCATTTACAGATCACTCATTTCTTTTTTGAATAAGGTCTTTTCACAAGCATAAACACAATGAATGCCGCAACGAGTATCGCGCATACAAGACCGATAGCGTTAAGTCCGCCGCTGAATGCCATACCGAACTGATAGATCATAAGCGAAACCGCATAGGCGAAAACGCATTGATAGGTGATGGCGAACGCAGTCCACTTAGGCGAATTCATTTCGCGTCTGATAGCGCCCATTGCCGCAAAGCAGGGAGCGCAAAGCAGGTTGAACGCAAGGAAGGAATAGCCCGCCAACGCATTCAAGCCCTCGAAATCGAGCACGCCGAACACTCCGACGACCTCCTCCTTGGCAAGCAATCCCATAAGCGTCGCAATAGTCGCCTTGATGCTGTCAAAGCCGAGAGGTGCAAATATCCACGAAATCGCGCCGCCTATCTTACCGAGAAGCGAATCCTCAAGCGCCATTTCGGTCGAAAATCCAAACGAATCGCCGATAAAGCCGAGCTTCGAGCCGAGCCAGATGACGATAGTCGAAAGGAGAATGACCGTTCCCGCCTTCTTGATAAACGAGCTGCCTCTTTCCCACATCGAGCGCATTATCGCGCCGAAGGTGGGCATATGATATGCAGGCAATTCCATTACGAAGGGTGTAGGCTCGCCCGAAAACGCCTTTGTCTTTTTAAGCATAATACCCGAGATGAGTATCGCCGCAATGCCCATAAAATATGCGCTGGGGGCAACCCACCACGCACCGTCAAACAGCGCCGACGAGATAAGCGCGATTATGGGAAGCTTTGCACTGCAGGGAATAAACGTGGTGGTGATGACCGTCATCCTGCGGTCGTTTTGGTTTTCGATCGTACGCGACGCCATAATGCCGGGAACACCGCATCCCGTACCGATAAGTATCGGAATAAAGCTCTTGCCCGAAAGACCGAAGTTGCGGAAGATTCTGTCCATCATAAAGGCAATACGCGACATATAACCGCACGCCTCAAGAAAGGCAAGAAAGATGAACAAAACCAACAACTGAGGAATAAAGCCGAGCACCGCGCCGACACCGGCAACGATACCGTCCTGAATCAGCGAATAAAGCCATTCGGCAACTATCGGGTCACCGCCCTCGTCAAGAAGGAATTTATCGAACAATGCGGGAACTCCCGGTACCCAGGTTCCGTAATCGGCAGGGTTCGGCTCGCCCTCGATGACCGCATCAACGGTCGAGGTAATATCAAAGCCCTCAAGCTTTAATTTTTCGCCGTATTCCGAATAAGCATCGCAAAACGCCCGATAATCCTTACCCTCAAAGGCGCCGAAAATTTCGTCTGCGCCCAAAACACCTCTATCACTTGCATTTTCAAGCTCTTGCTTCAATTCAACGCTTGAAAAAAGCATTTCGTTTGCATAGGAATCGACTGCCTCTTCATATTCGCCCGTCCCTGCAATATGCCAGCCGTCACCGAAAAGACCGTCGTTCGTCCAATCGGTCACCCAAGCGCCTACGGTCGAAACCGATATGTAATAAACCAAGAACATTATGGTTGCAAATATAGGCAACGCAAGAAAACGGTTTGTAACTATCCTGTCTATCTTGTCGGAAGTCGAAAGCTTGCCGACGTTCTTTCTTTTTACGTATTTACTCACCGCGCGGGTGATGAATTCATATCTGTCGTTGATGATAATGCTTTCGGCATCGTCGTCAAGCTCGGCCTCGCACGCCCTGATGTCCTCCTCGATATGTGCGATAGTTTCATCAGAAAGTCCCAACGAATCAAGCACCTTCGCATCGCGCTCGAAAAGCTTTATCGCATACCATCTCTGCTGCTCTGCGGGAAGGTTATGAACGGTTACCTCCTCGATATGAGCAAGCGCGTGCTCGACCGCACCCGAAAAGCTGTGCATCGGCAGATGCTTTTTGCTTTCCGCCGCCTTAAGAGTCGCCTCGATACAAGCCTCAACGGCATCGTCGATACCCTCCTCCTTAAGCGCCGAAATTTCAACCACCTTACAGCCGAGCGCCCTCGAAAGACCCTCGAAATCGATATGATCACCCTTTTTACGCATTACGTCAGCCATATTGATCGCAACGACTGTCGGAATGCCAAGGTCGATAAACTGAGTGGTAAGATAAAGATTGCGCTCAAGATTCGTGCCGTCTACGATATTAAGTATCGCGTCGGGACGCTCGTCGACGAGATAATTTCTCGCAACGACCTCCTCAAGCGTATAGGGCGAAAGCGAATAAACACCGGGAAGGTCGACAACGATGATGCCGTCGCGGCCCTTCATTTTACCCTCTTTCTTTTCAACCGTGACACCGGGCCAGTTACCGACGAACTGATTTGAACCGGTAAGCGCGTTAAAAAGCGTCGTTTTACCGCTGTTCGGGTTACCCGCAAGTGCTATTCTAAGCTCTTTGTTACTCATACAAAGCTGATTTCCTTCCTTCGGTTAGCATAAGCTAACCACACTGCATAAAAACTTTGGGGATGCTTCCCCAAAAAAATTATTCGATCTCGATAAGCTCGCAATCGGCCTTGCGAAGCGAAAGCTCATAGCCGCGCACCGTTACCTCGATCGGGTCGCCCAAAGGCGCTACCTTGCGGATATATATCTCAACGCCCTTGGTGAGTCCCATATCCATAATTCTGCGTCTTAACGCGCCCTCTCCGTGAACGCGCACAACGCGCACGGTATCCTTGATTTTTGCATCGCGCATTGTTTTCATAAGTATTTCTCCCTTGAGTTAGCCAATGCTAACCGCTGTTATTTTACGCAAATCCGGCAGCTTTGTCAATAGATTACGGCAATATTTTGTTCATTTCGGCGTTTTTATGTCGCAAAAGTCAGACACGAAATCGACTTTTGTGAAATATCGCCAAAATTATCTTTTCAAGTTATGCGAAAAACGAATTGACGGGCGTTTCTTTCTGTGTTATATTTTTATGTATATCTTTTCACAAAATCAGAAGAATGAGGTGCATCAATGAAAAGAATTTTAAAGATCTTACTCTTGACCCTTTTGATGTCGGCAATGCTTGCGAGCGCGCTCCCCGCAGTATCGGCAAAAGGCTATGACAACACTATTGAGGTCAAAATAAGCGGCATCGATACCAAAACCGACGACGGCTATTTCTTCGTTTATCCCAACAAGACCGATTCGGTTCGTAAGATCAAGGCGGATGAATATAATTTCCGCAACGTAAAGATCTTCGTGTTCGATAAGGACGGCAAAATGATCGAGGCGGGCGAAAATATGATCGCCAACAGCGCAACTCAATCCGGCTCGATCCAGGAATATCTTTCCATCCCCGCAGGCGGCTTTGCTCTTGCCTTCAAGAGCGGCGGCTCGCCCGAATTGACAAGGTGCTATTCGGCGGTTACCGAAAACGCAATGCACTACAACTCCACCATCTCGGTAATTCAGGATGCAAGAGGCAGCTATAACGATACCCACGTTACCGTTGAATATAACAATCTTAAAAAATCTCCCGATGCAAAAAAATATCTCTTCATCGGCAACAGCGCTACCTACGTAAACGGCACTCCCCTTAAGTTCAAGGGCCTTGCACTTGCCGCAGGTAAGGACGTCGACGTTGAATACGGCACCTTCGGCAGCTCCTACCTTTCGGAATTTGCAAACGAAAGCCACCAATACGGCATAGCGTTCCGCCAAAAGCTCCGTCTCAAAAAATACGATTACGTCGTGCTTCAGGACGCGGGCAGCTGTATATATTACAACACCCAGCCCGCAGTAAAAGCACTGCTTCCCCTTATCGAGGCAAACGGTGCCGAGGCTCTGCTTTATATGCGCTATTCTGCATCGAGCACTCCCGCAGGACGTATTGAAGGCGCACAGCAGCACTTTGATAACTACAGCAAGATCTCCGAGGAATTCGATCTTCCCTACGCTCCCGCGGCACTTGCTTACGTTATCTGCACCGAAAAATATCCCGAGATCAACCTCTATTCCGACGATAATTCCCACCACTCCAAGGAAGGCAGCTATCTTATCGCCTGCACTATGCTCATGTCCTACTTGGGCGTCGACCCCCGCGGCAACAGCTATGACGCTCAGCTCGGCGATACCGCCGCAAAATTGCAGGAATGTGCTTATATCGCCTGCACCGAGGGCTATGAATTCGGCAAAAAGCCTACCAAGGAAGATGAGTTTACCGATAAAAACGGCAATAAATACGCAAACATCGCAGTAAACAAGCCCTATACCGTTACCGGCTCGATCTATACCTCGGATAAATGGACCGATGCGGATGCAAGCGGCAAGCCGATCGGAAAGCTTACCGACGGTCAGTATGCCGAAGACGGCAGCGATCCGTTGATCGGCTGCTGGCAGGATGAAGGTCATTCGGTCACTATCGACCTCGGCAATATCTCGCAGGTTCGCGCATTCAAAACCGATATGCACGGCAACACCGGCTGGGGCATCATCGATCCCAAGGATTCGACCGTAAGCTTTGCCGTATCTAACGACGGTGTTAAATTCACCGAGCTCGGCGACGCAAAATCCTCAAAGGGAACCATCGACGGCGATTGGTCGAGATATGAATTCTCGCTCGAGCTTGGCGCTCCCGTTATGGCAAAATACGTTAGAGTTACCTATAATTCGGGCAAGTTCAACTGGGTGAGCGAGATCAGCGTTTACGGCACCGAGGGTGAAGGAAGCAATACCGAAGGCTCGGATACCTCCGCCGACGAAAGCACGCCCGCCGAAAGCAATACCGAAAGCGCAATAAGCGAGGGCGACGAATACGTCGAGCACGAAAACAAGAGCATTGCTTGGCTTTATTGGGTGATCGGCGCAGTAGTGCTGGTTGCAGTCATCGTGATCGCGATCGTTATCACCAAGAAAAAGAAATAAAGGAGAATTGCATTGAAAAACACGCTTAAAAGAGTATTTATCTGCATTCTGTGTCTGTCGACGCTGCTTTCCACCGTTCCCGCACTCGTCAGCGCCGCCAACGATTATTGGGGCTTTGACGATTACGAGGATTTCAAAAACCCCGATTGCGAAGAGCTTACCTCCCACCCCACGACGGTTACCAAATCGGGTAACGAATACAGCTTTGTAAGCGAAAGCGAAGTTGGTAAGACCACCATCACCATGAAGGAAATGAGTTGGGGCACCTATAACCTTCAAAAATGGTATCTTGTCGATAAAAGCAACAAGACCCACACCTTTTTAACAGGCGGTACCGACCTTGAATACGTTTACCGCGTCGCACAAAAGCAGGGCGGCACAAGCGTCTGGTCGGGCGGCAACCACGGTAACGAGGCTCTCGTTTCGTTTGAAATGTACAACGGCGAAACCGGCGAAAAGCTTGACTTTTCCAAAAAAAGCTCTTATACCGTAAACAAGCTACACATCATCGAAAAAACAAAGCTTTTGTGGTTCCCCGATGCAAACAACGACAGCATCGGCGATTACAATAACAAAAATATGGCCTATACCGACGATAAGGTATATGCCGAAGCGACCCGTAAATATACGGTCATCGGCGCTCAGGTCAAGCTCAACGTCGACTATAAATATCTCAAGGATACCTATTACGGCGTGTCCTACACCTGTATGCTTCCCATCGCGAAGACCTACGGACTTTATGCCGATATGATCAACGCAGAAGGCAAGATAGTTAAAACGGTTCATACCGCCGAGGTCGGCAAGGCGGATTACTCCGGCCCGATGAACAGCGGCAACAAGGCGACCAGAGCAATCATTTACGGCAAGAACAATTCGCAATACCAATTCGACGTGTTCATCAACACTCCCAAAGCATCGCTTGAAGATCAAAAGAACTCCTTCCTCACCGCATTTTGGGATATGAACACCACCCAAAACAAGCTTTATTTCTCGAAGGGCGATAACAACAGCTATTCGAAATATACCGCAGGAAGCGAATGCCACACCGAATGTGTTTGGGCGTTCAGATACGATCCTAACGGCAGAAAGCCTCAAGAGGCGGTTACTCCCGATAGCGATAAGCCTCAAAGCAACCTTGCAAGCAACAAGAAATATGAAATTTCGGTAACCGATAAAAACCCCGGCTCGCCGCAATACAACACCTCTTATCTTGCAAAGCTTACCGACGGCGTTGCAAGCAATACCTTCAACGCGAGCGACGACAGCTGGTTTGCATTCTCGGCTTACCTCCCCAACGTCGAAAGCGGCAAGGGCACCATTACCGTTGACCTCGGCGAATTAAGTGAAGTAAACAAGCTCCGCGCGCATTTGTTCAACAACGTAGCGGGTATGGGCGTAAAAGCACCCAAGAGCGCTTGCGCTTATGCGCTCGTTAACGGCAAATACGAAAAGATCTGCGATTTCACTAACATCTCGACATCTGATGTGACCGCTTATTGGATTTCGGCGGAATTTGATGCAGTCAAGACCGATAAAATCAAGTTTGAATTCACTCTTGACGGCGGATTTATGTATCTTAACGAGGTCGAGGTACACGGCAAAGCTGCCGAAGACGAACAAATCCTCCTTGGTGACGTAAACGGCGACGGCGGTGTCGACAAATACGACTATATCGCAGTCAAGCGTGCGGTTATGGGCACCTTGAAGCTCACCGATGCACAGAAAAAGGCCGCTGACATTAACGGCAAGGACGGCATCGAAAAGTTCGATTACATCTTTATCAAGCGCCACGTTATGGGCACCTACAAGATCGCATAACCGATTCGGTACAAAAGCGGGAAGGAAAAATTTTTCCTTCCCTTTTTTAATTTTGCCGATTGACAACATTAACATAATGATGTATAATTCAACTAATAATATATATTAAAGGAGACTGTTATGAAGAAATCGTTCAAAAGAATTCTTTCACTTGCGTTAATGACGGCGATGCTCGCAACCGCGGCAATCGGCGCTATCCCCGTCAGTGCCGACGATTATGACAACACGCTCACCCTCACCATCAACGGAACCGACTGTTCCACCTCAGGCAAAAACATCGTTCTTTATCCCAACGAATCCGATTCTGTTCGTAAAATCAACACCAGCGAATATTATTTCCGATACAGCAAGATATTGATATTCGACGGCAACGGCAAGCTTATCGAAATCGGCGAAAATATGTTTGCCGACAGCCCGAACGAAACAGGCTCTGCTCAGCATAATATTTATGTCCCCGCTAACGGCTTTGCAATCGCATTCAGCTCGGGCGTAAGCGCTCTTAACGACTGCTATAACGTTGCAAAGGAAGGCGCAGTATTCTATAACTCGACCATCTCGGTCATTTATGAGGTATACGGCAGCTATAGCGGCAACACCCTTACCATCAAGTACGATAACCCCAAGGCGGAAAGCGCAACCGCAAAAAAATTCCTCTTTGTCGGTAACAGCGCGACCTACTTCAACGGCACCCCCATTAAATTCAAGGGTCTTGCTCAATCGGCAGGCATCGACGTTGACGTTACCTATTGCACCTACGGTAGCTCCTACCTCCACCAATATGCAAACGCAGGCCACGATTACGGCAAAGGATTGCGTAAAGTTTTGAACAACGAGCAATTCGATTACGTTGTTCTTCAAGACGCAGGCGGAGCGGAATATGAAGATACCAAGCCCGCAGTTTCCACCCTTCTCCCCTTGATCGAAGCCAACGGCGCGGAAGCTTTGCTTTATATGCGCTATTCGGCAAGCTCCACTCCCGCATACCGCTTCGACGGTGCAAGAACTCACTATATCAACTATACCCGCCTCTCGCGTGAATATGGCTTGATCGCTGCTCCCGCGGCAAGTGCATTCCTTATCTGTACCGATAAATATCCCGAAATCAACCTTTATGCCGACGATCACTCCCACCACTCCAAGGAAGGCAGCTATCTTATCGCCTGCGTAATGCTTATGACCTATTTGGGCGTTGACCCCGTCGGCGTTGAATATGACGCTCAGCTCGGAAGCGACGTCGCAAAGAAGCTTCAGGAATGTGCAAAGCAAGCATGTGTTGACGGATATGATTACGGCGTTTCCGAAGACGAGCTCGCTCCCTCCGAAAACGGTTATTACGTTGACGGCACCAAATACGAAAGCGTAACCGTTAACAAGCCTTATACCTCCGACGGCGGTATTTATACCGACGATCAGGGCAGATGGAACGAACACGATGCAAACGGCAACATCATCGGTAAATACACCGACGGTCTGTTTGCGGATTTCAACGGCGCAAGCAACGCAATCGGATGTCACAAGGGCGCAAAGGTCAACATCGATATCGACCTTCAGGGAACCTACGATATCAAGGCGTTCAAGACTCAGCTCTTCGGCAGACCCGGTTGGGGCATCCCCGATCCGCTCGATTCCGAAAAGAACATCTACGTTGAATTTTCCTATTCCAAAGACGGAAAGAGCTACACCTCGCTCGGCAAAGCGAAAGCAACCGCTTCCATCGCTGATGAGGGATGGACAAAATGCGTTTACACCCTCCTTCCCGATACCAAGATTGAAGCAAAATATATCCGCGCAACCGTATATAACGCAAACTTTGTTTGGTGCGACGAGATCAGCGCATACGGCGTCGACGCTTCGAACCTCGCACTCAATAAGGAATATACCCTTTCCGGCGTAGGTGAAAGAAACGGCTCCTACCGTGCAAAGCTTACCGACGGTGTTGCAGGCGACAAGCTCACCTACGACAAGGATGAAGCGAGCACTTGGTTCGGCTTCTATAACAATAATGACGCTCCCGATACAAACGCGCCCGGCAAGCTCGGTACCGTTACCTTTGATTTTGAAAAGCTTCACTCGATAAGAAAGGTTAAGGTACACACCTTATTCGGCGATACGTCGGGTATCAAATCTCCGCAATATATCAGCGTTGAGGTTTCCGATGACGGAAAAACCTTTACCGAGGTAGCAAAGCAGACCTACACCCCGTCCTCGACAACCGACATTAAATGGGCAGACCTCACTCTTGAAAAGCCCGCAACAGGCAGATACGTTCGTATTTGCGTTAAGCTCGACTCAACGTTCGCATTCATCAACGAGATCGAAGTTTACGGCGACGCTATCGAATCGAATGACGATGACGACATCATGGTGGGCGACGTAAACGGCGACAGCGAGATCGACAAGTTCGACTATATCGCAGTTAAGCGTGCAGTTATGGGCACCTTGACCCTTACCGATGCACAGCAAAAGGCGGCAGACATTAACGGCAAGGACGGCGTTGAAAAGTATGACTACGTCCTCGTCAAGCGCCACGTTATGGGCACCTACACCATCGGCGAATAATCAAAAGGCATCAAAAAAGGACTTGCTTAATGCAAGTCCTTTTCCTTTGTTGTAAGCTTAACGATTTTTATATTCGGGGCGCTTGAATTCAAATACAGCAAGCACCGCCGCAAGCAAAAATGCAAGAAAATCGGTTATCGGTGCGGCATAAAGCACACCGTCGAGTCCCAAAAACAAGGGAATGATCAAAAGCAGAGGAACAATAAGCAAAACCTGACGTGTAAGCGAAAGTATTACGCCGCGCGTCGGCTTGCCGATAGCAGAGAAGAAATTTGCAATGGTCATCTGCATACCCGTCGCAGGCACCATCAGCAGGAATATCTTCATCGTCTTAACGGCAAATTCCTCGTAAAAAGCATCGCCCGAGCCGAACATTCCGACGATATATTCGGGGAATATCTGGAAGCAAATTATGCCGATCGCGGCAATACCGCCGCAAAGCCCCGAGGCAATAAGACAGACCTTTTTAACACGGTCGAATTTTTTCGCACCGTAGTTAAAGCCGGCGATGGGCTGCATACCCTGCGCCATACCGATAAACACCGAAATGATTATCGAATTGACCTTCATAACGATACCGAATGCGGCAAGCGGAGTGTCCCAATCGGCTTGTGCAAGCTCCTTCATCGCATAGGTCGTAAGCTGGGCGTTCATAACGATCTGAACCAAGCATATAGCAAGCTGGTTAACACAGTTGCTCATACCGAGCGATGCTATGCTCAGCATCTTGCTCAGCTTCAGCTCGAAAACGCCTTTATTTATCTTGACCGCCGTAAAGCGTCTTAAATAGGTCAACGCGATCGCACAGGAGATAAACTGCGATATCGAGGTTGCCGCCGCGGCACCCGCCATACCCCAATTAAAGCCCCAATCACAAACGAAAAGCGCGTCAAGACCGATGTTTATCACTGCGCCGATGACCATACAAGCCATCGAAAACTTGGGCGCACCGTCAGCGCGGATAAAGTTGCTCATTACGTTGGAAACGATAAGAAAGGGCATACCGAGAATGACGTAATTTGCATATTCGACAGCAAGACGAAGCGTTTCACCGCTTCCGCCGAAAAGTGTAAGCAAGGGCTCGCTGAAAATGAATGCGAGCACCGAATAAACGATACTTACGATCACGGCAAAGCCGAGCGCGTTGCCGATGCACTGCCC
>JAZRTE010000077.1:0-30677 GCA_045651785.1 Eubacteriales bacterium | reverse complement strand
GGCTACGATCCGACTTCGTTTTCTTTACAGCTGAAAAAGCAGCGCCGAGGATAACAATATTACTCCGAGGTTATATTCCGAAGAAACGATACCCGAAAGCATAAGGATAATAAGCATCACCTTTGCAAATACGGAAGCTGCCGAGCAGATACGCTCACAGCTTTCTTTGCCTTTATAAAGCAAAAAACAAAAAAGAGCCTTGCCGCCGTCTAACCTTTTGATGGGCAGAAGATTAAAAACAGCAAGCGTCAAATTGATAAAAGCAAAAAAGAAAATATACTCGTCGAAGGTCAAGGCATAAATACAAAAGGCGATTATCGAAACCGTCAAGGATGCAATCGGGCCGGAAAGTGCGATAAACGTTTCATCTTTGTACGTTATCGATTCGGGACAGACGATAAGCGCACCCATAGGTAAAACGTCAACCCTGCGGGCACGGTAGCCAAGACGGCTCATCGCAAGAATATGCCCGATCTCGTGTATTGCCGCAGAAAGAAGAAGCAGTAAAAACGGCAAAAGCCCCTCTAACCAAAGCATCACGAGCAACGCAGGCAGAGCAAAGACCGATATACGCAAACGTATACGCGGAAACACCAAAAACATATCACGCAAGGCGGCTCAACAGTCCGAAAAGACTTTTCGGAGCTTCTGCGGCTCCCGAAGACATCACCGCAACGGCATCCTTCGGCATAACAAAAAGCGAAGCCGCCAAAACGAACAAAACCAAAAATATAACGAGCTTGACCCTGTCACCTGCAGAGGTGAATTTAAAAAGCGGTTTTTTCAAAAAAATCGTGTCCTCCCTTTAATTACGACAAAATACACCCCTCGCGTTTGATATAATCAAGCCGAGAGGTGTTTTTTATGTATGACGGACAGATCGTGATTTATGCCGACATTCTGTTTTTGATAAATTTTTCGTTGGATTATCTATGCCTGTTTATCGCGGGACGGCTGCAAAACACTTTTTGCAAGGCGTTACGGCTTTTGGCAGCCGCGGCATTCGGAGGAGTTTATTCGTTCCTGCCGTACATTATAGCATTATCGGTCCCCCTGATGCTTCTTTTGCATATCGGTGCGGCGGCTTTGATGTGCTTTATAGCATTCGGAAAACGCGACCCGAAGAAATTTCTGCTCATTTCCGCAGCCTTCGTGGTCACCTCTGCGCTTATGGGCGGACTGATAACCGCAATATACAATATTTCGGGAAAATACTCCGACGGAGCATATACCGAAACCGATGCTCTTTCGTTTTGTCTTATATGTCTGCTTTCCGCCTCGATCGCCCTTTCTTACGGACTTATATGCAAGAAAAGGATACATACACACTCGACCGACATTAGGATCTATATAGGCAACGAAAAGATATCGGCGCGTCTGCTTTGTGACAGCGGAAATCTTGTGACCGAGCCGTTTTCATCGCTTCCGGTGATCGTTATCTCGTCAGCCTGTCTGCCCTACCCCTACGATATGCCCGATAGCGATGCGTTTCCCCTGCCGCTGAGGGCGATACCCTTTTCTACAAGTGCGGGAAAAAGCTGTTTTTTAGGATTCCGTCCCGACAAAATAGAAATCATCACCCCGATGAAAGCACCGAAACGAGTCGATGCCTTTATCGGGATCGATACCGAAAACCGCAATTATTCGGGATACGACGGTCTTGTGCCGACAAGCATACTTTAAAAGGAGAAAACGAATGAAAACAAAGAAGATCGACCTTGTGATACATTGGATAAGAGAGGTTTTGGGCGTCAGCGACGAGATATTTTACATAAACGGCCCGCAAACGCTTCCGCCGCCGCTTTCGAGTGAGGAGGAAGCGGAATTTATCGACCGTATAGAAATTGATGAAAATGCAAAAAAAATACTTATCGAGCACAATCTTCGACTTGTTGTGTATATAGCGCGTAAGTTTGAAAGCACGTCGGTGGGGATCGAGGACCTTGTTTCGATTGGCACTATCGGGCTGATAAAGGCGATAAACACCTTCCGCGCCGACAAGCAAATCAAATTGGCGACCTATGCCTCGCGCTGTATTGAAAACGAAATACTTATGTTCCTGAGAAAAAACAGCGGGCAAAAGACCGAGCTTTCGCTTGACGAGCCGTTGAACGTCGATTACGACGGAAACGAGCTTTTGCTTTCCGACGTTTTAGGCACCGAAAACGATTACGTTTACAAGAGCATCGAGGAAAGCGAGGAAAAAAAGATGATAAACCGTGCGCTTTCCTCCTTAAACGAGCGCGACAGACATATCATCGAGCTTCGCTACGGCATCAACCGAAACGGAAACGAGCTTACCCAAAAGGAGGTTGCGGATATATTGGGGATCTCGCAAAGCTATATTTCGCGGCTTGAAAAAAAGATAATCGTCCGCCTTAAGGAATTTCTGTTGGAGCAAAACTATTGACATAAATAAGACGAAAGCGTATAATAATGCAGTAAAATAATGAGAAAGGAGGTTATTGTGTTATAGGACTTTTCAAAAAGACCCCTGCAAAGCAGGAAGCTTCAAGCCAAAGCGCACTTCCGAAGGCCGCCGCATTCGTCGATTACGAGCATTGGTACATATCACTTAAAAACAATTACGGCCTGCAGCCTAATATCAAGGCGTGGTTTGAAGACCTTAATTCCAAATTCAACCTTACGGAAGTGAATTTTTTCGCAGACTTTTCGCACAAAAGTCTTGCCGACGAGATCGGACGTATACGCCTTTACTCCAATAAGATAATAGATACTCGAAGCCCCAACGGAGTGCAAAAGGATTTCACCGATTTCATTATTCTCGACAATATGTATCAAAAGGCACTGTCCTCGGACGATATCGAGGTTTTCATTCTCTTCTCCGGTGACGGCCATTTCGGTTCGGTAACATCGTTTTTAAAGAACTTTTATCACAAAACGGTCGTTATATACGGCGTTAACGGTTCATTCTCGAAGCAGCTAAAGGAAACTGCAAACGTATTCTATACTCTACCTACCGAACAAGACATTAACGAAAGCTTTTACAAGCACATCTTCGACTACCTTAAAACCAATCCCGCACCCACCTACAACGAGGCGATAGAAGTAGCGGCAAAGAAGTCGCGCGGCAATGCTTCGAAGCAGAAGATCGTTTCTGCAATGAAGACGCTTATGGAAAATAACGTTATATCGGAACGCTCTATTGCCAGATCAAAGGGTAAAAAACAAAAACTGTTGTTCGTAGATTGGGAAACGGCAGAAAAATATATGGTCAAAAGCGAATGAATTTTTAAAAAACTATTGTAAAAGCAAAATAGTTGTGGTATAATAATGCCATAAAGAAAAGTAAGCTATCAAGAGAGGGTGCAAGCCCTCTCTTGAGTCTTGAATGGAGGATTTATGGCTGAAAAGAAAAAAGCGGCATCCAAGGGCGGCGCTTTAAAGAACATTGCTTCCAAGGTAAAAGCATTGGTCGAAGAACCTATCGTCAACGCCGGATACACCCTTTGGGACGTTGCCTATTACAAGGAAGGCCCCGAAATGATTCTCGAAATATCGATCGATAAGCTTGGCGGTATTTCGATAAACGATTGCTCGGTGGTCACCCGTCTTATCGAACCGATGATCGATGAGCTTGACCCGATCGAGGAAAGCTATTGTCTTCAAGTTTCGTCCGCAGGAACGGTTCGCCCGTTAGACCGTGACGAGCATATCAAGTTCGCAATGGACAACAAATTAGACGTTACGTTGGGACTTTACGTCGCCGTTGACGGCAGTAAGGAATATGTCGGAGTTATCGAATCCTTTGATGGCGAAAGCATCGTTCTTAACAGCGAAGGAACGGCACGTACATTTAACAAAAAACAAATATCCAAGATAAATGCCGAGTTCGAAACCGAAATCGAAACCGAACCGGATGAAGAAAACAAGGAGAACGAAAATGAATAAGGAACTGTTCGAGTCGCTCGATATTCTCGAAAAGGAAAAAGGTATTTCCAAGGAATATATGATCGAAAGGATCGAAGCGGCGTTGCTTTCCGCCTTCCGTAAGGAAAACGCAGGCAACGAAAACGCAAGAGTCAAGCTTGACCCCGTTAAGCAGGACGTTAAGCTTTACAAGCAACTTACCGTTGTTGATGAGGTGCTCGATCCCGCAACCGAAATCTCGCTTGACGACGCTCATATGAAATCCAAGAGATATAAGCTCGGCGATATTTATGAGATCGAGCTCACAACAAAGCTCTTCGGCAGAATCGCCGCTCAAGCCGCTAAGCAGGTCATCATTCAGGGCATCCGCGAAGCTGAACGCGGAAATATGATCCGTGAATACGAAGAAAAGAAGGAAGAAATCGTTTCTGCCGTCGTTGTTCGTGTTGACCCGACCACTGCTAACGCAACGCTTGAGATCGGCAAGAACGAAATGGTTCTTTTCCGTAACGAACAGATTCCCGGCGAAACTCTTCAGGTCGGTGACAGAATCAAGGTGTTCATTACCGAGATCAAAAAAGAGACCCGCGGCCCGAGCATAATCCTCTCCCGTGTACATCCCGGCCTCGTTGCACGTCTTTTCGAGCTTGAAGTCCCCGAAATCAAGGACGGCACCGTTGAGATCAAGCGCATCGCACGCGAAGCCGGCAGCCGTACCAAGATCGCAGTAGCCTCGAACGATGAACGCGTTGACGCTATCGGCGCTTGCATAGGCCCCAAGGGAGCAAGAAAGAACAACATTACCGCAGAGCTTTTCGGCGAAAAGCTCGATATCATCCCCTACAACGAAGATACCGAAGCATTCATCAGCGCGGCTCTCGCGCCTGCAACGGTTGAATCGGTGGTTAAGCTTCCCGACGGCGACAGATCCTACCGCGTTACCGTTGCCGACGATCAGCTTTCGCTTGCGATCGGTAAGGAAGGTCAGAACGCAAGACTTGCCGCAAAGCTTACCGGCTTCAAGATCGACATCAAAAGCAGCCGTAGCGTATCCGAGGAATAATTCATCCGAGGAGGTGGCATCTTGACTGAAAAAAAGGTCCCGATGAGAAAATGCATCGGTTGCAACGAAATGAAGGAAAAGCGTGAGCTTATACGAATTGTCCGCAGCAACGAAGGCGTTATGAATATCGACCCTGTCGGCAAGATGCCGGGCAGAGGAGCTTATATTTGCAACTGTGTCGCCTGTTTTGATGCGGCAGTTAAGGCAAGGCGCTTGGAAAGAGCGTTCAAAACAAAGATTCCCGACGAAATATATCAAGCGCTTCGCGAAGCCTTGGGCGAAGTCGGCCGATAAAGGAGCGTGAACAGCTTGAATAAGAACACGTTAGGCGTTATCGGTCTTGCCGCAAGAGCAAGAGGTATTGTTATCGGCACTAACCAGGTGCTTGAAGCTGTCAGAAACAAAAAGGCAAAGCACGTGCTTATCGCAAATGACGTTTCTGGTAACACGCTTAAAAATTTAACCGATAAATCGGCATACTACCGTGTATGCGCAGAACAAACCGATATTACCACAGAAGAGCTTGGCAGAGCGGTCGGTCACAGCAACACTGCTGCTATCGCCTTCACTGATGAAAATTTTGTGATCGCGTATAAAAAAAGCCTGTCGAGCAATAGCTGAAGCCGACCAGAAAAGAGGTATTAACATATGGCAACAACGAGTGAAAAATACAGAATTAACGCGCTTGCTAAGGACTTTGACGTTAAGAGTAAGGATATCATCACCATACTCGACAACGCAGGTCTTGCCGGAAGAACTCATATGGCTGTTCTTGATGAGAACGAGCTTTCGATAATCTTCGAAACCCTTACTCAGAACAACCAAGTCGATATTACCGCATTTTTTAAGGAATACGACGATAAAAAGAACGCCAAAAAGGAAGAGCTTCGTAAGGAGCAGGAAGCCGCACGCGCAGCCGCAGAAGAAGAAAAGCGCAAGAAGAAGGCTGCATCCGGCGTTCAACAGCAACCCCAGAAAAAGCGTTCGCGCGATGAGGTTCGCGTTGTAGATACCCGCGGTACCACCAACGTCGATCTTTCTAAGTACGATGAAAAGATCCTTAAATACGATAACGTCGTACCCGAAACCCAAACGAGCGTGCAAAAGATCAAAAAGAAGAATAAATTCAACGATCAGGCAAAGGGCAAAAAGCAACAGCAGGACAAAAAGCAACAAATGCAAAAGCCCGCGTTCAAGCCCAAGCCCGTTCAATTGAAGATCACCGTACCCGAAACCATCACCGTTACCGAGCTTGCATCGCGCATGAAGACCGCGGCGGCAGAGGTTATTAAGAAGCTTATGGTTATGGGTATGATGGTTTCGGTCAACGAATCCATCGATTACGACACCGCATTCCTTATTGCAGACGAATTCGGTATTAAGGTTGAAAAAGAGGTTGTCGTTACTCTTGAAGACCGTTTGTTTGATGAAACCGAGGACAGCGAAGAAAACCTCGTTAACCGTGGCCCCGTAGTTGTTGTTATGGGTCACGTTGACCACGGTAAGACCTCGCTTCTCGACGCTATCCGCGATACCCACGTTACCGCAGGCGAAGCAGGCGGTATTACCCAGCACATCGGTGCATACCGCGTTAAGGTCGGCGACAGAGAGGTTACCTTCCTTGATACCCCCGGTCACGCGGCGTTCACCGCAATGCGCGCCCGTGGTGCAAACCTTACAGACGTTGCAGTGCTTGTAGTTGCGGCAGACGACGGTATTATGCCCCAGACTGTTGAAGCTATCAACCACGCAAAGGCGGCAGGCGTTACCATTATCGTAGCCATCAACAAGATCGACCGTCCCGGTGCAGACCCCGACAGAGTTAAGACCGAGCTTACCAAATACGAGCTTGTACCCGAAGAATGGGGCGGCGACACCATTGTTGTTCCCGTTTCCGCACTTCACAGACAAGGTATCGACGAGCTTTTGGAAATGATCACTCTTTCCGCAGATATGCTCGAGCTCAAGGCTAACCCCAACCGTGCGGCAAAGGGTGCAGTTATCGAAGCGCGTCTTGACAAGGGTAAGGTCGCGGTTGCTACACTTCTCGTTCAAAACGGTACTCTTAAAACACGCGACATCATTATCGCAGGCACCGCAGTAGGCCGTGTAAGAGTTATGACCGACGATAAGGGCAGAAGACTTCCCTCTGCAGGTCCTTCGGTTCCCGTTGAAATTATGGGTCTTGCAGAGGTTCCCGAAGCAGGCGATCTCTTCAGCGCGGTAAGCGATGAAAGAATGGCTCGTGAGCTTGCTGAACAGCGCAAAGCGAAGAAGAAGGAAGACGAACAAAACAGCAGCAAGGTTAGTCTTGACGATCTCTTCTCCCAAATCGAAAGCGGTATCAAGAACCTTAATATCATCATCAAGGCAGACGTTCAAGGCTCTGCAGAAGCAGTTAAGGCAAGTCTTGCAAAACTTTCCAACGAAGAGGTTAAGGTTGCTGTCCTCCACGCAGGTGCAGGCGGTATTACCGAAAGCGACGTTATGCTCGCAAACGCTTCCAACGCAATCATCGTCGGCTTTAACGTACGTCCCGACAAGAATGCTATCGATATGGCGGCGCGCGACAAGGTTGAAATTCGTACCTACCGCGTAATTTACGACTGTATCGAAGAAATCGAAGCGGCGCTTAAGGGTATGCTCGCTCCCAAATTCCGTGAAAACGTTCAGGGTCATGCAGAGGTTCGTAACTGTATCCACGTTCCCAACGTCGGCACTATCGCAGGTTCTTACGTTCAAGACGGTAAGATTACCAGAAACTCGCTTGTTCGCGTTGTACGTGACGGTATAGTTATCTATGAAGACAAGATCTCCTCGCTCAAGCGCTTCAAGGACGACGCAAAGGAAGTTCTTCAATCGTTCGAATGCGGTATCGGTCTTGAAAAGTTCAACGACATTAAGGTTGGCGACATTCTCGAATCCTATGTTATGGAGGAAATCGAACGCTAATGGCCGGACACAGGCAGGATAAATTAAACAATGCGGTTTGCTTGGAGCTTGCCGCAATCATACGCGAGGTCAAGGACCCGAGAGTTTCGGGCACCTTCGTAAGCATTGTCGGCGCGAACGTTTCGCCCGATTTAAGCACCGCAAGAATCTTCTACAGTGTGCTTGGCAACGATGAAGGAGTTCAAAAGGGTCTTGTATCGGCAACCGGCTTTATCCGCAGTGAGCTTGCAAAAAGATTGAATCTGCGCATAACACCCAAGCTTACCTTCGTACGCGATAACAATACCGAGCGTGCGATGGAAATCTCGCAAATACTCAAAAACATTGAGGGTTAATAATAATGGAACTTATATCCATAAATCAAGCCGCCGCGTTCCTTAAGGGGTGCGACGGCTACCTCATTTACACGCATGCGTCGCCGGATGGCGACACCATCGGCTCGGCGGTTGCGCTTGCGCTGATGTTGCGAAAAATGGGCAAAAAAGCGAATATTTTTTCGGTCGACGGAATACCCAACAAGCTTTCGTTTATGCCGACGGATGGGCTTTTTATTAAAAACGAGCCTGAAAACCCTAGCGATTACACGCTTGTAAGCGTTGACGTCGCAGGTCCCAAAATGCTCGGCAGTGCCAAAAATACCTCATTTTCGCTTTCGATCGACCACCACAAGGTAAACACCATCGATTGCGAAAGGCTGCTCGTAATGAGCGACAGAATCGCTTGCGGAGAGATTATTTTCCTTCTTATGGATGAGCTTGGCATTGATATCAATGCTGACATTGCAAAAGCACTTTACGGCGCAATCAGCTCGGACAGCGGCGGATTCCGTTATGACTCAACCAAGCCCGAAACGCATATTATGGCGGCAAGATGTTTGGAAACGGGCATCGATTTTGCAGAAATCAACCGTATGCTTTTCGAATGCAAAACCAAAGAACAGGTAAATCTTATCAAAACCGCCTATAACAACCTTGAGCTTCTTCGCGACGGCAAATTTGCCATCGTTGCGATTCGCCCCGAGGAAGTAACCAAATGCGGTGCAAACGAAATGGATTTTGATTGCATCAATTCTATCCCCCGTGAAATCGGCGGTGTTTTGGCATCTGCCGTAATTCGCCAAAAGGCGGACGGTATTAAGGTTTCGATGCGCTCAAACGTCAATATCGACGTAGCTGAGCTTGCGAAATCCTTCGGCGGCGGCGGACATTACCACGCGGCAGGCTTTACCTTCGGTGGAAGCTTTGACGAAGCCGTTGACACCGTACGCAAGTGCTTTTCGGAGATAGAAATATGAAATCACCGAGCGGAATTATTGTAATCAACAAGCCGACGGGCATCACCTCGCACACCTGCATCGCAAAGCTTCGTTGGCTTTTAAAGGAAAAAAAGATTGGACATTGCGGCACGCTTGACCCTATGGCATCGCGTGTGCTTCCGATAATGGTCGGCTCTGCCGTTAAGGCGAGTGAATTTTTGGTCGACCACGACAAGCGCTATTTCGCAGGCGTTGAGCTTGGTATGACAAGCGCGACCGAGGATATCCTTGGCGACATTCTCACCCAAGAGATTGGGGTTATGCCCACCTTCGAGGAATTTTCCGAAGCGGCAAAAAGCTTTGAGGGCGAGATAATGCAAACGCCTCCGATGTTTTCGGCATTAAAGGTTGACGGTGTTAAGCTTGTTGACCTTGCGCGCGAGGGTGTGACGGTTGAACGCAACGCAAGAAAGGTAAATATTTATTCCTGCGAACCGATTCAAAAGGACGGCGAATATTTCCTTGACGTGCATTGCTCACGCGGTACATACATCCGTACGCTTTGCGCAGATATCGGCAAAAAGCTCGGTTGCGGCGCTGTTATGAGCTCGCTTAACCGTACCGAAGTCGGCGTTTTTAAGGAGGAAGATGCTATCCGCTTCGACGACCTTAACGATATGACGGTTGAAGAAATTCTTTCGCACCTTATCCCTATCGAAAGAATGTTTATGCATCTGCCCGAGGCGAGATTAGACGATTTTTACGACCGTCTTTACCGCCAAGGTCAAAAGATTCGTCTTTGGAAGCTGAACGGCATCGAGGGAAATGTCGGCGACCTTTACCGTGTTTACGACGAAAACGGATTTTATTCGATCGGTGAAATAACCGAAATCGAAGGGAAAAAATATTTTTATCAGAAAAAGTTATTCAACTAACCTCTTTTAACATTTTTAGACACGTGAATCTGCTATATTAATAGCAGATTCTTTTCTTTTTGGAGTAAATTATGGACTTATCGTCGGTTTTGAAGTCATTTAATAAATGCAAGACGGTTCTTATCGATACGAGCGAGATAACACCAAATCCGCTTCAACCGCGTCGATTTTTTGACAAAGAAGAGCTTCTTGCCCTTGCAAGCAGTATAAAAAGCTGCGGACTTATTCAGCCAATCGCCGTAAAGCGCTTGGAGGATAGACAAAAAAACGGTGTAAAATACGAAATTATCGCAGGTGAGCGACGTTGGCGAGCTTGCAAAATGGCAGGAATCAAGGAAGCTCCCTGTATTGTTTTCGAAATCGACCAATCGGGCTCAGCACTAATGGCGCTTGTCGAAAATCTGCAAAGAAGCGACCTTTCCTTTTTCGAGGAAGCGTTGGCGATGCAAACGCTCCTGAAGGTTACCGAAATGCCGCAAAGCGAGCTCGCGCACTCGCTTTCAATCTCACAATCCACGCTTTCGAACAAGCTTCGGCTTTTACGTCTTTCCGAGCGCGAGCGGCTTATTGCCGTCGAAAACAGCTTTTCCGAACGGCACTGCCGCGCATTGGTACGCATCGATTCCGAGCAGGAACGTTTACCGATACTGCAATCGATAGTATCAAAAAAATTGACCGCGCCCGAAACAGAAAAGCTTGTTGAACAGCATTTAAACGGCAAATCCGCCACGATGATACCCCCTAAAAAGAAAAATCCTACCTTAAAGGGTAAGATTGGAAATATGAAGCTTCTTTATAACACGCTTAACAAGGCGATTTTAATGCTTAAAACCTCGGGCTACAACGCAAGCTGGGACAAGCAAGAAAGCGACGGCACTTTGGTTGTTACTATAAGTATTAGAAAATAGTTTCGCGAGAGGAAAACTTTTTTAATCACCCCAAAATTCTTACGAATTTCGGGGACCCCGAAGGCTCTTCCTCTCGCGCACTATGATCAAAATTTTTTATATCTTATCTATTAAAAATGACCGAGCATAAACTCGGTCATTTTTGAAATTAATTTTTCATTGCCTTTTCGGTAAGCTCTTTAATCAATTCGGCAATCTCAACCAATCCCTCACGCGCATCGTCTTCACAACAGTAATCAGCAATCAAATCGCCGATGTGCGAAAGCTCTTTTTGCGCTGCAGATACCACGTCAAACGTTGAAGCTCGCAGGTCTTCGTACATCTTAATATAGAAGTCCAGCATCTTTTGGTTTGTCGTTTCACGGCATTTCACAACGTCGCCCAGTGCAATCGCCTTCCCCTGTGCACCTATATCTCCGGGACCTCCCGAGTGAACCTTTGAAAGCTCTGAAAACGCCTCGTGAATATAAGCCGTTTCCGATTGAATCCTTTCAATCTGCTTCAAGCAATAATCCATTGTGTAACGAGAAACTTCGTTAGTTTCGATTGTTTCGGTTGTTTGAGTATTAATATTTTCGTTCATTTTATCCTCCAAAAATTCATTTGGCGGACACGCAAGGCATATTTTGTTTTCGTCTATGAAGCGTGCCCTGCCATTTTTAACAAGTCCCTTTGCCCTTTTCGGGTAGGTGGCTCCATATTCATTTCCTTGCTCATCTACAACGATAACGTTTTTTGTCATGGGTGTCTTCCCCTCTGTTGTAAAATATTCAAGTTTTCGTGATGCCGTTTTTTGTTATGGGTGTCGTCCCCAATCACTTTTAAAAGTATATCACGCTTTAATTTTTTTGTCAAGCAACATAATGTTGAAATCCTTTTTGTTTTATGTTAAAATAAAGAAAAGTGAGGATTGTTTATGGATTTTGAATACGTAATTCTTGATTTTATACGAAATAATATGTCTTGCGCTTTTCTTGATTATTCGATGCGGGGAATCTCGTTTCTTGCAAACGTCGGTTGGATTTGGATCGTTTTTGCGATTGCTTTGCTCATCTTCCCGAAAACGCGAAAAATCGGAATCGCCGTCGCTTGCGCGCTGATTTTCAGTCTTATTATCTGCAATATTACGATAAAACCCATTATCGCGCGGGTTCGCCCTTATGACCTGCGCGAGGGTATCGAGCTGATAATAAGCAAGCCTACCGATTTTTCCTTCCCGTCGGGACACACCTCGATTTCATTCGCAGGCGCGATTCCGATATTCCTTCAAAATAAAAAGCTTGGCATTCCTGCCCTGATACTCGCAATACTTATTGCATTTTCGCGCCTTTACTTATACGTTCATTTCCCCACCGACGTGCTCGGCGGCATTATCGTCGGCTCGCTTTGCGGTGTTTTGGGATATTTTGTTATGAAATTGGTTTATAAACGCTTTATAAACAAAAAAGAAGAAGCGTAAGTGGCGGACGGTTAAGAACAGTAAAAAAGCTGTGTGGAAAATTTCTACACAGCTTTTAATATTGTCTTATACCGAAACAAGCAGAAAATTTTGGCATCCAATGTCACTTGTTAGGAGAACCTAAAACCCTATCGCTATCTCAAAAATGATTTTCACATCTTTCGTTTATTCTTTTTCGATGTCAACAGAGTTTTCTACAACTTGAGGCTCTTTTTTTATTAACATTATAGCGTTATATATGCCATAAGGGATATACATAAAAGCGCCAACATAGAAGCAGCAAGCAACAGTGATAGGCCAAAGTATAGCGGAAACTACTTTAAAAACCAACCCTCTCCTCGCGAAGAATCTTGAACTTAAAATAACGCTTGAAAGGAGTATACTAAAGCCGAAACCGCCCAAAGCGCCATATGCTAAAAAAGATAGCGCTTTATTATCACTTATAAGCGGATGCATGCTTCCTACTAATCCATAAATAATAAACCCTGACAAAAAGACACAGGCAGTAATTATTAAGTACTCTAATCTTTTTCTTTTATTCATAGAACCTATTGCTCCTTATTCACAAAGTTTTTTAAGTTTTATTTTTACAATATTTCCTTAAGCTTTGCAATAACTTCATCGGTGTTGAGTATGCGGGTATTATTAGAATTAAATTCCTCAGCCGATTCATTGGTGATTTTCATACTTTGCGCTTGGTAATTTAAATCGCGGTTGTCACACGGCACACGGAAATGGTTGCCCATATCGACCGCACGGGATGCCTCTTCGGCCGTCAGAAGCGTTTCATATCGCTTTTCACCGTGACGTATGCCGATGTACTTAATCGCATCGAATTTTGCGCCATAGAGCGCACAGACCGACTCTGCAAGCGTGTTAAGGGTACACGCAGGTGCTTTTTGAACCACAATATCGCCGTTTTCGGCATTTTGGAAGGCATAGACAACCAAATCGACCGCTTCGTCGAGCGACATAATAAAGCGAGTCATATTCGGATCGGTCACTGTTATGGGCAAATTGCTTTGAATCTGCTCGATCCAAAGCGGAATAACGCTCCCCCTGCTTCCGATAACGTTGCCGTAACGGGTACAGCACATAACGGTTTTGCTGTCCTTTGAAAGACGCGCCTTTGCGATAACTATCTTTTCCATCATCGCCTTGCTCATACCCATTGCGCTCACAGGATAAGCCGCCTTGTCGGTCGAAAGACAGATAACCTTCGAAACACCGCAGGCGATTGCCGAATCAAGCACGTTTTCGGTACCCAAAACGTTGGTTTTTACCGCTTCCAACGGAAAAAATTCGCAAGACGGAACCTGCTTAAGCGCCGCCGCGTGAAAGACAAGGTCAACTCCGTTCATTGCAAGGTCAAGCGCTTGACGGTCGCGCACGTCGCCTATATAAAATTTAAGCTTTTTAAAATACTCGGGCATTTTTTCGCGGAACAGTCGTCGCATATCGTTTTGTTTTTTCTCATCGCGTGAAAAAATACGTATTTCGCCGATTTCCGTCGGCAAAAACCGTTTTGCGACCGCATTTCCGAACGAACCGGTGCCGCCGGTTATAAGAAGGGTTTTATTAGTAAACATATCGCTTACCTCCATAGGAGATATTACACTAACGTAACAAAAAAGTCAAGGTTTGACACCTTGACTTTTTATATGCTTGTATTTTCTCGGAGCGATTAATACAAATAGCCCTGACGGTAAAGCAATTCTGCACCGAGAACTGCGCCGCCTGCCGCACCGCGGAGAGTGTTATGGGAAAGGCAAACGAACTTGTAATCGAAAATGGTATCTTCACGAAGTCTGCCTATCGAAATACCCATACCGCCGTAAAGATCGCGGTCAAGACCGGTTTGAGGACGGTTATCCTCTTCAAAATAGGTAAGGAACTTTTCGGGCGCGAGGGGAAGCTCAAGACGTTGCGCTTCGCCGACGTATTCTGCCCAATCTGCCTTGATTTGTTCGATGGTGGGCTTGTTTTCGAAGCTTACCGAAACAGCCGCAAGGTGTCCGTCGGATGCGGGAACACGAATGCACTGTGCCGAGATAACGGGAGAGGTTGCGTTAACGATTTCACCGTTTTCAACGGTACCCCAAACCTTAAGAGGTTCTTTTTCGCTCTTTTCTTCTTCGCCGCCGATGTAAGGAATTACGTTATCGACCATTTCGGGCCAGGTTTCAAAATTCTTACCTGCGCCGGAGATTGCTTGGAAGGTGGTTACGTTTACTGCCTTGATGCCGTACTTACGAAGCGGTTCAAGCGCGGGAACGTAGCTTTGGATAGAACAGTTGGGTTTTACCGAGATAAAGCCCTTCTTGGTGCCAAGGCGTTCCTTTTGTGCTTCAATAACTGCGGTGTGAGCAAAGTTGATTTCGGGAATGAGCATAGGCACGTCTTTTGTGCCGCGGTTTGCCGAGTTGTTGGAAACAACGGGAATTTCTGCCTTTGCATAAGCCTCTTCAAGAGCCTTGGTAGCATCCTTGGACATATTTACCGCGCAGAAAACAAAATCAACGTGGGGCTTAACGCTTTCGATATCCTCAGCGTTGAGCACTACCATATTTGCGATCTTTTCGGAAATGGGTGTTTTCATCATCCAACGACCCTTTACCGCTTCGCCATAGGTCTTGCCTGCGGACGAGGGGCTTGCGATAAGCGCGGTGAGGTCGAAATAGGGGTGATTTTCAATAAGTGTAATGAATCTTTGGCCAACCATACCGGTTGCGCCGATAATTCCTGCTCTGATCTTCTTCATAAAATACCTTCTTTTAGGGAATAAATTATATCAAATCTTTGTAAATACCGGGGATGCTTCCTTCAATAACGGTCGCACCCGACATTTTGTTGTAAAAATCAACCGGACCAGCAGAGCCGATTATTGCATAACCGTATCCTTCGTCGCGCATCGCTTCCATACAGCGAAGGAAGAGCGCGCCGCCGATACCCTTGCCGCGTTGAGTTGCATCAACACCGGTGGGGCCGAAGAAATCCTTATAGGTGCAATCATAACCTGCAAAGCCGAGGATCTTCTTTTCATTAACGTCGTAAGCGATAAAGCAGCTTACGGGATGTCTTGTAAATGCAGCGGAAATTTCATCTGCCCAGCCGTCATGGAAATGCGCACGAACCCATTCAACGACCTTAGTCTTGTTGGGAGTCATCGGGCGAATGATCTTAATGCCTTTGTCTTCAAGCTTCTTATAAAGTGCTGCGGTATCGGGCAATTCGTAAAGTTTAACGAGCATATCGGGCATAATTAAATCCTCCGTACGTTATATGTTTAAAGTCAAAGAACTGCTGCCGTTTAAAGCAGCAGTTCTTTTCATTGTGTGTTTATTTCTTTTCGGTTTCTTCTACGTAGGTAATCTTCATAGTGGTGAACTTTTTACGGAATGCGTCGACAGCTTCCTTATTACCTGCAACCTTGGTATCAACGATGTTGAGGGTAAGACCGGAGGTCTTTGCAAAGTTGTTCATAATGGGAAGAAGCGTGTCAAGATTCTTGTTGCCGTCGAGGTTAAGAGTCTTGAGGGTGGTGAGCTTACCGATAGCGTCGATATTGGTGATATCGTTCTTGGAAAGGGTAAGAGCTGTAAGCGAGGTAACCTTTTCGAGAGCTGCGATATCGGTGATCTTGTTTTCTGCAAGGTTAAGGGTGGTGATAACGGTCTGAACGCCTTCCTTCTTGCTGTCAGTATCTGCAGCCGCGCCCTTTACGTCGGTAATAGCATTCTTGTTAAGGGTAAGGGTGGTGAGCTTTTCACAATCGGTGAGGTCGGGCACTGCGGTAAGAGCGTTGCCGTGAGCGTCAACCGAGGTAAGCTTCTTAAGACCCTTGATAACAAGCTCGGTAAGCTCGCTCTTCTTAGCGTCTTCCTTCTTGTCATCATCCTTCTTATCGTCTTCCTCTTCTTCATCAAAGTAGAGGTTAAGAGTAGCAAGCTCGGTACAGCCGGAAAGATCAAGCTTGCCGGTAAGAGCGTTGTTGTAAGCGTTGATGGTAGCGAGCTTTACGCAACCGTTAAGACCGTTAAGATCTGCGATCTTGTTATCGTAAACAGAGATGGAGGTAAGCTCGTCAAGCTTGCTGAGGTCGCCGAGAGTGGCGATCTCGTTATTGTAAGCGTTGATAGAGGTGAGCTTCACGCAATCCTTAAGGGGGCTGAGATCGGTGATCTTATTATTGTATGCATCAAAGGTGGTAAGTGCGGTAAGCTTGCCGAGATCGCCGAGAGAAGCGATTTCGTTATCATAAACCGAAAGAACCTGAAGCTTGGTGCATGCGGAGAGAGCGCTGATATCCTTGATATCGTTGTCATAAGCATAGAAGTTTTCGAGCTTGGTGCATGCAGAGATAGCGCTGATATCGGTAACGTGGTTATCCGCAACAGCAAGACCGGTAAGAGCGGTAAGCTTCTTGAGTGCATCGAGCTTTTCGATGCAGTTGCTGTTCATAGTAAGCGATTCAAGCTTAGTCATATCAGCGACTGCGGAAATATCAACGATAGCGTTACCGGAGATGTTAAGGCTTTCGAGGTTGGTAAGAGTTGCGATCGCGCTGATGTCAACAAGGCCTGCGTGAGTATGCTTTTCTTCCTCTTCTTCCTTGCTTTCATCGGTGGATTCGTCGGTAGATTCATCGGTGGATTCTTCTGCCTCCTCGGTCACTCTTTCGCCCATCTGAACGAGAGAAAGATCGGTAAGACCGGTAAGAGCGGAAAGCGAAGTAAGGTCGGTGATCACGGTGTTACCGATATCGAGCTTTTTAAGGTTAGTGAACTTTTCGATACCGTTGAGGTTGGTAAGACCGGTATATTCGAGAGACATTTGCTCGAGCTTGGTGAGAGAAGAAAGCTGATCGAGCTTCTTGAGATCCTTAAGAGCTGCCGCGCTGAGCACGTTGTCAAAGGAAATAGCGTTGCCCATACCGTACATGGAATAAAGCTGGGTGTAATAGCAGGATTCCTGCATAGTGGAAACTTCGGCGATGTCGAAGGTGCGGAGAACACGAAGGTTCTTGAACGCAACGATATCCTCAACCTGAGCGATAGGATAATTAACGAGTACGTATTGACCTTCCTTGGGTTCTTCCTGGCTGTCGTTAATGATGCCGTCGGTAGCATCCTTATAGCCGAGCATTACAACGGGAGTTGCATAGGTTTGGTAATTGTTTTGGGCATCGTTACCGATAGACCAGTAATAAACAAGGGATTCAACCTTGTCCATATCTTCCTGAGTAATGTCGCGCACGCTTTCATAGCCGAGAGCCGTTGCATACGCCTTTGCAAATTCTTCGTCGTCAAACTGTCTGTAAGGTGCGTCGATACTGCCGAGATACTGGCATACGGTAAGCACGATAGCCGCTAAAAGTGCAACGCAAAGAACCAAGCTTACAATAATGGTTCTTCTTTGCTTTGCGATGATTTTGTTGCTCATTTCAAAAAATCCTCCGGATAATACGATTAGATTTTAACGATTAGATTCATTGTATCATAATTAATCGCGTTTTGCAATAGTAAATTTCGTTTGTTTGCGTCTTGTTGTGCTTTTATTCGGCATTTTCCTGCTTATAACCGATAAGCTTTACGAATACATCGCGGTTCTTCTCCCATACAGACTGCAGACGTCCGTATTTGACCGTTTCGCTGTCGGGCGAACGGCGGATACATATCACGCTGTTCGGCGATATCGCGTCAAAGCCGCCCAGCGCCTTTGCATCGAGCGACGAGAGATAGATTCCGCAACCGGCAATAACGCCCTCGGGCATATTCTCCTTGCCGAAAACATCCTCAAAAGAAGCAAGGACATCGTTTTCCGCGCAAATATCGAACATCTGCTTATCGAGGATAAATATCATCGAATCGCCCGCAAAGATCTCATGCTCAAACTCCTTGACAGCAAGTCGGTTGGCAGCAGTTTCGTCAAGCGCGGTGATGTTTCCCTCAAGAATAATGCTCTTTATCCCGAAAAGCGCATCCTTATCGTCGGCAAACGAGGTAAAGGTAGCCTTAAAAGCCTCCTCAGCATCCGAATATACGTCATTAAAGCCCGCGTACATAACGTCAATGTCGTTAACGACCTTGTCCTTATCGCGGTATTTAATAAGGTTCACAAACGTTTTGCGGTTGCCGTTCCATTCCTCGACCGTTCTGCCGTAGCTTATCTGATCGTTTTCGGGCGAACGGCGAAGACAAAGGATCGCGGTTTCGGGAATATTTTCGATTCCCGAAAGAGAATATGCATCGAGATCCGAAACGTAAACGCCGAATATCACGCCGTTTTCATCCTTAACCGTGTTGGCAGGCATATCCGCATCGTCAATTATTTCTTCAAACGGGGTAAGAAGACCTTCCTTAAGACAGATATCGAAGTAATATTTGTCGAGCGCATAGATCACCGCATCGCCTGCACGTATTTCGGTCTGAAAGCGTTGCATAGCTTGGTTGCCCTGATCGTAATTAACGGTGCCGCCCTTACCGTCGCTGATCTTATCGACCGTGATATCGAGAATATCCGCAACAAATTCGCCGTCTTCATTATAATCGTCGGAAAGCTCGCCGAGCGTGGCTTCGATACGGTTTGCCGCCTCGGGCGAGATATACATCGGTCCGACGTGGAGAATATTAACGTCAGCACCCGCGCTTGAAACAAGCTGACCGATACTGATAATTACGAAAAGAATCATCATACCTGCAAAAATTATCATCCATTTATGGTGATACCAAACGTTTTCAAGCCATTCCATAGCCGTCATTTTTTCGTTTTGTTCTTTGTTTTCCATTTCTGCCTCCATATTAAAAGCATACACAGTATAGTACCACATATTACGCTTTTTGGCAAGTGGTATAGCGTTTTGTGCACACTTTATTTACAATTACGGTTGATTTCAAGCCTTTTACCCGCCGATATCCGCATCTTATCCTTATACCTTTGACAAAATGCGCGTTAAGGTTTATAATACAACGTGAAGGGAGGAGTGCTTTTATGGGCTTTAAGGTACGCATAGAGATAGACCCCGCTTGCGACGAGGAAATAATCATCCGATGCCGAAACGTATCCGATGAGATCATGCGGATCGAATCGATCGTTTCATCTCTCGATTCAAGCGAAATGGAATTGGAGCTGGGCGAAAAGCTTCACTTTGTAAAAATAAGCTCCCTTCTCTTTTTTGAAACCGACGGAAGCAAGACCGCCGCACACACCGCCGACAAAATGTATTATACCGATCTTAAGCTTTACGAGCTTGAAGAACGTCTGCCGAAAAGCTTTATGCGGATATCAAAATCCTGCATAATCAACGTAAATGCAGTTTCCTCCATACATAAAGAGATCACCGGTATATGCGAGGCGTTTTTCCGCGACACGCCGAAAAAAGTATACGTATCGCGAAGCTATTACAAGCCGTTCAAGGAAAAGATCAATGAAATGAGGTTGAAATAATGAAAAATACTGTTAAAAAAGGCTTTTGGGGCATTTTACTGCTGTTAACGGCGGCAGCCCTTATTGTTTACGGTGCGGGAATCGGGCCCGAAATTTTCGGGATGCCCTTGTATAAATTTATATTTTCAATCATTCTTGCAGCCTGGGTAATCGCAAAGATCATCTTTTCGGATACCCTGCGTGAGCGTTTCAAGCTTTTCTTCCCAATTGCGTTGCTTTTTATGCTGCTCGAAACGGAAATCGCAGATTGGGCAAAGCTCCCCGACGAAAATATCGTTAACAATTGGTTCGTTATACTTGCGTCAATAATCGCAAACTGCGCGTTCAATTTACTTATCCCCGGCAGAACGAAAAAAGAGCACAGCAACCGTTTTTCCAACGCGGTTCACTATATCGACGTGAGCAAAACGACGAAAAGCAACGTATATAACCGTATGGGCAATACCGAGGTCTACTATCAAAATACCGAGCTTGCCGACCCTGCGGTCGAGCTTGAGCTTAATCTTTCCAACAAAATGGGCAATATTTCGGTTTACGTTCCCTCCGATTGGACCGTCGTTGACAAGATAAGCAATAATATGGGCAACGTCGAAATACGCGAAGGCACGGGCGAGGGGATAACGCTTGTTCTCAGGGGCGAAAACAAAATGGGCAATATCGAAGTAATATAAAAGCAAAAAGCTCTCCTCGGAGAGCTTTTTATTACAGTTCCGTAACCTGCTTCAGAACTTTTCCGACAGGCTCGCGGATAACGACATCGGCGCGGTCGTCAAAGGGCGTGGCGTCACGGTTTATAAGCACGATATGCTTGCCGTTGAAGTAATTGATAAGTCCCGCAGCAGGATATACGGTAAGCGACGTGCCCGCAACGATAAGCAGGTCGGCTTTTCCGACCGCATCGATTGCACCCTCAAGCGTTTTTGCATCCAGCGGCTCCTCGTAAAGCACGACGTCGGGCTTGACCAAGCCGCCGCATTCACAAACCGGAGCTTCCTTTGAAGCGCTTACGAACTCCTCCGAAAAGAACTTACCGCAACGGATACAGTAATTGCGCTTTGTGCTTCCGTGAAGCTCGAAAACATTTTTGCTTCCTGCCGTTTGGTGAAGCCCGTCAATATTCTGGGTTATGACCGCCTTTAATTTGCCGATTTTCTCAAGCCTTGCGAGTGCGTAATGCGCCGCATTCGGCAACACACCGTCGCATATCATCATTTCGCGGTAAAAAGCATAAAACTCGTTTGGATGCCTTTTGAAAAAGCTGTGCGAGAGCATCGTTTCGGGAGGATATTCAAATTTCATGCTGTAAATGCCGTCGGCTGAGCGGAAGTCCTTAAGACCGCTTTCGGTGGAAACTCCCGCGCCCCCGAAGAAAACGATATTTTCGGCTTCATCGATATATTGCTTTAATTTATCCAACATAATCAAACACGTCCTTTCATCCTTATTATATATCCTCTTGACCAATTTTTCAAGCACGGTAAAAAATCCTTGACAAGTTTTTTGTGCACGTTTATAATTAAAATATTAGGCAATCACCGCTTGACAGTTAAGGAATTAAATTTATGCACGAATTTTTACACGCGATTGAACATTCGGCGATAGATTCGCTTAAAATGCTTCCCTTTTTGGCGATCGCATTTTTTATACTTGAATACATTGAAGCCAAGGTTGAAGAAAAAAGCTCGCACATGATCGAAAAAGCGGGCAAGGCAGGCCCTTTCGCGGGCGCACTGCTCGGACTTGTTCCGCAATGCGGTTTTTCGGTCATCGGCTCGAATTTTTATGCAAAACGTGTCATTACACTCGGTACGCTCATTGCGATCTACCTTTCCACGTCTGACGAAGCATTGCTCGTAATGCTTACCAAGCCCGACAGAATTTTGGACATTCTTTCGGTTATGGGCATAAAATTCGCGGTTGCTCTTACAGCAGGTTATTTTATCGACCTTGTTCTTCGCAAAAAGGCGGAATCGAACGAATGCCACCACCGCCATCACCACGATGACAGCTGTGAGGACGAGGAGCTTATCGGCGAGGAGCATTGCTGTGCACATACCGATTGGAAAGCTATCGTAAAATGCACCGTAAAGCGCACGCTTTCGGTATTTGCGTTTCTTTTTGCGGCGAATTTCGCGCTCGGATATATTATCGAGCTTGTCGGCGAAGCTAAATTGCAGGAAATTATGCTCACCGAAAGCATTTTCCAACCGCTTCTTACCGCGCTTATCGGTCTTATCCCCAACTGCGCGCCCTCGGTCATTCTTGCCGAGCTTTATATCGAAGGCGCTATCAGCCTCGGCTCGGTCATTTCGGGACTTTGCACAGGTGCGGGCGTAGGCCTTATCGTGCTGTTCCGCGTTAACCGCGGCGTTAAATCGAACCTCGGTATTGTTGCATTGCTTTACGTTATCGGCGCGGCATCGGGCATAGCTATCCAAGCAATTCAATTTTTGATGTAAGCCTTGACAAAATCGATTTTTGTGATATAATGAACCGAATCGTCTAAAGCATTAGGAAAAACGGGTGATTCAATTGATTCATTATGTATTTCATAAAATCTCGCCTTTATACTAAATGCTATGACAAACAATTCCGGCATTGCCAATTAAATGAAAGGAGTTATTTTCGATGAAAATAACTAAGAAAATTCTTGCTGCTCTTTTGGTAGCTTGCTCGCTTCTCGTCCTTGTTGCGTGCGGCAACGGCAGCACCTCCACCGACACCTCTGTAACCGAATCTTCAACCGCTACCTCCGAAACGGTAAGCACCGAAGCTTCCGAAACCGTTAGCACTGAAGTTTCCGAAACCGTTAGCGAAGAAAGCATTGCTCCTATTGAATATACCAAGGGCACTATTGAAAACGGCGTTTACACCAACGAATGGGCAAACATCAAGTTCCAATTCGATAGCACCACTTGGAAAGAAGGCGCTGCTTCCGATTACCAAAGCTTCGAAACCGCTACCACCGATTGCGGTCTTATCGCAGGTATCGCTACCGAAGGCAGACAGTTGGCTATCGTGTTTGAAAACAACCCCGGCAACAGCATCAGCGCTAAAACCTATCTTGATAACGTAAAAAGCGGTATGACCTCTGTCATTAACGGCTACACCTTCAGCGAACAGTACAAAAAGACTATCGCAGGCAAGGAATATATCGGTCTTGATGCAAAACTTACCCAAAGCGGCGTTACCGTTTATCAGACGTTCCTTGCAACACAGCACGACGGCAAGTTCATCAGCTTCGTTATTACCAGTCTTGTCGGCGCTGACGAAATCAACCCCTTACTCGACAAGATCACTACCGTTAAATAATTAAGCAAAACGCAAAATACGGCAGAGAATTTTCTCTGCCGTATTTGTATTTCTGTTTGTGTCGACATAAAATAAGCGCCGGCATAGCGCTCCAAGCGATTCAATTTTTGACGTAAGCCTTGACAAAATCGATTTTTGTGATATACTGTTTCCAACGTCTACGTTATTAGGCGAAAACAGCGGCGGCATTGCCGCAATTAGGAAAGGAGTTATTTTTTATGAAAATGACTAACAAAATCCTTGCTGCTCTTTTGATCGTTTGCTCGCTTTTCACTCTCGTTGCGTGCGGCGGCGAAGGTAGCGGTATAGAGTACACCAAGGGCACTATTGAAAACAACGTCTATACCAATGAATGGGCAGATATCAAATTCGTGCTCGATGATACTACCTGGAAAAAGGGTTCCGACGCAGACTTCAAGAGCTATGAAAACGAAAACACCGATTGCGGACTTGTTGCAGGCGCTTCTACCGAAGGCAGACAGTTGGCTATCGCATTTGAAAAGAACCCCTTGAATCTTTATGACGAAAAGGCATATCTCGACAACTGTACCAAGCTGTTAAAAGAAACCGGCCTTGGTTACTCGATTGGCGAATACTACAAAAAGACCATCGCAGGCAAAGAATACCTCGCTATGGACATCACCCTCTCTCAAAGCGGCGTTACCGTGCACCAAGCAATGCTTACCAAGCTTCACGACGGTAAGTTCATCAGCATCGTTGCTACCAGCGCAACGAGCAAGGACGAAATCAACAAAGCACTCGACAAGATCACTACCGTTAAATAATTAATCAAAGCACAAAATACGGCAGAGAATTTTCTCTGCCGTATTTATATTTCGGTTTGTGTCGACATAAAATAAGCGCCTGCGTCGACAAGCTTTTTTTCGCTTCCGTCGAGCGTTTTTCCGTCCTGCTTAAGCGACATTACCGCACCGATGACGTTACCCTCGCTTACTATCGGCGAAAGATAGTTCACCTCTCCGCCTTGCTCGGTAACCTTTATCTGTGCCGAATTGTTATCTCTTGAATAGCTCCGCCTTGTGGAAAGCACACCCGAAAGCCCGTTTGAAATCGGCTTTTCAACGTAATCCTTTCGCGGCACTCCGGCAACCGCCACAACGCTGTCGCGGTCGCAGATCACAATAGGAATACCGCTCGTTCGGTTTATCGCTTCGGCATATTCCGCCGACACTCGACTCAATTCGCCCACGGGCGAATATTTACGGAACACCACTCCCCCGTCGGTTTCGGTGTATATCTCCAACGGATCTCCCTCTCTTATCCTCATCGTGCGGCTAATCTCTTTCGGTATAACCACACGACCAAGGTCGTCGATTCTTCTAACTATTCCAGTGGCTTTCATATATACATTTCTCCTTAAATTACAAATTGTGTTGTTAGTATTTGTAAATGGTGGGGATTTATACTGCGTGAATTTACTTTTAAAATGAAATATGCTATAATGAAACAAAGGCGGTGTTGTTGTGAGAAACTCAAAAACCACAAAAGATTTATACGAAAAACTTCTTGAAATGCCCGATTTACATTCTTTGCCTGAATTAGATGGCGAAATCCTAATTTGGAAGTTATACGAAAATGCTTATATCCGTGCCTATTGTGATAGTTACGATACTTGTATAGAACTTATTAGCACATCTACTTCTTGTCCTTCAACACATTGGCACCCTGATGAAGATGATATGTTTGACGAACTATATACTCTTGGTAAAAAGGGGAATGTTTTAGTGTTAAAGCGTTTTTCGCTTGCTATAGGTATGGTTAGTTCTGGTGCCTTTTATATGGGCGAACCCGATAAATATCGTTTTTCTAAAAACAAAAAATGGCATTGGGGTAAACTTACTTATTTAGAACAAAAATAGTTATTATAAAGCGAGGTGAAATTCACCTCGCTTGTTCTTTATATCTTTTTACTACACTATGTATCGCAACAGAAAACTTTTCTTCAAGTGTCAATGTGTTATGTGATGGGTCCCCCGCTCTGATCCTCATAGTCCGTCTAATCTCTTTCGGTATAACCACACGACCCAAGTCGTCAATTCGGCGCACAATTCCTGTTGCTTTCATTATATAAATCTCCTTAATTATCATTTTGTAGGGGTCATTCACGAATGACCCGCGGGCGATTCATGAATCGCCCCTACAATGTATTTTTTAATTGCATTGTTATTATTTGTAAAAACGGGGGAGTTTATGCAAGGACTTTACTTTCGAATTCTTATGTGATACAATAAGTCCAAGGCGGTGATTTAATTGAACGAAGAACTTAAATTGCATATTAAAAAACTGCAAAACCGAGCAACACTTTCCTTAATTGCAATTCTATTAACTATTATTTCAATCGGCTTTGGAATCTTATTTTTGTTCGTTCCGTCTTTTGTTGCTATCATTTTCTTCGCTATTGCTATTATTTGCATTGCGTACCTGATATATTGCAGTCGCATTGCCAAAAAAGAGCCAAAAGGAACTGTTTGTAAACCTGTTGTATTTAATGCGGATAAAAATTTCTCATTTGAAGAAATAATAAGCATTTTCGAGAAATTGACCGATAAAGAAAACCAACTTTCCACATCGAAAGATGTGCGCTTTTTCCGATTAAAGAAAATTTTTATGTTGCGAACTGTTTTATACAAAACACCAGATTTTAACAAAAAGGAATTTGATAACGCAAAAGACCGTATTAACAAAAAAGCAAACAAAGAACTAAATATATCGCAATGGGTTAACAGAACGGAAGCTGGCGATATGATGCGTTTAAATATCATTTTCACCGATATATTAAACGACGCATTATATCAATTCGTTTCTCAAAATGCTAATTGCAACCTGACAAGAGTAGAAGGTATCATAAATATTGCTATTGTTGGCAATCAAATTATAATACCGCCGATTTATGGCAAGTGTGATTTAGCGGAAATCAGCAGATATAAAGGTGTTATTAAATTCATAAATCAGGTTTTATTAAACAACCAACGAAGTAGACAAGCGGAGTGATTTCACTCCGCTGTTATTCTTTTTGCCACACTATTGTTGATTGGTGCCAATGTTGTCTGTCACGGCACCCCTCGCGGATACATTTGTGGTGTTATTATTTTTTGTAAAAACGCGCAAGTTTATGCAAAGCATTTACTTTTGAAACGAAATGTGGTATATATAATATACGTTTTATCACAAGGAGAGTACTTTGATTTTTATCAGCGCGGAAGATTTTTTAAACAAGGTGAGCGCAATACCCCGTCCGGGCAGGAGCGAGGAAAAGGAGCTTGCGCTTCGCATAAAAAGCGGCGATGAAGAAGCGCGAAAAAAGCTTGTATACAGTTATCTTCCTTCGGCGGCGTTTCACTTAAAGCGTGCACCGCAAAGCATTCGCACTCTGCACACGGTATATGCTTGCATCGACACAATAGAGCGTGCTGTAAACAGGTTTGACTTTTTACAGGACAGCGAGAGCTTTTCGCATCATTTAAGCCGCTGTCTGCGCCAATGCATCGCCAACTGTATCGCCGATCATCCTTGATATTATTAATTTTCCCGACTTAGTGATATAATAAAACGAACGTTAAAACATTCAAGAATTCCAAAGGGACAATTATTATGGGCAAGAAAGCAGTTTCTCTTTCACTTTTTGTGTTTCAGCATCAATTTGACGATTTTCGCGCAATCGAGATCGCAAACGAGATCGGCGTGAAGGCCGTTGATTTTTCAACCGACATGTATAGATTCGATTACAGAAATCCCGATTCTGTATACAGCAAGGGCGACGACGCGGTTATCGAATATTTCTCGAAAATCAAGGCGTTGGCGGACAAATACGGAATAAAAATATGTATGACTCACGGCAGAGGTCCGGGATTTAAAAACTCACGCGAGGAAGACGACGCTTTGATTGAAAACGCGCGTCTTGACTGCCTCGCCGCAAGTGTTTTGGGCGCACCGGTTTGCGTTATTCACGCCGTTACAACGATTTTTATGGGTCCCGACTGTCCTCCCGAGGTTATGCACAAGCTTAATTTTGATATGTTCACCCGCATTATCCCTTATGCAAAGCAATACGGTATAAAGGTCGCAACCGAAACATTTGGCGACGCGTTTAACTACGGCACCTGCGACTTTTTCGGCAACATCGACGAGTTCATTAAGTCGTACAAAGACGTTTGCACTGTTGATGATTTTAAAGAGCACTTTAAAATTTGCGTTGATACGGGACATTCCAACAAGGCAACCCGTTTCAATAACAATCCTGATCCCGATGAAGTTATCCGTATGCTTGGCTCCGACGTTATTTGCCTGCACCTTAACGACAACGACAAATCTGCCGACCAGCATAGAATACCTATGACCGGATGCATCAACTGGGAAAAGGTTTTCGATGCGCTCGACGAAATCGGTTATGACGGTTATTACAATATGGAGCTGAGCTTAAAATACTTCGGAGAAGAATATACGATTGAAACCGCCGACTTCGCGGTAAAAATGATGCAAAGCTATCTTGACAGAAGATATTCTTAATTAAAGCGGAGGTTTACGTTATGACAAAAGAAAACAATTTTGAAGGCTTGAAATACGTAATATCCTATCCCGAGGATTTTTGCGAGGACAAAAAATATCCGTTGGTCGTTTTTCTGCACGGTGCAGGCACACGATGCGATGATATCGAGGTTTTAAAGCGCAACAACTGCTTTGTAAACATACAAAAACGCCAATCGAGAGGGTTTATTCTTCTTGCGCCGCTTTGTAGCGTTCACAACTGGAACGAGGTTATGCAGACCTTGATTAGTTTGGTTGACAACGTAAGAAATCAAAGCTTTGTTGATAATGATCGCGTGTATCTTACGGGCAACAGCATGGGCGGTTACGGAACTTGGGAATTTGCAATGATCCGTCCCGAATGGTTTGCCGCAATTATGCCGGTATGCGGCGGCGGTCTCGGCGGTTTTGCCGAAAGGTTAAAAACCATTCCGATCCGCACCTTCCACGGACTTTGCGATACGGTTGTCGACCCTATCGAAAGTATGCAAATGGCAAAAGCCGTTAACCTCGCAGGTGGCTACGCAGAATTGATCTTATTCCCGAAATTGGACCATAACTGTTGGGATACGGTCTATTCCACCGAGGAAAATTACGATTGGCTTTTCGGATTCACAAAATCGAACGGTTAGAATATGTAAAGTTAATTGAAAAAGGTGTTGCATTACGCAACACCTTTGTTTTTTTATATTTTTGCGAGTATTTCGGCGGCGTTTGTGTCGGGCTTGACCTTGGGCATAATTTCTGCGATATTGCCGTTTTCATCGATGATAAAGGTTGTACGCACGACACCCATCGAAACCTTTCCGCACATCTTCTTTTCCTGCCAAACACCGTAAGCGTTGATTGCCAAAAGCTCGGGGTCGGACAAAAGGATAAACGGAAGATTGAACTTTTCGGCAAACTTTTTATGGGATGCAACGCTGTCCTTGCTTATGCCGATAACCTCGACGTTCTTTTCGGTAAAGCCCTTATATGCATCGGCAAACGCACACGCTTGGCGCGTACATCCGGGCGTGTTGTCCTTCGGATAGAAATAAAGCACGACCTTTTTGCCCAAAAAGCTCGAAAGCGAAATTTCGTTTCCGTCCTTATCAAAAAGTGTAAAATCGGGGGCTTTCATTCCAACTTCAATCATTTTTTAACTCCTTTAAAATTCAATAAGTATTGCACGCACAGGCGCGCCATCGACAGAACCCAAGTTAAGCGGTGCGGCATTAAGAAAATAAACGCCGTCGGGAACGTCGGCTAATCTGATACCCTCAAGTAAAACCACGCCTTCGCCAAGCAAACGCAAATGCACCTGCATCGGCGCTTCGATTGGACCTACGGTTTGCGATTCGTTACCTATAAGATCTATCTTCGCATCAGCAAACACGTCTGCAGCTTCGGCAGTCACTGTCGCATCGCCCTTTATAAGTATCCTTTTTGCCGCTTCGGGGTTAAGCTTCGTTGCGTTTGCAAGAATTGCTCGCGCATCGTTTGCCGTCACTTCCCCTTTATGGCTTACAACGTAAGCAAGCCCAACGGTTTTGTTAAGATCAATATCTTCAACGGTTGCGCCGTCGTTTATGAAATGGTAGGGCGCATCTATATGCGTGCCGTTGTGCGCGCACATCGAAAACGCGGTAAGGTTATAAAGGTCGCCGTTTTTCATCGAGCAAACCTTTTGCTTTTGAGGTGTCGGGTCGCCCGCAAACACCTCGCAAGAGAAGACCTCTTGGGAAATATCGTATACTTTCATAAAACCTCCAACCGACGTCCCGTTGATTATATTATGCGGTTTTAATCTCCGTTTGTCAACAAAAATTCGTCGCGGTGCGATTCGAAAAATTCAAAATATTTACGCACGTTCGTAAGCTCGGTCCATTTTTTAGTCTGTGCAGGGCAGGAATCGAGGTCGTAAATTTTCGCGTCCTTCATTGCAAGAAATATCGGCGAATGGGTTGAAATAATAAACTGACAGTTAAAGAATCTTGCAGAATCCTCGATAAATTTCGCAAGCTCGATTTGAAGCTGCACCGACAAGCTGTTTTCAGGCTCGTCGATAAGATAGATCGCATTGCTGTCGATATGGTCGGTGAAATATCGCATCGCCGTTTCGCCGTTCGAATTCATATCGATATTACGCGCAAGACGTTCCTTCACAAACTGCGACTGCGTTTTCGATATCGCATCGTAATGCTCCTTCCAACGGTCATAATCGTCCAAGCCGTGCAGCCGCAAAAGCTCGCTGTTACCCGATTGAATACCGCGCTTCATTGTAGTGTATCCTTTAAAAAGCTGTTCGCGGTGCTCATCGATTCCGTTGTTGAGATAACGGATATTTAATACGTAATCAAAAACGTCATCGCTTGAAAGCATTTGATTGATTTCGGGAATTTCATCGCCGTAGATTTCACAAGGCGCAATATAGCGGTCGAAAAACGCGCTTTTGCTGTATTCCGAATGTCTTATCGCGTTTACCTTCTCGGCAATAACGTTAAGCAGGGTTGTTTTTCCCGACCCATTTCCGCCGTAAAGCAACGTAATAGGCGCAAAATCGATAAATTGCAAACGCTTCTGCGGAAATATGCGAAAAGGGTACACACCGTTAAAGCAGGTGCGCCGTTCGGCACTTAAAATTTTTTCTTCTTCAAATTGATCGGGCAGTTCGATTTGCTTTAAAAACACCATTTTTATCACCTCGTGCCTATTATATCCGATTCGCTGTACAATAAAAAGGACAAAGCAGGTTTAAATTTCAAAAAGGCGGCAAAATTATGCCGCCTTTTTTGACACTAAATATTTTAACAGTTCGGATTAATCTTTAACCGCGAGGCTGAATGCGGTGTCGAGATTTTCTTCGGAAACGATAACGATAATGTAGTCAACAACCTTATGATCGCCGTCTGCGTACTGAGCGGTTGCA
>JAZRTE010000076.1:0-36621 GCA_045651785.1 Eubacteriales bacterium | reverse complement strand
GCTGATGCAATCAAGCTCGGCAAAGAGCTTTATCCTGAAATGTGCATCGGTGCAGGCACTGTCATCAATCTTGATCAGTGTATCAAAGCACTTGAAGCGGGTGCGGAATTCATTGTTTCGCCCGGTCTTTCCGAGGAGGTTGCCGTATACTGCGTTAACAACAATGTTCCTTACTTCCCTGGTTGTGTTACTCCCACCGAAATTATGAAAGCCATAACTCTCGGTATTACAACTGTTAAATTTTTCCCTGCAGGTATTTACGGCGGCTTGAAAGCTATGAAAGCTCTTGCGGCACCTTTTCCGCAGATCAAATTCGTTCCTACCGGCGGTGTTGATATGAACAACATCGAGGAATACCTTGCTTTCGACAAGATCCAAGCCATCGGCGGTTCATTTATTATGAAAGGAAACATTGCGGAAAATACCGCAGCGTTAATGGAAAAGATCAATGGCAAATAAAATCATCACCTTTGGCGAGCTTATGCTCCGTCTTGCCCCCGAAGGATATTTAAGATTTGTTCAGTCCGATAAATTTGAAGCAACCTTTGGCGGTGCTGAAGCAAATGTAGCTGTCAGCCTTGCAAACTATGGCGAAGACGTTGCTTTTGTCACAAAATTGCCTGCTCACGAGATCGGACAAATGGCTGTCAATTCGCTTCGCAAATTCGGTGTTGACACAAATAAGATCGTACGCGGCGGAAACCGTGTTGGTATTTATTACTGTGAAAAGGGCGCTTCGCAACGTCCCAGCAAGGTAATATATGACCGCGCAGGTTCTGCTATTTCCGAAGCAACCGCTTCTGATTTTGATTGGAAAACCATTCTTGAAGGCGCAAAATGGTTCCACGTAACCGGCATTACCCCTGCTCTCAGCGCCAATGCCGCAGAAATCACTATCGAAGCTTGCAAAGCTGCAAAAGAGCTTGGCATCACCGTTTCGACAGACCTTAACTATCGCAAAAAGCTTTGGACAAAAGAAGAAGCCAAAGCCACAATGACCGAGGTTTGCAAGTACGTTGACTACTGTATCGCAAACGAAGAGGATGCAAAGGACGTTTTCGGTATCGAAGCAGAAAACACCGATATCGAAAGCGGAAAGCTCAATCGTGAAGGCTATATCAGCGTCGCTAAACAGCTCACCGATGCATTTAACTTTAAAGGCGTTGCAATTACCTTGCGTGAAAGCATCAGCGCAAATGACAACAAATGGAGCGCGATGCTTTACACCGACGGCGAGGCTTATTTCTCTCGTAAGTACGATATGCATATCGTTGACCGTGTCGGTGGCGGCGATAGCTTTGGTGCAGGACTTATTTACAGCATTATCAATGGATTTGATAATCAAAAAGCAATTGAATTTGCGGTTGCTGCTTCCTGCTTGAAGCACAGTATTGAGGGCGACTACAACATAGTTTCTGTTGCCGAAGTTGAAAGCCTTGCAAAGGGCTCCGGCTCGGGTAGAGTTCAAAGATAAAGTAAAACGGCTGAGGTTTCCTCAGCCGTTTCTTATAAAAGCACAATATATCAACATTCTAAATACCAAGTCGGTATTGGATTTTGCATATTATCATACCAAGAAAGGATTTCCTTGGCTTGATTTAACATTATATCAACCTCTCCTTGACCAAAAGGAATTGCCCAATATACAGACGACAAAGTGTTACTTGAAATATAAAGAGCGAGTAATCTCCAAAAGTCAATCGGCACGTTATCTTCAAAGTATCCGTTTACCATGCCCGAAGCAAACTTCGGAGCTTTCTGGGCACACCACACGATGCGGTTAAATTCTTCCCACGGATCCCCGAAATCATTGCGGTTAAAGTCAATAATATATAGCTTCCTGCTTCTGTCGAGCATCATATTACCGATGTGGTAGTCGCCGTGCTGATACACTTGTGGCCTATCTTTCAGCAAATGACGGTTCTTATTTATGTAGTCTATAAATGCCTGACCGTTCTCATATTTGATGGGGCACTCTTTGTACTTTTTGATTTTATTATCCATTTTACGATTGAAACGAAGCTCCCAATCCTCCTGTGCTGCAGGTGCTGGAATAGAGTGTATCTTTTTGAGAATTCGCCCTGCTTCTAACCCGTATGCATATTGTTCGGCATTAGAGAAATTTGAAATAATTACTTCAGCATCATCACCGTCGATCCAACTTTGTATAGAATACACACCCTCATCGCATTTGCCAAACTCAATAGGCTGACACATAGGCACTCCCAAAGAAGAAACCTGTTTCATCATATTGAATTCGGACAGTTTATTTTCATATTCCGCAATATCCGAAACTCGAAAAAAATATTTCACATCGCTTTCATTAGTTACGCAGTATTTTTTATCGTTTGACCAACCCTTTTTTATCGGTTCTTTTGTAACGAAATTCATACAATTCTCCAATTTGAAACCTTCATAAATATCCAAATGCTTTTTCCTTTTTTCATTTTCTTTATTCTAACATCCAAACGAAATAAATTCAACTGAAATATCACAATAAATAATCAAGGCAGGTCATTTGACCTGCCTTTAATTGTTAATTACTTAACTTCGCGGATATTTACGTTGTATTTGTTACCGGAAGCGTTTGCGAGAGCGTTAGCGATAGTAACGCCTTCATCTCTCTTTTCAAAGAACTTAAGAGCTACCTGATCGAAGAGAGCATAGGAAAGAACGTCTTCTTCTTGTTGTGCCTTGGAACCGAGCTTTGCCTTAAGAGTTTCGAGTTCGGGCTTGATTTCGTCTGCAGGACGGCAAGTGATTTGCTTTTCGTCGCCGATGATCTTCTTAACAAAAGCAGGATCGATCTTGCAAGGAGTCTTACCGTAGTCACCTCTTACCATACCCTTGAATTCCTTGGTAACGTTCTTATATCTTTCGCCGAGAAGAACGTTAAATACAGCCTGAGTACCAACGATCTGAGAGGTAGGAGTTACAAGAGGAGGATAACCAGCATCTTCTCTTACGCGCGGAACTTCTTCAAGAACCTCTTGAACCTTTTCGCTTGCGCCTGCTTGCTTAAGCTGAGAAAGAAGGTTGGAAAGCATTCCTCCGGGAACCTGATACATAAGAGCATTTACGTTAACCTTGAGAAGCTTAGGATCGAGCTGACCGTTAGCGATATACTTTTCACGGAGTGCATCGAAGTGCTTGGAAATCTTATCGAGCTGTGCAAGGTCGATACCGGTATCGTAAGGAGTACCCTGGAGGGTTGCAACCATAGGTTCGGTTGCAGGCTGAGAAGTACCAAGTGCGAGAGGAGAAAGCGCACAGTCAACAACGTCAACACCTGCTTCAATTGCTTTAAGAAGAGTCATAGAAGCAAGACCGCTGGTGTAGTGGGTGTGAAGCTGTACGGGAATCTTAACGATCGACTTGATAGCGGTTACAAGGTCATATGCATCGTAAGGCTTAAGAAGACCGGACATATCCTTGATACAAATGCTATCTGCGCCCATTTCTTCGAGTTGCTTTGCATACTTAGCGAAGTATTCGTTCGAGAAAACAGGGCCGGTTGTATAAGAAACAGCAGCTTGAACGTGACCTTTTTCTTTTTTGGTTGCGTCAATAGCGGTTTTAAGGTTACGGGGGTCGTTAAGAGCGTCAAAAATTCTGATGATGTCAATACCATTAGCTACGCACTTTTGAACGAAGTATTCAACTACGTCATCTGCATAGTGTCTATAACCGAGAATATTCTGACCTCTGAAGAGCATTTGGAGAGGCGTATTGGGACAGTTATCCTTAATGGTGCGGAGTCTCTGCCAAGGATCTTCATTGAGAAAGCGGAGGCAAGAGTCAAAAGTAGCGCCGCCCCAAGCTTCAAGAGAGTGATAACCGACTTTATCAAGTTCGGGGAGGATCTCCAACATTTCGTCGGTGGTCATTCTGGTAGCTATAAGAGACTGGTGGGAGTCACGAAGAATAGTTTCTGTAATTTTAACTTGTTTAGCCATTATAATTATTCACCTTTCCTTTAATTTAACTGAACATTGCAAGGAATACACCGGCCGCAACCGCAGAACCGATAACACCGGCAACGTTAGGACCCATAGCGTGCATAAGCAGGAAGTTTGCAGGGTTTTCTTTCTGACCAACAGTCTGCGATACACGCGCTGCCATAGGAACCGCAGAAACACCTGCAGAACCGATGAGGGGATTGATCTTGCCCTTGGTAAGGAAGCACATAAGCTTGCCGAAAAGTACGCCGCCAAGCGTAGCAACGGCAAAAGCGCAAAGGCCAAGGCAAATGATGAACAAGGTTTCCTTCTTGAGGAAATTTGCAGCATCAGCAGTAGCGCCAACGGAGATACCGAGAAGAATTGTAACGATATTCATAAGTTCGTTCTGTGCGGTTTTGGAAAGTCTCTCTGCAACACCGGTAACTTTAAGAAGGTTACCGAGCATAAGCATACCTACGAGAGCCGCCGCAGAAGGAAGAATAATACTTACAACGATAGCAACAACGATCGGGAAAATGATTTCTTCGGTTCTGGAAACGGTGCGAAGCTGTCCCATAACGATCTGACGTTCTTTCTTTGAGGTGAAAGCCTTCATAATGGGAGGCTGAATGAAAGGAACGAGAGCCATATAAGAATATGCTGCAATTGCAATAGCGCCTAAGAGGTTAGGAGGCAATGTTTTTGTAACGTAGATCGCGGTAGGACCATCTGCGCCGCCGATAATGCCGATGGAAGCAGCTTCGGAAGCAGTAAATCCGAGCATAAGTGCGCCAAAGAAAGCGACAAACACGCCGAGCTGTGCAGCAGCACCGAGAAGAAGGCTCTTGGGGTTTGCAATAAGGGGCTTGAAGTCGGTCATAGCACCAACGCCCAAGAAAATTAGGGGAGGATAGATACCAAGCTTAACGCCAAGATACAGATAGTCGATCAAACCGGCGCCATCTGCGAGCGCAGACCAATCGATATGACCGGTTTCATTGATAAAAATATCACTGTGATAAACAGAATCACCAATAGGACCGGGAATGTTAACAAGCAACATGCCGAAAGCTATCGGGAGAAGAAGAAGCGGTTCGAACTTTTTAACAATCGCAAGATAGAACAAGAGGCACGAAACCAATAACATTATGATTGTACCAAAGTCAAAACTTGATTGGATGCCAAAATACTCAAAAGGTTCTTCGGCATTATACAAGTTTCCAAATCCGGATTGTTCAAACAATCCTTTTAATGCATCTAACATAATATAACACCTTTCTTTGTAATATTGACCCTTACGTTTTTTTGGAATTAACCAATAACGAAGAGAAGATCGCCGGTGTTAACAGAAGAACCCTTAGTAGCAGCAACAGAAGCAATAGTACCGTCTTGAGGTGCAACAATTTCATTTTCCATCTTCATTGCTTCGAGGATACAAAGAACATCACCTTTTTTTACGGACGCGCCGGTGGAAACCTTAACGTCAAGAATGTTACCGGGAAGAGGTGCATTTACCTTAACGCCATCAGCGGGAGCTGCCGCAGGTGCAGGTGCTGCTGCAGGAGCGGGTGCTGCTGCGGGTGCGGGTGCTGCTGCAGGTGCAGGAGCTGCTGCAGGTGCGGGTGCAGAAACGGTTGTGTTAAGAGCGGCTTCTTCAACGATTACCTCGTAACCGACGCCATTTACTGTAACAATATACTTTTTAGCCATGATTATATCTCCTTAAAAAAACATTAAAAATAATTTTTCAAACAAATTAGCCGATTACGAAAAGAAGATCGCCTGTATTAACTGAAGAACCCTTGGTAGCAACAACGGTAGCAACTGTACCGTCCTTGGGGGCTACGATTTCATTTTCCATCTTCATTGCTTCAAGAATGCAAAGAATATCGCCCTTTTTAACGCTTGCGCCGGCAGATACCTTAACATCAAGAATGTTACCGGGCAACGGAGCGTTAACCTTTTCACCTTCGCCGGCAACTACAGGAGCGGATGCAGCGGCAGGAGCAGCTTCAGTCTTGGGAGCGGGAGCCGCAACGGGATCAGCAGCCTCCTTGGGAGCGGTAACGGTGCTCTGGGCGGTTGCGTTTCCGATAGGAGCAAAGGACAAAATTGCAAAATCAACATCGCTTTTTCCGCGTGCGGCAGCAATTGCAGCAGAGGCAATAGCTACGATTTTCGCTTCATCAGCATCGCTTGCAGAGTTTTGCGATACAACAGCAACGGGTTCACTTGCAACTTCTTTAGCCTTATTTTCCTTAGGCTTCTTACCAACTGTAAACAACTTGAAGAGCTGGAGAATACCGATAAGCAAAATAAGCACGCCGAATACAACACCCATACCAATGCCGATAACCTGCAAGCCAAAAGTAATCTGTTCGCCGGTTGCAGCGTTTTCAATGCCATCGCCAAACTTAAAAAGAGTGGTTAAATTCATGGACTTATTTCCTTTCTTCAGAGAAGAAACCCATTCTTCCCTATTATATTTTTCTACATTAATAATACATCCAAACTTAACAAAAATCAAGTTTTTTTATCCCTTGAAAACAAAATCTATATTTCGCCCTATGCCACTACAATATGTTGTTATTTTTTGTTAATTATGACGATAACAATTACATTTTGTTGAAACAAGAAAAGCGGACAGTTGTGTCCGCTTTTCGATAGAATGTAAAATATATTTTATGCCAAATATCCGTAAAAACTAATCGGCATAAGTTGCGATAAGCTGCTCAATTTCCATCTCTGCCTGTGCTTGTCTTTCAGCAAGAGTTGATACAACGTCAGCACTTCCCTTTTTTACAAGGTCGTTAAATATAGCAGAAACCTTACCGAATTTGAAGCATTCGCCAATATCATAAACGATGTTATCAAAAATTATATCAAGCATTTCTTCACTTTGGTCGTCGCGAAGATCTTTATAACGAAGGTTAACTTCATAGTACGCGGGCGTAAGGTAATTCTTTGCCCATGCAGAATATGCATCGATCATATATGCGGAAAATTCAGGGTCCTTTGCACAAATAGGAATTGCAATACCTGCAGTCGCACCGGTTCCGCAGAAGCTGAAATACGAATCCTGGGTACTATCCATCATAGGAACGGGAAGAACACCGAATTCAATTTCGCTGAGCTTTCTAAGTTTGGTCGTCGCACTGAAGTATGAAGGTCTGAACAAAGCTCTGCCCTCGTAGAATACCTCAAATGAGGTTTCCCAAATGGGTTCAGCACAATCTTGCGCATGAATCAACCAATTTGCGTCTCTGTATGTTTCGAGAATCTTTTGTGCAAGAGTTGTAGATCTTTCGGTAGAACCGAAAGAGAGGTACGGAAGGTCATCGCTGTCTTTGTCGCAGAATTTTTCACCGGAAGCACCGTAGAAAACTATGGGATCGCCATGCGCAGTGACCATACCGTAAATATTTTCATCGGAATATGAACCGTCAGCGGTAGCAATGTTAGCAACGCCTTTTGCGCACTCGACCAAGGTATCAAAATTCCATTGCTTTTCCCTTGCAAGCTGATAAAAATCAATCTCAGGATAATACTTTTGAGCCATTTCTTTATTGAAAAGAACGGAAGGCGTGTTAACCTTGTTAAGGATGGTCAAATCGCCGGTGGTGAAGAACACCTTGTTGTTGATAGAGAATGCTTCGGTGCAGTTTTTATCATACCAAGGAGCAGTTATATCAAAGCCTTCAATCTCAGTAAGATCGTGAAGATATTCTTGAGATGCTAACGAAGAAAGGCTCGAAAGCGAAGGCATGATCAGGTCATATGTACCGAGGCTCGATTGACAGTCGAGAAGAACGTCATTGTTGATAGTGGCCGACTTAACAACCTCGAGCTTAACGTTATAAAGCTTTTCGACCATATCGTTTCTCTTTTTAACAGCATCGTCGATAAGTTCGCCGTACATATGACTTTCGGTGGTAAAGTCATCAGAAGTATATGTACCTTCACCGCCAATGACGATGACCGTGAATAATCTGCCGCCTTGGTCCTCAACCACGTGAGTGGGCTTATAAAGACCGTCCGAGTCGGATCCGTCATTCGAATTTTCAGCAGAAGTCGAGCTTTCATCAGTTTCCGTTGCGTCTTCGCCCTGACACGCTATTAAAGAAAACGCCAAAAAGACAACCAAAAGAATAATCGATAAGAATCTTTTCATAAATAACCTCATTATAATTATTTAATACATTATACACCGGAATATGCAGCAAATCCACCGTCAACAGGAATAACGGTGCCATTAACAAAACCCGACGCTTTATCATCGCACAAATATACAAGCGTACCTATGAGCTCCTGAGGATCACCAAATCTGCCCATCGGAGTTGCGTTAATGATCTTTTCGGACCGCTTTGTAGGATTTCCGTCAGAATCGAAAAGCAAAGCTTTGTTCTGAGCGGTAACGAAAAATCCGGGCGCAATCGCGTTAACGCGTATACCAACCTTTGAAAAGTGCACCGCTAACCACATAGTCAGGTTAGAAACGGCACTTTTGGCTGCAGAATATGCCGGAATCTTCGTAAGAGGTCTGTACGCGTTCATAGAAGACACGTTGATGATAACGCCGCCGTTTTTACACATTTCCGCGGAAAACACCTGAGTAGGAAGAAGCGTTCCGAGAAAATTCAAATCAAAAACAAAGCCAATGCCTTTAGGGTCAAGGTCAAAAAATGTTTTTACGTCCTCGTTGCTTTCAATATCTTCGGGGAACAAATACTCTTTATCAGTGGTAGCCTTAGGATTATTGCCTCCTGCACCGTTGATAAGGATATCGATACTTCCAAACTTATCAAGCACAATATCTTTTGCAGCCGATAAGCTTTCCTTTTCTAACACGTTTGCAGAAATTCCGATAGCATTGCCGCCGTTGCTGATAATTTTATCTGCAACCGCCTTCGCGTTATCTTCATTCAAATCCAACACAGCTACGTTTGCTCCGCGCTCGGCAAGTGCTTCACAAAACGCAGAACACAGAACCCCTCCGCCGCCGGTTACGACCGCAGTCTTTCCAAAAAATATTTTTTCCATAACGATCAACCGAGCTTCAAGCCGAGAGCGTTGAGCTTGTCCTTGAGGAAACCGACAGCCATGCTGATATCTCCGACAGGATCCGCGCCGCATTCACGTTCAATAGTAAGATATCCGTCATAACCGATATCATTAAGAGCCATAAGATATTTATCCCAATCAACACCGCCCTGTCCAAGGGGAACCTCGAGCCATCCGTGGGGAGTTTTGTCGGTAACGATGCCGTCCTTAGCGTGGGTGTGGACGATATAATCTTTAAGAGTGTAAACACCCGCAACAGGATCATCCTTAGCAACCATAACAAGGTTTGCAGGGTCATAGTTTACGCGAAGACCCTTCGCACCGAGAGAATCAAGGAAAGATTTAAGCACTACCGCCTTTTCGGTACCTGTTTCTGCAGCGAAAACAGAGCCAATGCTGTCAGCATAGGTCGCCAATTCAACGGCATTCTTTCTGATTTTTTCCATTCGTGCATCTTCTGTTTCATAAAGATGACCGATATGTGTGGTGACGATATGGCAGTTAAGTTCTTTTGCCTTTTCAAGGACTCTTTTGGATTTTTCAACGATCGTATCGTCATCAAGGTCAAGACCGAAGTCGCCGCAGATAGCAGAGAAGATCATGCCGTTGGAATTCATGATGTCATTTACTTCTTTTACTTTAGCAGCATCAAGATCCCATGCATTAAAAATACCGGTCGTCATATACTTTTGAACACCGGTAGCACCGATTTCCTTTGCTTTGATAATACTGTTTTCAAACGTGTTGCCAACAAAGTCGGCGATAAGACCTATTTTCATAATAAATGCCTTTCTTGATTTGAAATTCGTTACTGTAAACCATAACAAATTTATTTTACCATAAATTATGTCAATTTCAATAGTTTTTTCAAAATTTACGAAGTAACATAAAAAAATCATTTGCATATATTGAAAAACGAACAAAAAATGATATAATGGGGTGACAGTAATGAATTTTTATAAAATGCATGCTTTGGGGAATGATTTTTGCGTTTTCGGAACTCCAAATGACAAAAGTATGCCTGACAGAAAATTTATACAAAACTTATGCAACCGACATTACGGAGTCGGGTGCGATTGTTCGGTCTTTATCGGGTGGTCCGAAGATGCGGATTATTTTATGCACGTGTTCAATCCGGACGGATTTGAAGCTGAAATGTGCGGCAACGCATTAAGATGCTCCGCGAAATACGTTTGCCAAAATGGGTATTTTAAAAAACGCAATTTTTCCGTCCAAACAAACTCGGGTATAAAACAAGTTTCGGTAAACGAAAACGATATAACTACCGAAATAGGCAAAGCGAACGTAAACGGGGCCGGTTACATTAACGTTGCAGGTATAAACATTCCCTATGTATCGGTATCTTTGGGCAATCCCCACTGCGTAATTTTCGTAAAAGAGCTAAGCGATGAGGAATTCGTTTTATTTGGAAAAAGCCTCGAAAATCATCCTCGCTTCCCCAACGGTACCAACGTTGAGTTTGCAAGAATTTCAAATTCCGACACTATAGAAATGCGTGTTTGGGAAAGAGGTATCGGCGAAACCTATTCTTGCACCACAGGCAGTTGCGCATGTGTCGCCGCAGCGAATCATATCGGGCACGGTTTTACCGAATGCAAAGTTAAACAACGTGACGGAACCATAACCGTATCAACCGACGATAACGGTAATATGATCGTCATAGGCGGCTGTGAAACGGTATTTAAAGCAACTCTTTTATAACAAAGGAGAATTCAAATGAAATTAAATGAAATTTTAAACGGAATAAACTGTAAGATTCTCGGCAACACAGAAGGCGTATCTGTGAATAATATCGTATACGATTCGCGCAAGGCGGCGCCCGGTCTTTTATTCGTTTGCATTAAGGGCTTCAAATCCGACGGACATTCTTATGTAAACGAAGTATATCAAAAAGGCGTTCGTATGTTTGCGGTTATGGATGATGTTGATTTACCCGAAGACGCAATTGTAATAAAAACCGACGACACTCGTAAGTTTTTAGCTCTCGCAAGCGCGAATTATTTTGATCATCCTGCAGATAAGCTCAATACGATTGCGATAACCGGAACAAAAGGAAAAACGAGCATATCTTTTATGCTTAAAAGCATTTACGAAACAGCCGGACATAAGGTCGGCGTTATAGGCTCTACGGGAATATACACCGGTAACAGCTTTTATGATTCTCCCAATTCAACACCCGAATCTTACCTGCTTCACCAATATTATCACGAAATGCTCGAAAACGGTTGTGATACCGCAATTATTGAAGCGACGTCACAAGGCTTTAAGCTCGACAGAACGTACGGATTGAAATTTAACACGGGCATTTTTTCAAACCTTTCACCGGACCATATAGGCGAAAACGAGCACAATGATTTTGACGAATATCTTAATTGCAAGAAGATGATTTTCGATCAATGCGAAAAGGTAATAGTCAATGCCGATTCGGATGACTTTGAAAAAATCATTGATGGTGCTTCTTGCCCGATAAAGACGATCAGCGGCAACAAAACCGCTGATTTCACCTTTGATTCCCCATTGTTTTCAATGTCGGATGAAGGATTAAAGACCGTTTTCAATTGCAAAGAAAATGAAGCGGTGAACGAAATCGGCATTAATACGCCCGGATTCTTCTCTCTTTATAACGCAACCTTAGCGATCGCCGTTGCAAGGTGCGACGGCGTTTCGTATGACTTCATAAAGGAAGGTCTTGCAAAAACCTTTGTTAAAGGCAGAATGGAAATCGTTCCTACAAATACCGACTATACGGTTATTATTGATTTCGCCCACAACGAATTTAGTTGCAAAACCCTTTTTGAAACCATAAAGCTTTATAATCCGTCACGCATTATTTCGGTGTTCGGATGCGGCGGAAACAGAAGCAAGCTCCGTCGCTACGCTATGGGCGAGGTTATCGGCGCTAATTCAGACCTTTCAATCGTCACGTCCGACAACTCAAGGTTTGAAAAGGTAGAAGACATAATCGACGATATTTTAATCGGAATGCACAAAACAGACGGTAAATATACCATCCTTCCCAAACGTCGCGACGCAATAAAAGAAGCCCTGCGAATTGCTTCGAAGGGCGACATAGTTTTACTTATAGGCAAAGGACACGAAATGTACGAAGAAATCGAAGGGATTCAGTATCCGTTTGATGAACGAGAGGTAATTTTTGAATCGCTTAAAGAACTTCGGCAGTAAGACGGTTTATTAAGAATCCTTTTTCGGAAAAGTTCTTTTCGTATTCGGTTTCTATATTGTCTTTATTGAAAATACGGTCGCTGTGCAGATCAAAGCAAACGTCCGATACCTTAAAGCCGTTTGCAACAAAGCTTTCAAGCGAATAATCAAACAGACCTTTATTGTCTGTCTTAAAGAATATCTTGCCCTTCGGGGCAAGTATTTTTTTATATTTTTCCAAAAACAAAGAACTTGTTAAACGACGCTTTGCGTTGCGTTTTTTGGGCCACGGATCGGAAAAATTCAAATACAAGCGCGAAACCGAGCCTTCGGGAATAATGTCCGCAATGTTTTCGGCATTGGCATTGAGAAAGCAAACGTTTTTCGTGCCTTCCCTTTCGGCTTTTTCCATTGCCATCATAAGCACGTCGGGCACAAGCTCCACTGCCAAAAGACGTTTATCGGGATATTGCTCGGAAAGACCGATTATAAACGCGCCTTTTCCGCATCCTATCTCAAGATAAAGCTCGGAATCAAACAGAAACGATTTTTCAAGATCAACAACGCCGTTTTCGTTCTGTTCAACAAAAAGATGCTCTACCTTTTGCATTCTTTTATCTCTGTTCTTTTTTGGTCTCATTCTCATAAATAGGCACCTCGTTTGCAACTTAAATATATTTGACAGAAATATAATAACCAAATTTTTCCGTAAAGTCAATGAATATTTATTTTTAGTCAGAGCAAAATATATTACAAGGAGGATGAATTATGATACTTGACAGAATAGCATTATTCCTTTGTATTGTCGGCGCTATCAACTGGGGTTCAATCGGACTTTTCAGTTTTGATATCGTTGCATGGATATTCGGCGGACAAGGCGATATCTTCAGCAGAATCGTTTATACCCTTGTTGCAATAAGCGGACTCTGGCTCACTTCTCTCTTCTTCAGAAGCAGAGAAACAACACCCGCACTTGAATCGTAACGAATAATTTTGAATATCGCTTCCGATCGGGAGCGATATTTTTATTTGAAATTTGACAATTGAATGTCTGTGTGTTATGATTAAGCATAATTTTATCGGAGGGCCGAAATGAGCATTATTGTGTGCGGCGGCGTATCTCTTTCATACGGCGCAGATGTAATTCTTGACAATATTACATTTTCTGTAAACGCCGGCGACAAAGTCGGTATTATCGGTGTTAACGGCGCCGGGAAGTCTACGTTATTTTCTATAATCAGAGGCAAGCTTGAAGCGACGAACGGCGACGTTTTCATTTCAAACGGCGCAGAAATCGAATGCTTGGAACAAATAAACGATGCCCATCGCTTTAACTGTACAATTTTCGAAGCCGCTATTTCCGCATTTTCTCATCTTATAGACCTTGAAAACAAAATTGCATCTCTTCGCGAAAGAATGGAAAGCGGTGACGAAACCGCAATCAAGGCTTTTGTTACGGAAACCGAACAATTCAACCGATTGGGCGGTAATGAATATGTCGGTAAAACAAAGTCTATGCTCACAAAATTCGGTTTTAACGAATGTGACCTTAGCAAAAACGCCGACTCGTTAAGTGGCGGTCAAAAGACAAAGCTGTTACTCGTAAAATTGCTTTTGAAAGACCCCGATATCATGCTTCTCGACGAGCCTACTAACCATTTGGATAAAACTGCGCGCGAATGGCTCGAGAACTATATCAACACTTCTAAAAAGACCTTCCTTATTATTTCACACGATAGATATTTTCTTGACAGAACCACGACAAAAACGCTTGAAATTTCGCACGGCATATTGGAAATTTACGACGGCAATTATACAACCTTCAGAGAAAAAAAGAAAGCGCTCGACGAAGCGAAGCTTAAGCACTATAATCTCCAGCAAAAGGAAATAGCGCGACTTGAGGCATTTATTGAAAATCAACGCAAATGGAACCGTGAAAAGAACATAATTGCAGCAGAAAGCCGCCAAAAGACCATTGATAAAATGGTCAAGCTTGAAAAGCCGAAGGAAAAAGAAAAAGGCATACAGTTTAAAATTGCGAATTCGGGTGCTATGAGCAACGACGTTCTTTCGGTACGTTCGCTATCGATGTCTTATCCAAACAACGAGCTTTTCAACGATCTTTCCTTTGAACTGAAACGCGGCGAACGTCTTTTTGTAATCGGCGCGAACGGTTGCGGAAAATCCACACTTATTAAGATATTGACAGGCCGAGAGACACAAAAGAGCGGTATTTTTGAGCTTGGATATAACCAGACGATAGGATATTACGATCAGGAACAACAGCTCCTTGATCAAACCAGCAGCGTGATAGACGAAATCTGGAGTGTTTATTCAGATAAAACTAACACGCAAATTCGTTCAATGCTTGCTCGGTTCGGATTCAAAGGCGATGACGTTTTTAAGAGCGTATCGGTTCTCAGCGGCGGAGAACGCGCTCGTCTTTCAATCGCAAAAATGGTGGCTTGCGGAGTAAGCCTGCTTATACTCGATGAACCGACTAACCACCTTGATATCGACTCCTGTGAAATGCTTGAAAGCGCATTACGCGAATATGACGGCACGATCATCACGGTTTCGCACGACAGATATTTTATTCAAAATCTCGCTACCGCCATATTGGAAATCGACAAAACGGGATTCGACTCCGGATATTCGTTCAAAAAATGTTCTTATACTGAATATATCGAAAAGTGCAGAAAAAACGAAGTTTTACCCGAAAAACGCGATGAAGGTACCGGAAAAACAGACTTTGAAGAAGCAAAACAACGAAAAAATCAGTATCGTTCGGCAAAAAACAGACTTGCCAATGTCGAAAAGTCGATAGCCGAGCTTGAAAACCAACTGTCCGAATTAAAGCGTCAAGAAAACGATGAAACGATAACAAGCGACTATGTTGCCCTTAATGCTCTTTTTGAAAGGAAAAACGATCTGGAATCAAATATAGACACGCTGTATGAAGAACTTGAGCGTCTTGAAAACATAATTCTATCTTATGAAGAATGAATATTTCGCTCCTTATTTATATATACATTATTAAACAAGAAACTAATGGGAGCGATTAATATGTTCGTTTTTACAATGAAAGCCTCGGGCTTAAAATTTTTCGGAGTTTTGGCATTATCAGTTGCGTTACTTACCGCGGCGATCGGCATTTTGCCATCAGTTAATGCGGCGGCAGACGTAGCGTCGGTTGCTACGGATTTCAAAAACATTTCAACTGAGCAGGATATGGTGAATTTTTTATCTCAGTTCGGTCATTCCGTCGATCCCTCCCCGTTTGAGGTTTTTGAATTTGAAATCCCCGAAGAATTCAACAGCGTGTTCGAATCTTATAACGAGATACAACGTGCTCAAGGACTTAATCTCAAGCGTTACCTCGGCAAGGATGCGTCAGTATATATTTTTAAAGTAAACAACAGCGAATACGAAGGCGAGGTTCTCGCAACGCTGTTCATCCGCAATGGCAGAATTATTGCAGGGGATATTTCCTCGAAAGATGGCGAAGGTTTTGTCAAAGGATTTGGAAATCGGTAAATATTATGCAAAATAGATAAAGCGAAGGGTAAATTTTTGGGTAATTAATCACTTACATTTATCGTTAAATTTTGATATTATTGTACGTGATAGAAAATGAGGAATACCCTCAAATGGAGGTTTCAAATGGCAAGTGTATTATTTAAGCACATTTACAAAAGATTCCCCGGCGGCGTAACCGCTGTATCCGATTTCACTCTCGAAATTCAGGATAAGGAATTTGTTATTTTCGTTGGTCCTTCGGGCTGTGGTAAAGCCACCACTCTCCGTATGATCGCAGGTTTGGAAGAAATCACCGAAGGTGAACTTTTCATCGAAAACAAGAGAGTTAACGACGTTGCTCCTAAGGACAGAGATATTGCGATGGTTTTCCAGAACTACGCTCTTTATCCCCACATGTCCGTTTTCGACAACATGGCATTCGGTCTTAAGCTCCGCAAGGTAAGAAAAGAAGAAATCAAGCGCCGCGTTGAAGAAGCAGCAAGAATTCTTGACATCACCCACCTTCTCGACAGAAAGCCCAAGGCTCTTTCCGGTGGTCAGAAGCAGCGTGTTGCACTCGGTCGTGCAATCGTACGTGAACCTAAGGTATTCCTTCTTGACGAACCTCTTTCCAACTTGGACGCTAAGCTCCGTGCTACCATGAGAACCGAGCTTACCAAGCTCCACAACAAGCTTCAAACCACCTTTATCTACGTTACCCACGACCAGGTCGAAGCTATGACCATGGCAACCCGTATCGTAGTTATGAAGGATGGTATCATCCAACAGGTTGATACTCCTCAAAACCTTTACGACTTCCCTTGCAACATCTTCGTTGCAGGCTTTATCGGAACTCCCCAAATGAACTTTGTAAACGCAACCATCACCAAGCCCAAGGGACAGGATGATTGCTTCCTCGAATTCGAAAACGTTAAGTTCAAGCTTCAACCCGAAAAGTTCGAAGATACTAATCTCGCTGACTACATCGGCAAAGAAGTTATCGCAGGTCTCCGTCCCGAACTTCTCCACGACGAACCCGTTTATATGGAAAAATTCAAGGACACCATCATCGAAGCAAAGGTTGAATTCACCGAACTTATGGGTGCAGAAATTTATCTCTACCTCAATGTTGGCGAAGAAACCAGCCTCGTTTCCCGCGTATCTTCTCAATCCACCGCTAAAGCAGGCGATGTTATCAAGGTTGCTGTTGATACCTCCCGTATCCACATTTTCGACAAAGAAACCGAAAAGATCATCTGCCACTAATTCAATCAAACAAAAGACCGTCCGCACAATGCGGACGGTTTTCTGTCTTATATTGACTAATTCACAAGCGGATGATTATTAAATCTTAATTTTAATCAAGCGTATCGGTGCGCGCTCATTTCTCCAAACAACTGTATATATGTTGTTACGGTGCGTTTTGATTCTTCCAACAACCTCACCGTCAACAAATATCTTGCTTAAAATTTCTCCGCTCGTAGCGTCAATCCGATAAATTGTTTTTTCAAAATCCCCCAAAATAACAGATTCATCATAAAAATCGAAATATGCACAACCGTTTTTTAAAAAGAAAGACCATTTTTCGCATCCCGTTTTGGGATCAAGATTCACAAAATAGCCGTCTCTCCCCGCAGTACCATAAAACAGATTTTGATGTTTAAACAAAAGATCCGTGTACAGCCAAGGCGTAGTCTTAACACTGTACACCTCATCGCCACTATTTATATCAATGCAAATTAGCTCGGTGTCATTTTTCACCCAATATGCAAAATCGTCCTTTTGATACATTTTGCATCTTAGAAGCGGACCCTCGAATGAACGCTTGTTTTTCCAAACGACCTTATGAGCGTTCATATCGTATCTTAATATTCCGGCATTTGACCAATTGGTGAAACCTATCAACACCTCTCTGTCATCAATTTTAATAGGTGCGAAAGCTTTATCGATACGCGGTATTTTTATTTGATCCTTTATTGTTCCGCTAAAAATATCAACAATTAAAAGCTTATCATTACCGTAACATGCAATATCTTGGCCAAACAACGAAAGTTCTCCCGTGTTATAACGCTTTGTATTGTCTATTCCAAGCTGCCATTCAACATTTTGCGTGTCCAAATTAAAACAAATCAAATTAGAATAATCTGCAAACACAAAATAATTGTCTTTTATTACATAAGAGTTAATTTTACCGTCTATATGAATATGCGGAAATCCGATAACGCTTTCATTTTCGTAAAACCAAAGCTTGCCCGTATAAATAATCAGCTTATCTCGATACTTCTCGAAAAAATATTCAGACGGTATCACTGAACATCTCGAAATTATCGGTTGGATTTTTTCATTTCCCGAATTCGTGTCAACAATATGAAGAACAGGATTTCGACGGTCAGTAATATAATAAAGAACATCATCGTCACAATAAATAGGAGATTCATACTGATAATCTTCCGAATCTGCGTTTGTAGGGAGATCAATTTCCCATTCAATATTCATATCCTTTTCTCCAATTGGTATTTAGAGTGAATCAAACAATTTATTCACTGTAAAATTCATCGATAAGATGTTTTATCATTTTTGCAGTCCCTTTTACACCCAAAAGGCTGCTATCGATATTCATATGGTAATTTTTGGGATCGCCCCAGCCCTTACCGGTGTAGAAATTATAGTACGACGCTCGCTTTTTATCGTCCTTTGCAATTCTTTTTCTTGCGGCAACTTCATCCATACCGTATTGCTCGACCAAATTCTTAACACGTTCCTCAATCGGCGCATGGATAAATATTTTCAAAACGCCATCATAAGTACTTAAAATATCATCCGCGCATCTGCCGATAATAATGCAATCGCCCTCATCGGCTATTCTTTTGATTTCTTGAGATTGTATATTGAAAACGCGGTCAGTAAGAACCTGATTATTCATACCGAAATGCGCAATATTTCCGCTATAGCTAGATATAGCCAAGGAATATAAAAAGCTCGAAGTAGCCTGCTCATCGGCTTTTTCAAAAGTGTCAATGGGAATGCCGTGTTTCTCCGCAATCTTAACAAGTGCGTCGCGATCGTAACAAGGAATTCCGGTAAGCTCGGACAATAGCGTTCCGATTTCAGAACCCATAGACGCAAACTGTCTCCCGATTGTAATTATTTTTCTCATAACGCCCTCCAAGCACAACATTATCATAGTAACTAAGTGATGGTTAATGTTATCATAAATATTATATATTTGCAAGTATTTTTTTAAAATCGATTGAAAAGGCCGATTATATATGATATAATATATGTGTATAAATTTGCTATCGCGAGTGATGTTCTATGAAATACAAATACCTTTTGTTCGATCTTGACGGTACGTTGATAGATACCACCGAAGGTGTTTTAAAATCGGCACAAAATGCCTTGAAATTCTTTGATATTTACGTTGAGACCGAAAAACTAATGAATTTTTTCGGACCACCTTTAAAGTATTCTTTTTCAAATCTATACGGACTTTCGGACAACGATGCTGACGAGGCTATCAAAATCTATAACGAACGTTATAACAAATTAGGATATGTCGAATCGCGTATTTTTCCCGAGATGGCATTGCTTCTTCCGAAATTGAAGGAAGCGGGTTATATCCTCGGTGTTGCAACCTCTAAGCCGCAGGATCAGGCGGAAGAAATGTTGAAGTTTCATTCCTTATCTTGCTATTTCGATTTTATTTCAGGCTCCAATGCAGATGGTAGCATCAGCACAAAGGATGAAGTGATAGAGGAAGCTTTAAAGCACTTCGGTATCACAGATGCCCGAAACGAAGTGCTTATGATCGGCGATATGAAATATGACATTATCGGTGCAAAAAGAACCGGCATAGATTCTTTCGGAATCTATACCGGAACAGCTTCTGAAGACGACCTTGAAAACGAAGGTGCCGACTATGTAGCATACGATTTTGAAGAATTAAAGAACAAGCTGCTTAATGAATTCCTTAACGTTTAATCCTGATTTCCGCGAAGTTCCTTTTTGCTTATGAACTTATCATTCTCGGTGTCGGTTATACGAGAAAGAAATTCTGCATATTTACGCTTAGTAGGACGAGTATTATATAGCAAAAACGCGCCTATAATAATCGAAGCAGCAAGCAATATGTTTACTGTCACCGGAGAATCACCGCGATCAACTACAACGTATCTGATATATGCAAACAGTGTAACTATCATAGCAACCGCAATATAATCTAATAAAGACTTTGCAAATATCCCTTTTATTTCGCTCCCCTGTTCTTTGTTTTCGATCCTTCCGTAAAATACGCAGGAAAACGGTTCGCGTTTCGAACGGGCACGACGCACAAGCCTAACCTTATTACCCTTACGCTTCGATACGAAAATCAGATCCATTATTTCATCTGCGCCTGCAAAACGCGCAGGTGACGTAAATTCATCCCATCGGTTAATTAATTCATCTACTGTAAACCGGCTGTTGAAACTATGCATAATTAACACCTCATGCTTTTTATAGTTGAATTATATCACACACATTTATACAAGTCAATTGCATATTAACAGAGAGGAGAGAACGTATGGATCGGTTTATCAAGGGAATAAAGTACTTTCTGCGCAAAATTACCGCAAGCAGGATCAGTGCTTATTCGGCACAAACCGCTTACTTTATGTTTCTTTCTTTGATACCGCTTATCATGTTACTTTTGTCGTTGCTTCAACTGTTCGGCGACACAGGTAATGAGATCACCAAGACCATAAGCGAAATCATGCCCGGTGTTTTGGGAGAATTCGTCAACAATTTCATTGAAGAAATACTTTCGGAAGGCAGATTGACCCACACGATCATTTCCGCAGCGTTGCTACTTTGGTCGGCTTCTCGCGGTGTTCACGCAATTATGGGAGGATTAAACTCTGTTTACGAAATTAAAGAGACGAGAAAATACATTTGGGTCAGGCTTCTTTCGGTAATATATACCGTAGCATTTATCGTAATTGTTTGCGGCGTACTTTTGATCATAGTTTTCGGTGATACGCTTATCGAGTTGTCGAATTCCTTTTTCCCGAACCTGAAGGGTTTGGTTTATATCATCGCTTCTTTACGATTTATTTTAGGATTTATTATTCTTGTTCTGTTTTTCTCGATCATATACAAGAGTATGCCCTGCAGAAAAATGAAAATATTAGACCAAATTCCCGGTGCGGTAATTGCGAGTGCCGGTTGGGTTTCGTTTTCAATACTCTTTTCGTTTTACGTCGATAATTTCAGCCATTATTCAAACGTATACGGCTCATTAACAGCCATTATCGTGTTAATGCTTTGGTTATATATCTGTATGTATATTATGTTTATCGGCGCCGAAATTAATTGCATTCTTTCGTCCAAGGTTAATGACCGAAATAAATAAACTTAATCAAATTTATATATCACATTATAATCCAAGAGGAATTTGTTATGATTTTTGCAGATCTGTTCTTTATGTTTGCGTTCTTACCTTTATGCTTTATATTTTATTTTATGTTCAAAAGCCTAAAGGTAAAAAACTGCATACTTATCATCTTTTCGTTAATCTTTTATGCATGCGGTGAGCCTATAAAAATATTGCTGTTCGTCGCAAGTGCAGCAATCAACTATTTCCTTGCGCTGTGGATGGACAAGGCGCGCGGAACAAAGTATTGCAAATTAGCGATGGTCCTATCGCTTGTCTATAACATAGGAATGCTCGGCCTGTTTAAATACACCGACTTCATTATCGGCAATATCAATGGAATTTTCGGAACCTCCATTCCCCTACTCAAGCTTGCATTACCGCTTGGTATCAGCTTTTATACCTTCCAGATCTTATCGTATTCTATCGACGTTTATTGGGAAAAGGTGCCTGTTCAAAAGCAATTCCATAAGTTATTGTTGTACATTTCACTGTTCCCGCAATTGGTTGCCGGCCCTATCGTTCGTTACCAAACCGTTATGGATGAGATCGATAACCGCACAACAACCTTAAAGGACATTATGGAAGGCGGCTTCAGAATAGTTGCCGGTCTTTCAAAAAAGGTTCTTCTTGCCAACAATCTTAATTTGATAGTCGCAAAATGCTTCGGCGAAAACGTATCCGAAGCTTCGGTTGCAGCAACGTGGTTCGGCGTTATCGCTTATTCAATGCAGGTTTATTTCGACTTCTCCGGTTACTCGGATATGGCAATCGGTATCGGCAGAATATTCGGCTTCCACTTTGACGAAAACTTCAAGCATCCCTTTATGTGCCGTTCTATCTCCGAATTTTGGCAAAGATGGCATATTTCGCTCGGAAGCTTTTTCCGCGATTATTTATTGTACTTACCGATATTCGGCAAAAGACGCGCAGTCTTGTCCTTGTTCCTCGTTTGGTTTACAACGGGTCTTTGGCACGGTGCGAGCTGGAACTATGTAATTTGGGGTCTCTACTTCGGCGTATTTATATATATCGAAACGTTACTCGGCAAAAAACGTCTTAAAAACGTGCCGACTGTATTGATGCACATTTATAACAAGCTTGTAATACTGATAGGCTTCGGAATTTTCAAATTTGAGAGCTCAAGCGATCTTTTAAACTTCTTCAAGAACCTTGTCGGTGCAAACGGCAACATTTTGTACAACGAAGAATTTTTCACGGTTGTGACTACCAACGTATTCTTATTTACGATTGCGCTTATCGCTTGCTTCCCGATCATCCCCTACCTCAGAAAGCGCCTTGAAAATTCAAGCTCAGCCGTTTATTCAATCGGCATTATCACAGCAACCGTTTTGGTAATTTTGCTTTTGTTTGTCAACACAAGCGTTCTTATTAAGACGTTCAGCAGTAACAACCCGTTCCTTTATTGGAACTTTTAGGTGATAACTTATGAAAAATTTCACAATTAAATTATGCGCTGTACTTTTAGCCTTAACGCTTTTATTTATGTTCGTTTTCTGTGTATTTCTCCCGAGAGAAACCGAATCGAACTATACAACCTTAAAGGAATGGCCTGAATTTTCTTTTGATTCACTGTTTTCGGGTAAGTATTTCAAGGGTGTAAGCGACTACTTTTCCGATACTATTTTCGGACGCGATACCTTTGTAGACTTTGAAACCAAAATCAACGGTCTTTACGGTCTCGAGGAAGAAGAAAAGGTCATTACTCTTAAGCCAGAAGAATCCGATCCCGACCAAGATCAATCATTTAGTGACGAAACATCTGCAGGAACAGATAATTCCGACGAAGAAAGCGGCACAAATTCCGATTATTCCTCGGAAGCTCCCGAAAGCAGTTTTACTCCTGATGAATCAGAGCCCCAAATTGAGTCGCAACCCGAACAGTCTGAACCCGAACAGGGCGGCGGACTTGCAGAAATTTCCGGTTCGATCCTCATCATCGGCAACCGCGCTATGGAAATTTACTACGGTAGTGAAAAAGGCGCAATTCGTTATGCAGAGATTCTAAACAAGTTTGCCGACGGTCTTGATCCGTCAGTTAACGTTTATTCGATGGTAATACCCAAATCAAGCGCTTATTATCTTGCTCAAGCATCACAGGAAAAGTATCAAAAGCTTGCAATACGCAACAAAAATAATATTGACACTATCAGCAATACTCTTTCGGAAAAAGTGATTGACGTAAATATCTACGATATATTAGGCAGACACGCAAACGAAGAGATTTATGCACGAACCGACCACCACTGGACTGCTTTGGGCGCATACTATGCTTCAAGCGTTTTCGCTGAAAAAGCAGGCACTGCGTTTGATGATATCTCGGAATTCGAAGCAATAAGAAGACCCGGATATCTCGGTACGTATTACTATGTCTATTCATCCAAGGACAATAATACCGTACTTCAAAACAATCCCGAAGATTTCCTTTCTTTCATACCCGATGCTAAGTACACCACCGAATATTACTCGTCAAAAGGCTTTTCCGACGGCGCGATTGACGAAAGCCGCCTAAGCGAGCACAACGGTTTCTTCTTTGAGATATCAGATAAAAAAATCGGCAGCTGGTATTCCACCTTCATTTTGGGTGACACTTATTGCGTAAAAGCAAAATCAGAAGAATGCAAGAACGGCAGAAAGCTTCTTATCGTAAAGGATAGCTACGGCAATGCACTTGCCCCCTTTATGATTGAAGGCTTTGAAGAAATTTATATCGTTGACGGCAGAAAATACACCAAAAACCTTAAAGAAACAATCAACGAGTTTGGAATTACCGACGTTTTATTTGCAGAATGCACATTTTCAGCTGTCGGCGGCGATTATCTTAATGCACTTGAGGAGCTTTGTAAATAATTATGAAAAGATTAACCCTTTTGCTTCTTCCCATTTTACTTTGTATAATTCTTATCGCTTGCGATACCTCGGGCGAAAACACTTCTGAAGTTTCGAATTTTTCCGAAACCGAAAGCTCAATCGGTAGCGAATCAAACATTTCGAAAACCGAATCGTCCGAAGAAAGCACAAGCACAGAAAACAACAGCTCTACAACCGAAGAAAGCTCAAACACCACCGATAATAGTGATTCTGCAACCACTACCATTCAAAAGGAATTTGAAATCTCGGTTACACTTCACGGAACAACCGCGCTTGGAAACGCAGGTTTTTCGGTTAACTCAGGTTATGCAAAGAATCAAAAAATCACAATTGAAGGCACAAAAGACGTCATTGATGCTTTCGATTCGTCTAAAATCACCGCAGACGTTGACGTATCCGGTGCATCTTCTATCGGAACCTTCGAATTTTTGATTGTCTATAAGGTGCCTGAAAACGTTAAAGTTATCAGCACCTCTGCCGAATATCTTTCTTTGGAAATAATCAAAAAATCCGATATTCCGGTTACTCCTCCCAGCGACTCGGCATATATCACCAACGGTATTATTATCGTTGGCAACAGAGGTATGGAACAGTTTGGCGGCAGTGCCGCAGGGGGCGAAAAAACTGCTCAAAAGCTTAATGAATTCAAGCAAGCGGTCGGTGCCAACGTTAACGTTTATATAATGCCCTGCCCCACCTCCGCCGCATTTTATGCGCCCGAAAAATATCCTAATTCCATAAAGAATACAGTCAATTGCTTTAACGGTATCAAGGACAACCTTGTTGACGTCAAATATGTCGATGCGTTAACCGCTTTAAGCTCCCACACTGACGAATACATCTATCTCCGCACAGACTTCCACTGGAGCGGATTGGGCGGATATTACGCCGCAAAAGAGCTTGCAAATGTGGCAGGTACACCTTTTGATGATATTTCCACATTTACCGAGCAAAGCGTTGACGGTGTTAAAGGGAGCTTGGTTCGTTATGCAAGCGTTTTGGGCAATTACCCCGACACCTTATATTGGTACGTACCCAGCCGTCAGCATACCGTTACATATTACAGCGTAAGCAACTTTAAAAATCCCATCAGCGGAAGAACCTTGTTCTCGAGCAGTAAGGGATATACCAAGTTCATTTATGGCGACGCTTATACCACACACATCCAATCTGATATAAACAACGGAAGAAAGCTTCTTATATTCAAGGATAGCTACGGAAACACTCTTGCGCCCTATGTACTTTCCTCTTTCGAAGAAGTTTATATGGCGGACTACCGCGAATTCAAGCTCAACGCAAAAGAGTTTATTCAAGAGCACGGAATCACCGACGTATGCTTTGCCATGTCCGCTTTTGCGGTAAATGGCAGCAAACGCGATTACATTACAAAGCTTCTGAAATATTAAGGAGAATATTATGCCTGTAACCGCATATCCCTTTGATATTGATGCGCTTACCGACCACCGTAAAAGAACACGACGTGAGTTCATTAACGACGGCAGTAAGCGCATAAAGAAAAAAATCGCCGTTTTGGGCGGCTCAACGACAAATGATTTTATTAAAACCTTAGAAGTATTTTTACTTTCCGAGGGCATTGAGCCCGAGTTTTATGAATCGGAATATAACCGATTCTGGCAGGATGCGATGTTTGAAAACCCCGAGCTTTCGGAGTTTTCGCCCGATATTATCTATATCCACACAAGTTACAGAAACATCTCCTCTTTCCTTCCCGAAACGACCGATACAGCCGAAGAAATCGATTCAAAGCTCAACGAACGTTTTTCTTATTACGAAAAAATGTGGAACCGTTTGGCGAGTGTTTATTCCTGCCCGATAATCCAAAACAATTTCGAGCTTCCGCCCTACCGTCTTTTCGGTAACCGCGATTGCTATGATATTCACGGTGCTGTCAACTTCATAACCCGTTTGAATTTGCGCTTTGCGGAATATGCTCAACAAAATCAGGGCTTTTACATTTGCGATATCAATTATATCGCTTCCTGCTTCGGTCTTGATAAATGGTTTGACGACCAAGCTTGGTATATGTATAAGTATGCCTGTTCGCTTGATGCGGTTCCTTACGTAACCAAGAATATTTCCAACATCATCAAATCGATCTTCGGTAAGAATAAAAAGGTTCTTGCTCTCGACCTTGATAACACGCTTTGGGGCGGTGTCGTTGGTGACGACGGTGTTGAAGGAATTGAAATCGGCGAAGAAACCGCTACTTCTGAATGCTATAAAGCGTTTCAAGAATACGTTAAAAAACAAAAAAGCATCGGCATAATGCTGACCGTTGCATCCAAGAATGATCACGAAAACGCAATCGCAGGTCTTAATCACCCCGAAGGCGTTCTCCGTCCTGATGATTTTATTGTTATCAAGGCGAATTGGGAAACCAAGGACAGAAACCTTGTCGCAACCGCAAATGAAATGGACCTCGGCATCGATTCATTCGTTTTTGCTGATGATAACCCCACCGAGCGCGCACTTGTTGAACGCAGCATAAAGGGCATCGCAATACCTTTGTTTGACGTACCTGCCGATTATATTCGCACGATCGACAGAAACGGTTATTTCGAGGTTACAAACTTTTCTGCAGACGACTTAAAGCGCAACGATATGTACAAGGCAAACGTTAAACGCGCAGAGCTTTCAACAGAATTTGCCGATTATACAGAATATCTTTTGAGCTTGGATATGATAGGCGAGATTAAACCGTTTTCGCCCGTTTATATGCAACGCATTACCCAATTGACCAACAAATCCAACCAATTTAACCTTACCACAAAACGCTATACTCAACCCGAAATCGAATCGGTTGCTAACGACGGCAAGCATATAACTCTTTACGGCAAGCTTTCCGACGCTTTTGGCGACAACGGTGTTGTTTCGGTTGTTATCGGCGAAATTAAGGAAAATATTTGCGATATCGACCTTTGGCTTATGAGCTGCCGTGTTCTTAAAAAGAATATGGAATATGCAATGCTTGATACCCTTGTAAAAGAATGTAAAGATAGGTCGATTGACGCGATAATAGGTCACTACTACCCCACCGCAAAGAACGGAATGGTCAAAAACCTCTTTAATGATTTCGGTTTCGAAAAAACATTTGAAGGCGAGGACGGTACAACTGAATGGAAGCTTTCTGTTACCGATTATCAAAACAAAAACAACGTAATTAAAGTTAATCCGGAGGAATAAATTATGGCACAAAACATTAACGAAAGACTTAACGAAGTATTCCAAAACGTTTTTGATGACGAAGATATCACCGTTGATCGCGAAACCACCGCAGACGATATTGAAGATTGGGACAGCCTCGAGCACATTCGTCTTATCGCGGCCGTTGAACGCGAATTCGGTGTAAAGTTCACTATGAAAGAAGTCAGCGCTATGAAAAACGTCGGCGAAATGATGGACATCATAGCCGAAAGATCTTAATCAAAACCGTAAAACAACTATAAAAGAGGAATTGTTCATATACGAGCAATTCCTCTTTTTTCTAAACAGTTGATTAAATTTTCATCTACAAATAGGTCCGTTGACATACAACGATCTAAATAATATAATTATTACATAGCTACAAAATAAAACAACGGAGATTATTATGAATTTACAGATTGGCGAAACGATACGTAATTTAAGAATTAAAGCAAACATTACACAAGAAAAATTAGCAAATCATCTCGGAGTTTCGACACAAGCGGTAAGCCGATGGGAATCCGGCAAGTGCTATCCGGATTTGGAAATTATTCCCTCATTGGCAATATTCTTCGGAGTTTCCTCAGACGTTATACTGTGTATTGATAAAAAAATCACTTCGGACACAATTGATAATATCATTTCAGAATGGCGAAACGCATATAAAGCAGGAGACTTTGAAAAAGCCAACACCGTTATTACCGAAGGCCTTCAAAAATTCCCACTTAATTACGCCCTAATGGTATGCAAAGCCATGATAGAATTAATTTATGTTGAAATCGCTCAAAACGCAAACGACACCGAACTTGCCGATAAGCACCTAAATAACGGTCGTGATATGCTTTATAAAATACTCGACGAATGTAAAGAAGAAAACACAAGAGCGGATGCGCGAAATTTACTAATAGGACTCGAAGGATATCTGAATAATTTCAATCAATTTCATATGCTTACCGACAATTTGGCAAGCGTTTCCGATTCGAAAAATTCAATGCTTTATAAGTTTCATTATGACGCGGCAGAACGAGATAATTATGCAAGAAAATTTATATACGAACTTCTGTTTGAGTTGATATACTGTTTGCTGCAACACTCCCGTTCGACGCTTATTGAAGATAATACGCGAATTAAGATATACCTCGAAATCTTACGATTGCTTGAAGACTTTGTTGGCGGACCGATATACGGTGAATTCGAATATTTGCTTGACAGCGTGTTCGAAAATCTTTACAAACTAACGCATGAAGAAGCATACAAAAAGGAAATCGGTCGTCATATTGAAATTTATAATAATTTACCGGAAACTTTTGAATATAACTCGATTTTTCTGAAAGGATGTATTTTTAGAATAAGAGACACGATTCACTCTAATGACGGAAGCTTAAAATAACAAATACAAAAATCCCGTGCATATCATTACGTTATGCACGGGATTTATTGTTGTTACTTTATTTTTCAGCAGCTGCTTTTTTTGCTCTGCTTTCAGCTTTCATTCTTAATTCTTTGTTAAGAATACGCTTGCGAATACGGATGGATTTGGGAGTTACTTCGATAAGCTCGTCATCTGCAATAAATTCAATTGCTTCTTCAAGCGACATAATGATAGGCGGAGTGAGAATAAGCTTTTCGTCTGCACCTGCGGAACGAATTGCGGTAAGCTGCTTTTTCTTACAGGGATTGATCGTCATATCTTCACCCTTAGGATTAATACCAACGACCATTCCTTCATATACATTCATACCGGGACCTACTAATAAATTGCCGCGATCCTGCGAGTTATAGCAGCCGTACGAGGTCGTTTCACCGTCTTCACTTGCGATAAGAGAACCGGTAAAGCGGATTTGGATATCGCCTTTATAGGGCTTGTAGCCTTCGAAGATAGAATTTATAATACCTTCGCCTCGAGTAGCGGACATGAACATATTTCTGTAACCGATAAGACAGCGTGCGGGAATCGAATATTCGATCTTCATACGAGTGCCGTTACCGTTAGGGTTCATTTGAAGAAGGTCACCCTTACGTCTGCTCAGCTCTTCAACAACGGTACCCACATAATCATTGGGAACGTCAGCGGTAACAAGCTCAAACGGTTCGCACTTAACGCCGTCAATTTCTTTATAGAGAACGCGCGGTGTCGAACAGCAAAGCTCAAAACCTTCACGGCGCATATTTTCAACAAGAATCGAAAGGTGCATTTCGCCACGGCCCGCGACATTAAAGCAATCGGTAGTGTCGCCTTCGGTTACGCGAAGCGAAACGTCCTTCAAAAGCTCTTTGAACAATCTGTCGCGCAATTGACGCGAGGTTACAAACTTGCCTTCTCTGCCAGCAAAAGGCGAATCGTTAACCGAGAAGGTCATTTCCATTGTAGGCTCGCCAACCTTTACAAATTCCAAAGGCTCTGGGCAGGTCATAGATGTAATGGTATCGCCGATCGTAATGTCCTCAGCACCGGAGAAACAAACGATGTCACCCATATTTGCGGATTGTACGGGCACACGGTTAAGTCCGTCAATTTGATATAACGAAACGATTTTAGTTTTCTTAGAAGTTCCGTCGGAGTGATAGTTTGTAATAAGCACTTCCTGACCCTGTTTGATAGAACCGCGTTCGATTCTACCAATACCGATACGTCCGACGTATTCATTATAGTCAATTGAGGAAACGAGAAGCTGAAGCTCGCCGTCAGAATCTCCTTCAGGTGCAGGGATATGAGAAAGTATGGTTTCGAAAAGGGGTTGAAGATCTTTGCCTGCTTCATAAGGAGAAAGCGAAGCGGTTCCGGCTCTTCCGGAACAGAACAGCGTGGGGCTTTCTAACTGTTCATCGCTTGCATCAAGATCGAAAAGGAGCTCAAGGACTTCATCCATAACCTCTTCTATACGCGCATCGGCACGGTCGATCTTATTCACAACAACAATTACCTTATGGTTGAGTTCAAGCGCTCTCTGCAAAACGAATCGTGTTTGAGGCATAGGTCCCTCAGCAGCATCAACCAACAAAATAACACCGTTTACCATTTTAAGAATACGCTCGACCTCACCGCCGAAATCTGCGTGTCCCGGAGTATCGATAACGTTGATCTTAATATCCTTATAATGGATAGCGGTATTCTTTGCAAGAATGGTTATTCCACGCTCACGCTCAAGCGCATTATTATCCATTACGCGATCTTCGGTCACCTGATTTTCGCGAAAAACACCACCCTGCTTAAGCATTTCATCAACAAGAGTTGTTTTTCCGTGGTCAACGTGAGCTATAATTGCAATATTTCTTAAGTCCTCTCTTACCATAATGCCCCCTGATTGCAGAATAATTTATAATACTATAAAATTATACACAAAAATACTCTATATACAATGTGCATTTTCAATAATATTTAACCGACTTGCATTTTCCTCTTTATTTTATTGTCCAAAAGTGGTATAATTAATTGTTAATTATGAAATAAGATATGGCAGGTGCTATTTTTGAATATAACTAAGCTTAACAACAAATCCAAATTATATTTTCTCGGAATCGGCGGAATAAGCATGTCCGCCATTGCTATGATTTTAAAAGGTAACGGTTTTTCAATTTCGGGATATGACAGAACGCTTGGCGACGTTACCGACAAGCTTGAAAGCAACGGGATAAAGGTTTATTCGGAATTCGATATTTCACAGCTTGACGGTTGCGATGCGATCGTTTATTCTGCCGCATTCGGTAAGGATCACCCGATATTTAAAGCTGCGCTCGATACAGGTATCGAACTTTATTCCCGCGCCGAAATTTTGGGAGCTATCGCTAACCTATATAAAAACTCTATCGCAGTTGCGGGTACGCACGGAAAATCGACAACAAGCGGTATGCTCGGACACGTTCTGTTAAACGCGACCAATTGCGACCCGACGGTGGTCGTAGGTGCAGTTATGCGCGACGTCGGATCAACTTACAGAGTAGGAAAAGACGAAAACTTTGTGTTCGAAGCGTGTGAATACAAAGACAGCTTCCTATCCTTCTTCCCCAAGATCGCGGTAGTTCTCAACGTGGCGCTTGACCATACCGATTATTTTAGCGGCATTGAACACATGCGCGATTCGTTCATACAATTTATGAATAACGGCGGAAGTGATGGCTATGCCGTTTATAACTACGACTGTGAAAACTGCAGAATTTGTGCAGATAATTATATAGGCACGGGGATTACTTTTAGCGCAAACGGTGACAGCAATGCAGATTATTACGCAAAAAACGTTAAAATGCTATCGGGTTACGCTTCCTTCGACGTCTATAAAAAAGGAGAATTTTATATTTCGCTTAAGCTTTCTGCGCCCGGTGAGCATAATATCGCAAATTCACTTGCGGCAATAGCTTGTTGCGACCTCATCGGCATTAACAAAGAAGATATCGTAAAAGGCATCGTGAGCTTCGGCGGTGTAGGCAGACGCTTCGAATATAAGGGCAGCTTTTGCGGTGCAGACGTATATGACGATTACGCCCATCATCCCGATGAGATAAAAGTTACATTAAGTGCTGCAAAGGGAATTGCCCGAGGAAAGGTTGTCGCGGTGTTCCAGCCCCATAACTATTCCCGCCTGCGCGATTTGTTCGAAGAATTCAAAACCTCTTTTAACGATGCGGACTCGCTTATACTGTGCCCCCTTTACGCCGCTAGAGAAGCCTGCGGCAACGAGGTGTCATCGGAATTACTCGCGAGAAAGATTGAGCACGCTGTTTATTTTGATACATTTGACCAAATCAAAGAGCATTTAAGAAATGTCCTTACACCCGGTGATTTGCTTCTGATTATGGGAGCAGGAGATATCGCGAAGCTTGCAAACAGCATTTGATTTAAAATAGCTTAATTTTTTGACGAAAAATCAAAAAAAAGACTTGACAAACTCAAAAATCTGTTATATAGTAAATTGTTCGAATTTTTACGGAAAATCTTGTGGAGGTGGAATAGATGGCAAAGTGTTCAGTTTGCGGAAAGGGCGTTACGTTCGGTTGCAACGTTTCCCACTCGCACAGAAAAACTAACAGAAGTTGGAAGCCCAACATCAGAAGAGTAAAGGCTAATCTCAACGGTACCGTAAAGCACGTTTACGTTTGCTCCCGCTGCCTTAGAAGCGGCAAGGTTACCAGAGCTATATAAGCCGACCTTAACTCAAAAAAAACGAAGCGGTATTTTATACCGCTTCATTTTTTTGTTTTATACGATCATATTCTTCGGCAGTCATCACATAATGTGCAATATCACGGCGAATTCCTTTAATTTCCATTTCCTCACACTCAACGTTTTCGAGAACAAAGCCGACACGCTCGGCAAGTCTTTTCGATGCAGCATTTTCGTTTATAATACGCAGACGAGCGGTTTCGAGCTTTAACACCTCAAACGTTAATTTTAAAACAGCAACCACCGATTCTGTCATATACCCGTTGTTTCTGTAATACGGAGAAAGAACATAACCTATTTCGCAGCTTTTTACACGAGAATCGATATTTGCATACCCACACGTACCGATCATTTTACCGCCGTCTTTCAACGTTACCGCCCAATCGGCATACAGACCCCTAAGATAGCGTTTTTGCAAGAATTCAATATATCCTTTTGTTACGTCGACGTTTATATGCGGACTCCACAAAAGATACTCACAAACCTCTTCGACAGAAGAATATTCAAACATATCTTCCGCATCGGATTGATCGATATAACGAAGAACAAGCCGTTCAGTTTCCAAGGGAATAGATTTTAATAACGTTTTTCTCAATTTTCTTGCCGTCATATCGCACCTCCGTTAATATGATTATACCCAAACTAAATATGATTTTCAATATAAATACAAAAATCATTTACCATACATATTTATTGCTAAATCATTACAATTAAAATATAATTTATTTCGTATATTTAACTTGACATATCAGATGAAAAGTTGTATAATGCTTTTATGTGTAAATATCTGTTTTTAGGAGGAACGCCTACTATGAAAAAAGGCATCTTATGTATTCTTCTGTCAATTCTTATGCTTGTTCCGATGTTCGCATCTTGTTCAAGCGAAGTCATCATTGAGGACATTCCGGCGGAAGTTTATACCCTCTACACCATTAAGGACGAAGAAACCACACCCGAAGCTATCAGACAGGTTGAACTTGCGCTTAACCGTATTCTGTTCCACCGTTTGGGTGTAATGCTCAAGCTCGTTATGGCAAATGAGGATGAATATGATCAGCTCATTGCCGACAAATATGCCGAGATGGAAGAGTATACGCTCGCCAAAAAGAATAAAAACAACAAAAACGAATCCTCCAAGGCTTCCAGTTCCGAAGAAGAGGTTTCCGTTGATGTTGTCACCGGCGATGACATTCTCAAGATTCTTGAAGACGGCGGACAAATTCCTCTTGAAGAGCCGAGATTGGACATCTTCCTTGTAAGAGGTTATGACAAGTATTACGATCTTGCCACCAACGGCAAGCTTGTCGCACTTGACGAAAAGCTCAACAATGAAGGTAAATCGCTCAGATCGTCTATCCACTCCACATTGTTTACCGCAGCTAAAGTTGGTAACAAGACCTATGGTGTTCCTGTTAACAACGCTATCGGTGAATATACCTATCTCGTATTCGATGCTGACCTTTTGGCACAGCACAATACCGACCCCAACACACTTACCTCTTTGGAAGACCTTCGCGATTACCTTGAAATCGTCGCTAAGAACAATCCCGATTATATTCCTTTGAAAAACATCAAGGAATCCACCTCGTTGAACTTCCTCAGCACCGAAGGCTTCCCTGCAATCGTTCGTTTGAATGACCTTGGCAAACGCCACGTGCTTAATTCGTACAGCGACTCCGAATTCAAAGACTATTATGCGATGATCGCAAGATATCAGGCTCTTGGCTATCTTTCCAACAGCTTTGATTCCGAAAATGCAGATACCGCTAAGTATGCAGTACGTTTTGAAAGCGGTACTATTGACTCCATTACCAAAAACCTCCAAAAGGAATACGGTAAGGAACAAAAATTCGCATTTACTGAATTCTCTCCCCCTATCGCTACCAACGAAAACACCATTGATAACATTTTCTGTGTTTCCGAATACGTTTCTTCCACCGACGAGCTTACCGACGTAATTGAAATTATGGAAGCTATCAACACTGATGCTCAGCTTATGAACATCCTCACTTACGGTGTTGAAAACGTTCATTATCAGCTCGATGATGACGGTTTTGTTGTCAGAAAAGAAGACAGCGTTCAAATTACCGACCCTGAAAATCCCGACGAAAAGATTGTGGTGAAGAACGTTTATATCGTTGACCCCAACCACGTAGGCAACTGCTTTATCACTCACATTCTCAAGGATACCGAACACGATACCACAAACGCAAACCTTTGGATCGATGCTATAAAGCAAAACCAGGATGCAATTGTGTCGCCTTCACTCGGTTTCACCGCAAATCCCACTAAGTTTTCATACGAAGTAACCGTCGAAATCGATGATCCCAAGAATCCCGGTCAGAAGATCGAGCAAAAAGACACTATTGATATTTACGAACCCGACTATATCGAAGTGATCAACGAAGTAATCGCCAAGTACTATCCTGCTCTTCTCTCCGGCACAGCAGTTGAGTTCGATTATGCAGAAATTTATGCAAAAGCCGAAGCAGAAATCGTTCAAGACTTTGTTGACAGAATTGACGAACAGTTTGAAGAAAACGTACTTAAGCCTATTTATGCAGAAAAGATGCGCGATGAAGTTACTTCAAAGCAAGGCAAAGATATCTATGAAGAAGCCGAAGCAGTAGTAAGAGAAGACCTTCACGACGACGTTAGAAAGAAACTCAAAAACAAACTCACTTCCAAGTTCAAATCTGAAAATCCCGAAGCAACAAGCAGCGAAATCTCCGCAATGGTAAATGAAGTTCTCACCGAAGAGTATGTCAACGAAAACTTTGCAACTTACTATAGCGAAGATGAAATTATGGAAAAAGTTGAGTCCCGCTACAACAACGAGCTTGAATCTGCAATTGAAGATGCTATTGACGATATCGAAGATACCGATGAATACGCTAAGGCATTCCGCGATCTTCAAAACTCCGAAGAGTATTTAACCCAGCTCAACCTTATGTTGACTCACGATGCTCCCAACAAAATTTTGGCACTCGTAGACGATTATATCGCCGAAGAGCTTGTAGCGTATACCGACAGCATCATCGCTGAAATCGAAACCGCAATTGAAGCATCTGTTGCAAAATTCATCGAAGAAAACGGCGAAACACTCGGCCTCACCGCTGAAGAAATTTACTTAGGAATCGGCTTCTATGAAGAAGAAAAGGCCGAGACCGAAGGCGAAGAATCTGACGCCGCAACCGAAGAACCCCCTGCCGAAGGCGAAGGCGAAGGCGAGGGCGAAGGCGAAGGCGAAGAAGAAAAGAAGTTAGTTCCCAAATACGAATCTTGGTTTGACTTTGTATTTGAAGAAAAAATTGTAAAAACTTACTACGCTATCTTCGGTGATCCCAATCAACTTGCATAATATAATAAAAAGAGTCGTTTTAAACGACTCTTTTTTATTGTGTTAATTAAACTTCTCGGCGTACCTCAAATAATCACGAAATCGTTCTTCATTCTTAATAGAATCAAAAGAATTCCATCCTAAACTTCTTAAAAACCATTCTTTATACGAGCGTTTTCGTTCAGTTTTATCAAACGGACGAATTGCATTCGGATATAGTATACATCCGGTCTTAAGCGTATTGCCGCAACCGCTTTCGTAGGCTTTAATTATTTCAACAATTTCATCCAAATGCTTATATGAAAGCTCTTTGTTGCCAGCTCTTGCTTTTTCTGCCGCCAATTGAATATTTGACTGTAAGAGATAATTAGTCAGCGGAATAGGATATAGATTATCGTCATACATACAGTGAATCATATTGTACATTAACCTAAAAATCTTAAGAGCGGTTGTATTATCACCACTCGCGCGCCATAAAGAATGCGCCAATCGTTCGATGTCCCAAAATAGCCAATATGTCGAGTCTGAAATCGATTCTCTATAATGCGCAATCGCGTCTTCATACTTCCTTTCTCGGTGTCGCAAATTACCGTGCATACGCGCCTTGTTATAACGACAATACGGCAGATAATTAATTTCTTTTTCCGCTTTTTTGAACTCTCCGGAGCTCATATATACATCTGCAAGAATTGCATGAGAACATATAATTGAATCTGTACCCGTTTTTTCGCCCAACTTGCGCATTTCATCAGCAAACGTTTCTGCCTTTGAAACCAATTCGTTTTTCTCATCCTCTGACATATCTTTACCATGTATTGCCAAAAGCTCCGCTATGCACGACATTGTTCTTGATATAGTATCGATACTGTAAGGGTAATTTTTTGCTTTTTCTAAATATATTTTATATTTTTCT
>JAZRTE010000075.1:0-2831 GCA_045651785.1 Eubacteriales bacterium | reverse complement strand
GGCGACCGTTTAAAAACGACCGATATCGCCATCACAGACGGGATTATTGCAAAAATCGGACAAATCGGCGACGATTTTGTTGCAGACGAAATTATCGACGGCAAAAACCGTTTGGCGATGCCTGCGTTCGTTAACGCGCACACTCACATGTATATGTCCACGCTTCGCAACGCGGCAGACGACCTTCCCTTTATGGAATGGCTTTTCAACGGCGTTATGCCCAAGGAAGACCGTCTTGACGGCGAGCAGGCATATTGGGGCTCGCTTCTTTCCTGCGCGGAAATGATGAAGCGCGGCTGTGCGACATTTTGCGATATGCACCTTTTCCCCGGCAATTCGGCTCGTGCTGCGGTTGATTGCGGTATGCGTGCGGTCGTTTCGCGCGGACTTGTCGGAAGTGAGGGCGGACAAAAGCGTCTTGACGACCAATTCAAGGAAATCGAAGAATGGAAGCACGAAAAGAATATTAAATTTATGCTTGCGCCCCACGCAATATATACCTGCGACAGGGAATATCTTTTAAAGATATCCGAGGAAGCAAAGCGCTTAAATCTCGGACTTAACATCCACCTTTCGGAAAGCAAGGCGGAATTCAACGACTGTATGCGCGATAACGGCTGTACCCCGACCGAATACGTTGCATCTCTTGGACTTTTTGAAAACAAAACCCTTGCCGCGCACTGCGTTCAGCTTACCGAAAACGATATTTCGATACTTGCGAAATACGGCGTTTCGGTTGCCTCCAATCCTAAATCGAACCTTAAGCTCGGCAACGGCATCGCGCCTATTTATCAGCTTGACCAAGCGGGCGTTAACGTTTGTATCGGTACCGATTCGGCGGCTTCGAACAACTCGCTTAATATGTTCTCCGAGCTTAATTATATGACGCTTCTGCACAAGGGCACGAATTACGATTCGACTGCGATACCTGCCAAGAAGGCGATTGAATTTGCGACGGTAAACGGTGCTCAGGCGCTTGGCTTTGACCGCTTGGGCAAAATCGAAGAGGGCTGGGCGGCGGATATCGCGCTTATCGATACCGACGTGCCTCAGATGATACCGCTTCGCAATTATTACGCGGCTATCTGCTATTGCTGTGACGGCAGTGAAACCGATACCCTCATTATCGACGGCAAGGTAGTTATGAAAAACAAAGAGCTGCTTACAATAGATACCGAACAGCTTTATTACAATATAAACAAAATCGTCAACTTTCTTGACAATTAAGGAGTAAAAATATGTCTTACGATATTAAAGATATTTCCCTTTGGGAAAGCGGAGAAACTAAAATTCAATGGGTAAAGAGCAATATGGACCTTCTTCGCGGTATTGAAGAGGAATTCAGCAAGACCAAGCCTTTTGAGGGGCTTCGTGTTGCGCTTTCGGTGCATTTGGAGGCAAAAACCGCTTACCTTTGCCGTGTTCTTGCGGCAGGCGGTGCCGAAATGTATATCACCGGCTCGAACCCTCTTTCTACTCAGGATGACGTTGCGGCGGCTTTGGTTCACGGCGGACTTAACGTATACGCTTGGCACGGCTGTACCGACGAGGAATATGAAGCACATACCTCACGCGTTATCGCAGAGGGCAGACCCAACATTATCATTGACGACGGCGGCGATTTGGTAAACCTTATCCACACCAAATACCGCGAGCTTCTTCCCGACGTTATCGGCGGATGCGAAGAAACCACAACAGGTATCATCCGCTTGCACGCTATGGCGCGCGAGGGTATTTTGGAATTCCCGATGGTTTTGGTTAACGATGCCGACTGCAAGCATCTTTTCGACAACCGTTACGGTACGGGTCAATCGGGTTGGCACGGCATTAACCGCACCACAAACCTTATCGTTGCAGGCAAAAAGGTCGTTGTTGCAGGCTATGGCTGGTGCGGCAAGGGCGTTGCAATGCGCGCAAAGGGCTTGGGCGCATCGGTTATCGTTACCGAGGTAGACCCCATCCGCGCAATGGAAGCGGTTATGGACGGCTTTGCGGTTATGCCCATGGAGGATGCGGCAAAGGAAGGCGATTTCTTCTGCACCGTAACCGGCGACTGCGAGGTTATCACCACCAAGCACTTCGAGCTTCTTAAGGACGGCGCAATTCTTACAAACGCAGGTCACTTCGACGTTGAGGTTGATATGAAGGCTCTCCGCGAATATGCAACCGAAACCTTTGAAGCGCGTAACAATATTATCGGCTATAAGCTTCCCAACGGCAACACCGTTTACGTTATTGCCGAGGGCAGATTGGTAAACATCTGTGCAGGCGACGGTCACCCTGCCGAAATTATGGATATGTCCTTTGCTATTCAGGCGCTTTCCGCGCTTCACTTGGTTACAAACAAGGGCAACATTCAGGAAAAGCTTATCCGCGTACCGCGTGAGGTTGACGAGGAGGTTGCTCGCCGCAAGCTCGCTTTCTGGGGTTGCAAGATCGACACTCTTACCGAAAATCAAAAGAATTATTTGGGTGCTTGGCAGCATTAATTATCCCCCCAAAAATGCAAGCATTTTCGGGGACCCCGAATCGCTACGCTCTCCATTGAAATCCAAGGATTTCAATGGTTTTTGTGAGCATCGTTCGCTCGCGCCTCGCGCCTCGCTTCGCTCGACACTCGCGATGCTCTAAGGTATATTTTTCAAGGCGCATGTCCTTGAAAAATATGTTGATTTCATTGTAATTTTTATTGTAATAATGCGATTGCACCTCAGATGCCTTCCCCCTCGGGGGAAGGTGGCAAAACCGTTAGGTTTTGACGGATGAGGGGCATGTCGCTACGCTTTCGACACGAAATGCAAGCATTTCGGTCGGAATCCGCGCGGCGGGGT
>JAZRTE010000074.1:0-4770 GCA_045651785.1 Eubacteriales bacterium | reverse complement strand
GTAGGTTTCGGGAGCGTCGATTACGAAGTCGAGCTTAGCGTCAGCAGGTGCGGTTCCGAGAGCTTCCTTCATATCAGCTTCAACGTCTTCCTTGGGTTCGGTGGTAGAGCCGCCTGCGCTGCCCTTGCCGCCGTAAACTTCGATTTCGGAAACGAATGCGAAGGTGCCGCCGAGCTTAACTTCGATCTTAACGTACTTAGCCTTAGCGTTGATGTTTTCAAGGTTTACCCAATAGAAATCGTCTTCAGCGATGATGCCTTCGAAGGAACCGATTTCTTCGTAAGCGTTACCGTCGAGAGATACGTATGCGGTAACTGCTTCGGGAGGTACGACGCCCCAGCCGGTCTTATTGGTCAAGTGTACTTTTGCAGACGTGAGAGTATAGGTGTCTTCAAGATCGATGATGAAGTAACCTACCTTGTCGGGTGCGTTGGTGGGGTTATCGCCGTTGTGGTAGAAGCCAAACCATTCAGCGTCCTTGTTGTCGCCGAGATCTTCTGCTACGAAACCGTCGGTAACGTTGCCGTAGTAAGAATCACGCGCGCCGATACCGGAAATTTCATATTCCTTGTTAAGTGCTACGTTGGTGATATCGATAATTTCTTCGTCGTCGGATTCAACTTTGTTAACGAGCGCGAACTTGTTAACAACAACGTCAACGTCGGTACCAACGGAGAAGATGTTAAGTCCTGCGAAGGTGAGAACGCCGTCAACAACTTCTGCAGCGGGGAATGCGGCGGACTGATAATTAGCGGTAGATGCAACGAGATCGGTAAGAGCAATAACGCCCTTGTAAGAACCTGCGAGAAGGTCGCCGCTGCCTGCGTTAAACTGACCTTCGTCAAGCGACAATGCAGAGTTGGAGATAGAGAAGGTGCCGCCGTTAGCAAAGATAAAGTTCATGTTAGCTTCGCCTTCAACGGTGAAATCGTAAACGAGGTAGTAATCAGCTACGTTTACAGCGATTGCTTCAGCATAGTAAGCCTGAATGCAGGGCCATTCTTCAACTGCGTTAACGGTAAGAACGTCGCCTTCATAAGAGAAGGAGCCGTTGCCGGTAACTTCCCAAGGAGTAGCGGGATCGATAAGGTTAAGAGAGATAACTTCTTCATCATCCTTATCGTCTTCTACCTTGGAGGGATCAGCTTCGATAGTAACGGTGCCGTCGGTCATGGTGCCTGCAGCAACGTCAATACCTGCGAGAGTAGCCTTAGCGCCGGGAGTGTGAACGAGACCCCAGATAGCGGCTCTTTCTTCCCAGTTGGGGAACTTAAGAGTGCCGTCAGTGTTCTTTTCGGGTCTGGTACCGGAGTCCTGAGCTACCAATACGATTTGACCCTTAGAGAAGTCAACGATGCCGTCGGCAATGTCTTCAGAGCCCGTTTTGCTGGTGTACTGATAAGCAGCAACGAGTTCGTATACATTTGCCTCTTCTGTAGGAGCAAAAACTGCTTTGGAGGCCCACTTGCCTGCAGATGCATAACCTTCTGCAGTGGTAAATACAACAGTGGTGTTGCCGGAAAGGGTGTTAAGAGTATCAATAGTGAACTTATAACCCCATGCGTGGTGAGGATCTACGTTGTTGTCCTTAATAAGGTCGTATTCGCCTTCAGCCCAGTACATTTCATCGTCTGCGCTTACGGGAACAGCGAACATTGCCGATACGAGAACAGCAACGAGAAGGAGAGAGAGAAACTTCTTCATTGTTTTTTCGCCTTTCTGAAAAAATATTTGGAATATTTCCATTGTGACAAAATTATATCACACTAATCCTTTTGTGTCAATAATTTAGAGTGTTTTTACCTCAAATATTTAAGTGGATTACATATAGAGAAATAAACAAGGGAACGGTGGCCCGTTCCCGATAGTTTATTTGTGGTATAACGAATAATTGAAGCTTTCTTTTTCGAGTATTCCGCCGAGTGTTTTAACCGTTTGCCCGATGAACAGACCCGAGAAAACGAGCTTGGAGCCCGAAATTGTCGGGAACAGATAGGGAATTGCAAATCCGACCGCCCAAAGAACGACGGTTGCACAGTAGAAAAGCCACATAAATCCGGTAAAGACCTCGCCCGTGCCAAGCTCGCTTGAAAGCTTTTTAATATCGCCGATGAAGGAGCGAACCGCAAGGAGCGATACGGTTGCTGTTGCTATTGCCAGAACCGCTCCGACTGCTACGATCCAAAGCTCGGTCGCATAGATGACTATTGCGCCGTAGGGCGCTAAGAACGCGCGGTATAGCTCGGTCACCAGCAAGAGAAGAAACGCAGGCAATGCAAATGTCCTTGTGTTTTTGAATTCGGATATACCTTTGAACGCAAAGCTTGAGGCAAACAGCAACAAAAACATTGCGGAGGCGGGTAGTATCCGTGTGCCGTCAAAGGTGATATCGAGCGAGAATATTACCGCAAAATATACTAAATAAGCCGCGGCTTTAAGCCTTTTCGGACGTGTTTTTTCGGGCCTTGAGGTATATTCGTTGTTGTAAATTTCATCGATTTTTTCGCCGCATTCAAGGTGAAGCAGAGAAAAGAGCTTTTTGACCGAAACGAACCAAGCAATTGATACGCCCAATGCGATAAGCGAGAGGAAAACGGTAAGCAACGGCTTGACTGCTACTACTGCGCTGATGGCATCGTAGGTATCGAAATCAAGCTCGAGATTCAACTGAAGCTCAAGTATCGAGATCAATTCGGGCAGAAGCGAGGCGGCGATACGGATGAAAAACGCAAGATAGGACAAAAAGGCGGCTCCGTCGCATTTTTCAAGCGTTTTTTCGCAATCGTTTCGCATCGAAAAATAGGAAATGCCCGAAAAAAGCTTTTTGAAAAATATGACGTAAATAATGCCTTCCGCTATCGAAAACGCCGTTACCGCAAGCATACGGTTCGAGCCGATCTCGGTCAAAAATACAGAGCGCATAAGCAAAAGGTGTATAGCCTCAACGCCGAAAAGGTAGAGGAGCGTTTTTTTCGCTTCCTCGACCGAACCGTCGAAATAGGAAAGCTGGGTAAGACCGAAAAACAAGAGCACACAGCCGAAAACGTCGGGGAGGATATCAAGTCCCGCAGGGACGGGGTTTACAAAGAACAGAAAACCGAGAATTATTAGAAGCTTGCTTTTTTTTGAAATACTTTTACCTTGCTTGCTCATTTTTAAAATTCCTCTCCTTTCGGTTGAAATCACTTATTTTTTGCCGTTTCTGCGGTTTAGCTTTTCCTGCCTTGCCGCTCTCTTTTCTTCCATTTTTTTGATAGCCTCGTTTTGCTCCTTTGCAAGCTGCTGCTTATCCTTTTCATATTGCTTTTCGCTTGTTATCAGAACAAAGCAGGTGTGAAGGAACAAAATGTTTATGATAATGACCACGTATTGCAAAATGAACTGTACCGAGGTTACCGTGTCACCGACAGAGCCGAGCAGACCGAATATGTTCATAAGTCCGGTCGCAAGTGAAAGAGCGATGAAGGCAACCGTGATGACCAATCTGTTCTGAGCCGAGCGTTCAAGCTTGGGCGCGTTGCACTCTCTTGTGATATTTATTACCGCTGTCAGCCAGAAATATGTCATTGACAACCACGCGCAGAGGTGAACGACATAGGTCGCCGTGTTAAGCGTGGGGATCTCGATTATATCGAACAATCCAAATACGGTCAAAAGCTGTATTGCTCCTCTCGGCAATAAGAACAGTGCGGATAAAGCCGCTTTCATAAAGTTTTTTTCCAAACGCGACGCGAGGAAAAAGCCGTATGCCAATAACGGTGCGGCGAGGATACCGCCGCCTATCTCGTACATAGCGAAGCAGCAGTATCCCAATAAAGCTATACCAAATCCCATTTTTTGTTATTTATTGCGGAATTGCGTTAAACAATCCGCGCCTTTCAATTTATTTGTCCGAGCCCATACAGCACTTCTTGTATTTTTTGCCGCTTCCGCAGGGACACGGGTCGTTAGGGCCGACCTTTTCGACCTTTTTGACGGGTGTGGGCTTGACCTTTTTGCCGTCGGTCTGCATACTCGCACTGCCGTTGAGCACCTGCTTACGCTCGGTGCTTGCATTGCGCGGTCTTGCGGAAAGGATCATTCTGACGGTGCCCGAACGGATCTCGGAAATCATTTCCTCAAACATATTGCCGCCCTGTATCTTATATTCGACAACGGGGTTGCGCTGTGCATAAGCGTTCAGACCTACGCTGCCCTTGAGGTCATCCATAGCGTCGATATGCTCTACCCAACGGGAATCGACGTTGCGGAGAAGGATTGCACGTTCGACCTCGCGGAATATTTCGGGAGTGAAGAGCTCTTCCTGCTTTCGGAGCATTTCGCGAGCGCGCTCGGAAATAACGGCGCAAACGTCGGAGAGCTGCAGATCGCCAAGCTCTGCCTGAGTATATTTGAAATCATCATCGGTAGTAAGCAAGCCCTTGAAGGCGTTACGCATACCGTCGAAATCCCATTCGTCGGCAACGTCGGACTGAGCGAAGGGCGAAAGCGTTTCTTCGATATGATCGTCGACCATCTTGCATATCTTGCCCGAAATATCATCGCCGTCAAGCACTGCGCGGCGTTCCTTATAGATGATTTCACGCTGAAGGTTGATAACGTCATCATATTGAAGCACGTTCTTTCTGCGCTCGAAGTTGGTGCCTTCAATGCGCTTTTGTGCGCTTTCGATGGAGTTTGAAAGTATCGCCGCGTCGATAGGCTGGTCTTCGGGCATCTTGAGTGCCTCAACCACCGCCAAAATTCTGTCCGCGCCGAAAAGACGCATAA
>JAZRTE010000073.1:0-10024 GCA_045651785.1 Eubacteriales bacterium | reverse complement strand
AGATATGTACACTTTTAATGCTCGCGGAGTGTCGAGCCATCCTGATATAGGAATTGAAGATTAATTTCAAAACACCGTCGGAAATATCCTTCCGACGGTGTTTTTCTTGCGTAAAGCATACCGCCGACGTACAAGTATCGTAAAAAAATGTAAAATCCTATTTACTTTTGTTTTTAAATGGGGTATAATATATCGATTTTGAATAAATATCAAGAACAAGGAGTGTCATTTTAATGAAACTTTCCCCTCTTCAAACAGCAAGATACCAATATGCACCCAAATTGCCCGGTATGCTCAGAAACGGCATTTCCGAAATTTGCGTTAAGAACGGCGCACCTACCGAAAGCGTAGCGGATCAGGAAAAGATCAAGGCGTTGTTCCCCAACACCTACGGCAAGAACGAAATCACCTTCCAAAAAGGTACCAACACCGCTGAAGCTAAGACTCAGAAGGTCGGCGTTATCCTTTCGGGCGGTCAGGCTCCCGGCGGACACAACGTTATCTGCGGCTTGTACGACGCTTTGAAGGCAACCGACAAGAACAACGTTCTTTACGGCTTCAAGGGCGGCCCCTCCGGTCTTTTGGAAGACGACTATATCATTTTCGACGACGAATATATCAATCAATACCGCAACACCGGCGGTTTTGATATCATCGGCTCGGGCAGAACCAAGCTCGAAACCGAAGAACAGTTTGCAATCGTTGCAGAGGTTTGCAAGAAGCACGGCATCAACGCAATCGTAATCATCGGCGGCGACGACTCCAACACCAACGCGGCTGTTTTGGCTGAATACTTCGCAGCTAACAATGCAGGCGTTCAGGTTATCGGCTGTCCCAAGACCATCGACGGCGACCTTAAGAACGAAGATATCGAATGCTCCTTCGGCTTCGATACCGCAACCAAGACCTACAGCGAAATTATCGGTAACATCGAACGCGATGCTAACTCCGCTAAGAAATATTGGCACTTTGTTAAGGTTATGGGCCGTTCCGCTTCTCACGTTGCTCTTGAATGTGCGCTCCAAACCCGTCCCAACATCTGCTTGGTAGGCGAAGAAGTTGCCGCTAAGAAGATGTCTATGGCTGAAATCGCTGATTATATCGCAGATTCCGTTGCTATCCGCGCTTCCAAGGGCTGGAACTTTGGCGTTGCTATCATCCCCGAAGGTATCGTTGAATTCGTTCCCGAATTCTCGGTTCTTATTGCTGAAATCAATGAGCTTCTCGCAGGCGAAAAGACCGAAGCCTTCAACGCTCTTCCCACTTGGGATGCTAAGTATGCGTTCATCGAAGCCGGTCTTACCAAGGAATCGATGGCAGTATTTGCAATTCTTCCTCAGTCTATCCAACAACAGCTCTTCCTTGAACGCGATCCCCACGGTAACGTTCAGGTTTCGCTTATCGAATCCGAAAAGCTCTTCTCCGCTCTCGTTGCCGACAATCTCAAGGCACGCAAGGCGGCAGGCACCTATAACGGCAAGTTCTCGGCACTCCACCACTTCCTCGGTTACGAAGGCCGTTGCGCATTCCCCTCGAACTTCGATGCTGACTACTGCTACTCGCTCGGTTACAACGCATTTATGCTTATCCAATACGGCTAGACCGGCTACCTTTCCAAGGTTTCCAACCTCAGCAATCCTGCTGAAGAATGGGTTGCAGGCGGTATGCCTATGACCAAGATGATGAACATCGAAAGAAGACACGGTAAGGACAAGCCCGTTATCCGCAAGGCTCTTGTTGAATTGGACGGCGCTCCCTTTAAGTTCTTCGCTGAAAACCGCGCTGAATGGGCAGAAAATACCTGCTTCGTTTATCCCGGCGCTATTCAGTACTTCGGCCCGACCGAGGTTTGCGATGCGACCACCGTTACCTTGGCTCTCGAGCAAGGCAAATAAGCTTATTTAAATAATGCTGTATGGGGCACACTGCGCAAGAAAGTGTGCCTCTTTTTCTTGCTTTGAATATAATGAACAAGGTGAGTGTGTGAGAAAAAAATGACAAATGACCGAATTTGAGTTTTTTTGTATTGACAAAATGCGATGTATTCGGTATAATGTTGTCATTATGATATAGTAGTATGGTTATCTGTGTCCGTTTTTCGGCTGATGCCGAAAAGCACGAATGTGCGATTCGGTTGCGCTTGTGTGCGGACGGGTATAATGGTGAACGATGGGGTACAAGAAATATATAAAGGATTACCGTAAGGATTTTATAATAAAGCCCAACGGTAAGCCCGGAGTTACGGCGACCTATATCGGTAAATATTTTAAATTTACCGCGAGCGATGCTCAAATTGCGAAGACCCGCACGGCTTTCACGGTTGCATCGGTTCTTGCGTTGGTCTGCTGTATCGTTCCGCTTTTGTTTAATACCGTATCGACGCATCAGCTCTATGTTTCACTGCCGCACGTTGTTACGCTTTTCCCGTTGGCGCATTTATTGATGGGCGTTGCGAATCTTTATTTGAAAAAGGTTCCGCTGATAAGGGAATTTCGCGATAAGACCGAGGGAAGAATAACCTTTAATTCCGCCGCGTCGGGCAGCTTTTTTGCCGCAAGCGCTGTTGCGAGACTTGTCTACTGTATAATATATAACTTTTCCGCACCCGATATAATTTCGTTGCTTCTTTTGATGCTCGGCTCGGCATCTGCCTGGTATATCTTCGCGAGCAGAAAACGTATTGCAACGGAGGAAATTGAAGCGGAAGAGTAGGAATGAAGATTTTTATTTGCGTAAAAGCGCATTAAAAATATAAAAAACACAAAATTTTTCAGGAGGAAATCACCATGAAAAACAGCATCAGATTGTTGGCATTGCTTCTCGTTTTAGTAATGACCATTTCTGTTGTAGCTTGTGACAGCGGTACAGAAGAATCTTCTGTAGGCGAAAGCGTTGCTGACACCAGCACCGAAACCAGCACTGACGAAAAAGCTAATTTGGACGCTGTAAGCGACAAAAAGGCTCCCACTCCCACGATCCCCGATTATAAGGGCGGCGAAACTCTCGTAGTAGGTTACGACACCTTCTCCGAAAAGTTCAGCCCCTTCTTCGCTACCACTGCTTATGACCAAGACGCAGCAGGTATGACTCAGGTTGGTCTTCTTACCACCGACCGCGAAGGTAACGTTATCCTTAAGGGTATCGAAGGCGAAACCAACAAGTTTAACGGTAAAGATTATCTCTATACCGGTATCGCAGACTGCACCATCACCAAGGGCGAAGACGGCTCCATCACTTACGAATTCAAGCTTCGTGAAGACGTTTTCTTCTCTGACGGTGTTAACCTCACCGCTGACGACGTAATCTTCTCGATGTACGTTCTTTCCGACCCCACCTATGATGGCTCCAGCACCTTCTATGCTCTCCCCATCAAGGGTATGGAAGAATACAGAAGCGGTATGTCTTCTCTTATTAACCTCCTTCTCGCTGACGGTCCCGACAAGACCAGCGAATTCTACACCGCTGATCAGGCTACCTACTTCTGGACTGCTTTCGAAGCAGCAGGTATTAAGTTCGCTACCGGCATTCTCGATGATATCATCGCAGTATACGGCGAACAATACGGCGTTTCCGACTATGCAGGCGCAGCAGGCCTCTGGGGCTACGAAGCTACCTCCGCAGAAGAATTCTGGGCAGCTATCGTTGAAAAGTACGGTTACGACATCTCTGATGACGGTATCAACTACGAAGCATTCAACGAATCCATCGTAGACCTTCTCAACGCTGAACTCGGCGACAAGGCTAACGAATACGCAGCAGGTGTTGTTACCGGCGATTCCGCAGCTAACATTTCCGGTATCGAAAAGACCGGTATGTACTCCCTCAAGGTTACTCTCGAAAAATTCGACGCTGTAGCTATTTATCAGCTCGGCCTCACCGTTGCACCTCTCCACTACTACGGCAGCAGAGATGCATACAAGTACAGCGAAAACAAGTTCGGCTTCACCAAGGGTGACCTCTCCGGCGTTAAGTCGAAGACCACCAAGCCCCTCGGCGCAGGCGCTTACAAGTTCGTTAAGTTCGAAAACGGCGTAGTTAACTACGAACGTAATGAATACTACTTCAAGGGCTGCCCCAAGATCAAGTACATCAACTTCCAGGAAACCGACGCAGGTAACAAGTTTGCAGGCGTTCAGGCAGGCACCTTTGATATTACCGACCCCAACTTCGATACTCCTACCGTAGACGCTATCAAGGAAGCTAACGGCGGCGAGCTCACCGGCAGCAAGATCACCACTTACACCGTTGACAACCTCGGTTACGGCTATATCGGTATCTGCGCTAACACCGTTAAGGTTGGCGACAAGAAGGATTCCGAAGAATCCAAGAACCTCAGAAAAGCATTCGCAACTCTCTTCTCCGTTTACAGAGAAAGTGCTGTAAGCTCCTACTACGGCGACAGAGCATCGGTTATCAACTACCCGATCTCCAACACCTCTTGGGCAGCTCCCAAGCCCGCTGACGAAGGCTATGCAATCGCATACTCCAAGGGCGTTGACGGTAAGGACATCTATACCGCTAACATGACCGAAGAAGAAAAGTTTGCAGCAGCTCTCGCAGCAGCAGTTGAATACTTCAAGGCAGCAGGCTTCACCTTCGAAGGCGACAAGTTCACTGCAGCTCCCGAAGGAGCTAAGCTCTCCTACGAAGTAATCATCCCCGCAGACGGCATTGGTGACCACCCCGTTTACAACGTATTTACCAATACCGCAGAAGCTCTCGCTACCGTTGGTATCGAGCTCAAGATCAATGACCCCTCCGACTCCAATGAACTTTGGACCAAGCTCGATGCAGGTCAGTGCGAAATCTGGGCAGCAGCTTGGGGCGCAACCATCGACCCTGATATGTATCAGGTATACCACAGCTCCAACATCGTTGGTCTCGAAGGCTCCACCGGCTCTAACCACTACAGCATCACCAGCGAAGAACTCGATAAGCTTATCGAAGAAGCTCGTATGAGTGAAGATCAGGCGTTCAGAAAGGCAACCTACAAGGAATGTCTCGAACTCATCCTCGACTGGGGCGTAGAAATTCCTACCTACCAGAGACAGAACGCAATCATCGCTTCTACCGAAGCAGTTAAGGTATCTACCATGACTCCCGACATCACTACCTTCTGGGGCTGGATGAACGATATCGAAAACCTCGAAATGAACTAATAGCAGAATCGGTTATCTAATTAGTTTAAATCATTAATTATTTTGGTAAGAGTCTGCGGATTCCGCAGACTCTTACTGAGTATTAGCAACCGCTCATTTTTTCTTAGGACGGTGAAATTTTATGTTAAAATTCATTATCAAGCGTCTGCTTTACTGTACGCTGATACTGTTTATCGTAATGTTCGTTATATATACTCTTATGGCAAGCTTGCCTTCGGGTTATATTGAAAAGCAGGCACGTGCGCTCGCTACTCAGCCCGGTATGCAAAAGAGCTACGAACAACTGGTTTCCGAGATGGAAGCAAATCTCGGTATGGATAAAGATATTGCCACGGGTTACTTCACTTGGCTCGGAAATGCCGTGCAAGGCGATTTCGGCGATAGCTGGAGCTGGACGGTGCCCGTTGTTGATAAATTCCAATCGGTTATTTGGTACAGCTTCGTGCTGAGTGTTATTGCATTCGTGTTGGAAACGGCAATTGCTATACCGTTGGGTATACTTGCCGCAAAGAAGCAGTACGGCGTTGCCGACTATACCATATCGGTCGTTGCACTGGTAGGTATTTCGATGCCGACCTTCTTCCTTGCCTCACTATTGAAATTGGTGTTTGCCGCTAACCTCAATTGGTTTGATATCGGCGGTATGCAGGGCAGAGATTACCACACTCTTGATGCATTCGGTCAGTTCCTTGACACCTGCCATCATATGGTATTGCCCGTTATAACTTTGACTATAATCGGTATCGGCGGCCTTATGCGTTATACCCGTACCAACACTCTTGAGGTTCTTAATGCAGATTACATCAGAACCGCAAGAGCAAAGGGTCTTTCGGAAAAGCGCGTCATCGGCTACCATGCTTTCAGAAATACACTTATTCCTATCGTAACTATCGTCGGCGGTTCGCTCCCCGGACTTTTCTCGGGTGCGCTTATCACCGAAACGCTGTTTGATATCAGAGGTATCGGTTACGTATCCTATCATTCAATGGTTGGCGGCGATATTCCGTTTACTATGTTCTATCTGGCGTTCTCGTCGATACTTATTCTTTTGGGCACTTTGATGTCCGATATTCTCTACGCTGTAGTTGACCCGCGCGTAAGACTTAATTAGGAGGTGCCGCAACGTGAGTAACAAAAAACAGGACGAAAATCTTAACGAAAAGTCCAAGCAAGAATCCAAAATGACGCTTGACGATGCGGCGCGCGTTAAGGTATTAAGCCCTGCGCGTTTGGTATTTAAGCGCTTTATCCGCAATAAGCTTGCAATATTCGGCACCTGCGTGCTTGCTTTATTGTTCCTTTTCTGCTTTGTCGGACCGATTTTCTATCCTTACGCACAGGACGAAACCTTTTACGGATATAAATATCAGAACAGTAAATATGCTGTCGGACAGATCCGTGAAGAGTTTATCAACTACTGGAATCCCGAAATCGATCAGGATACCAAAAAATCGTTGAGCTTTGTTGAGCGTAACGTAAACAGCACCATCAAAACAATGCTCGAGTCCGAAAACGAAGCGGACAAGAACAGCTATAATATTGCATCCGATGACGGAGCATATTACACTCTCGTAAAGCTTACCGACGACGCTTATGCGCTCAAGGACAGTACCTACGTTGTAATTGCCGACTTTTCCGGTAATGCTATCATGGGCGGTAAGGTTACCTTCCGTGAAGGCTTTGAAGACCTCGGCGAAGAATTTGCGGCGGCAGCAGCTGCCGGTATCAAATCCGGAAGCTTTGAATTTAACGGCCAAAAATACGATATCGTTAAGGACAAGAAGGGTTCCAAGATCGATTACGATATCTATTGCGACGTGTCGGAAGGCCGCGAAACAAAATATTATTTTGTTTCTACCGTAAACACCCCCACCTTCTATAACACCAACGATTTTGACACCTTCAGCAAGGATAGCGAATTTAAATACGCTGTTTATTCTAAGGTGTTTACCGGTGCGACCGAATTCACCTATAACGGCTTGAATTTCGGCGTGAAGGACGATGAAGGCACAATCATTATTACCAAAGATGGCAAAGATTTTGCTTTCCTTTCTCCCTTTGCAGCTTCGAGCTACGATACTCAGACCGGTCTTAACATTGAGTTTGTTCTTGAATTCGAACAAACTGTTATGAAAATGATTGAAAACTCCTCCGGCGTAGGCACCGAAACTCCTTTTACTGCAGTTGCACCCGTTATTTTAGAGGGCAAGGTTCAAAAGGATGAAGACGGCAACGTCAAAATGGAAGAGATTGAGTTTAAGGTCGTTAGAGAGCAAAACGACTTTACCGTTTGGAGCAATCAGGCTCTGTATTTGATTCAAATCTATGAAGAGCCCAGTTCCGAGCACATTCTCGGTACCGACGCTAACGGTATGGACGTTCTTGCAAGAATTATGTACGGCGGCAGAATCTCGCTTCTCGTTGGCTTTGTAGTTGTTATTATCGAAATGTTCATCGGCGTTATCATGGGCGGTATCGCAGGTTATTTCGGCGGTTGGGTAGACAATCTTATCATGCGTTTGGTTGATATCTTCTACTGTATCCCCTCGATGCCTATCCTGATTATTACCGGTGCACTCTTTGACTCGATTGAAATGGACTATAAGACCAGACTTGTATGGATGATGGCGATACTCGGCTTCCTTGGCTGGGCAGGCGTCGCAAGAATGGTCAGAGGTCAGATCCTTTCGCTCCGCGAGCAGGAATTTATGGTTGCGGCAGAAGCATCCGGTCTTAGCACAAGCCGCCGTATCTTCCGTCACCTCGTTCCTAACGTAATGCCTCAGCTTATCGTTCAGGCTACTATGGGTCTCGGCTCGGTAATTATTACCGAATCGACACTCTCGTTCCTCGGTTTAGGTGTTAAGCACCCGATGGCAACCTGGGGCAATATGATGAACAACATCACTCAAAAGGTTGAATATCTACAAGCGTATGCATATATCTGGGTTCCTATCGGATGTCTTATCTGCTTGGCGGTTATTGCCTTTAACTTTGTGGGCGACGGCTTGAGAGACGCTTTCGACCCGAAGATGAAACGTTAAAGGAGGCGGAAAATGAGTACTAAAACTGAAAAAACCAACAAGAAGAGCTCATATATCGGCAGCAAAGAATCGCGCAAGATTTCCGCTTTCAACAAAAAGCTTACCAAAAAGCTCGAAAAGCGCAGAGCGGCAAATAACGTCAATCCCGACACTTATATGACCGAAATGCGCGATAAAAACAACATTTTGGAATTTGATAACGTATGTACCTTCTTCTTTACCGATATCGGTACTGTAAAGGCGGTTGACGGTATCACCTTTGACATACCCAAGAACAGCACCGTCGGCGTCGTTGGCGAATCGGGCTGCGGCAAGAGCGTTACCTCGCTTTCGGTTATGCAGCTTCTTCAAAGACCTGTCGGTCAGGTAGTAGGCGGCGAGATCCGTTTCAATTTCGATGACGGCAAGGCTTATAATATCGTAAACGTGCCCAATTCCGAAATGATGAAGATACGCGGCAACAAGATCTCGATGATCTTCCAAGAGCCGATGACAAGCTTGAACCCCGTATTCCGTATCGGTATGCAGGTTGACGAGGTCATCAATCTCCACTCTCCCGGTCTTACAAAGGAAGAGGTCAAGGCTAAGACCATCGATATGCTCAAGCAGGTCGGTATCGCAAACGCAGAGGGCGTTTACAAAATGTTCCCTCACGAGCTTTCGGGCGGTATGCGCCAGCGTGTTATGATCGCAATGGCGCTCGTTTGCAATCCTGAGCTTATTATTGCCGACGAACCCACCACTGCGCTTGACGTTACCATTCAGGCGCAAATTCTCGATCTTCTTCAGGAATTGAAGGACAAGATCAACAGCTCGATCATGCTTATCACTCACGACCTGGGTGTTATCGCGCACATGGCTGACTACGTTGTAGTTATGTACGCAGGACGTGTTGTTGAAAAGGGTACGAAGGACGATATCTTCCATAACCCCTTGCATCCTTACACGATCGGCCTTATGAAGAGTAAGCCCGCAATCAACAAGACTGTTGAGTCGCTCTATAATATCCGCGGCAGCGTTCCCAACCCTGTAAATATGCCTAACTACTGCTATTTTAAGGACCGTTGCGACGAATGCATCGCTGAATGCGACGGCGAATATCCGCCTATGATCAAAGTCAGCGATACCCATTACGTATCTTGCCACCGTTTCGCAAAGCAGGGCGAGATAATCGAATATCCCAAAACTGTAGATCCGGAGGTGCTGTTGGATGAGCTCAAATAATTCTGTAAATCAGCCCATGGATAAACCTATTGTTGAAGTACGCGGACTTAAGAAGTACTTCCCGATCAAGTCCAGCTTCTTCAAAGTTACTGTCGGCAACGTTAAAGCTGTCGACGACGTTTCCTTCGCGATCAGACCCGGCACAACTCTCGGCGTTGTCGGTGAGTCGGGTTGCGGTAAGACAACGATGGGCAGAACGATGCTTCGTTTGTATCCCATAACCGATGGCGAAGTTTTATATCGCGGACTCAGCTTGGATAAGCTTACCGTTGCACAGCTTAAGAAGGCTCTTCCCGAAGACGCTAAGAACAGCGTCGGCTCGACCAAGGAAGAACTTGTTAAATACTTTGAGGAAAACGGTATCGACATAAGCAAATTGAGCAATAAAGCGCTCAACAAGCTTCGCCCCGATATCCAGATAATCTTCCAGGACCCCTATTCCAGCCTTAGTCCGAGACTTCCTATCGGCGAAATCATCGGCGAAGCTGTTAAGGAACACAACATCGTTCCCAAGGAAGAGTTCGATGATTATATCACCGAAATAATGCTTTCCTGCGGTTTGCAGGAATACCATAAGGACAGATATCCTCATGAATT
>JAZRTE010000072.1:0-5937 GCA_045651785.1 Eubacteriales bacterium | reverse complement strand
TTTTTCGGATATGCTGCTTTACGAAAAGAACGGCTTATATACCTTGACCGAAGCGTCGCTGATTGCCGATTTTTATCCTATACGTCAGGATATAAAGAGCTATTCACTCGCTTGTTATCTTTGTGATGCGGCTTCGGCTTTTGCAGTCCCGGGAGAAGAGTCTGCTAATATTTTAAGGCTGCTTTTAAATTCGCTGTATGCGCTTGAAAACAAAATTTCCGATAACACGGTTATAAAATCCGCGTTTGAGCTTCGACTGTGTGCCGAATGCGGCTTTATGCCCGAAACCGATATTTGCGACGCCTGCGGAGATGAGCTTTTAAACGATTCGATGTTTAATCTGACCGAGGGTGTAACGCACTGTAAAAACTGCGCAAGCGGAGGCTTGGGATATATTCAAATAACGCCTGCGGTGTCGAAGGCTATCGCTCACGTTACCCAAAGCGAGCTCTCGCGCTTCTTATCTTTTCGGATCGGTGAATCCGACCAAGCGATACTTTCGGATACAGCAGAAAGATTTTTACTTATGCGCGCCGAAAGAGGCTTCAAAACGCTTTCCTTTTATAAACACTGTGAGGAACTTCAATGAAAGGCTTTACAAAGGCAAAAACAATACTTGAATATGACAAAATAATAAATTTCGTATCGACGTTTGCGACGACTGCACCCGCAAGGGAACAGGTTTCTCAAACGGTACCCGCAACCGACAGGGTGATAATTTCACGTCTGCTTGACGAAACCGAACAGGCTCTTGAATTGCTTGTGGTTAAGGGAAAACCGACCTTTTCCGCGCCCGACGGCGTTGTCGATTCTGCCGACCGTGCCGAAAAAGGAGCGATGCTTACGTTGCTTGAGCTTTTAAATATCGCTTCAATGCTGCGTGCCGTCGGATACGTAAAAAGATATCCCGAGGGAAGAGATATCCCCGCGCTTTATCCTTATTTTTCAACGCTCGTTGAATCTAAAGCGCTGGCTGATGAAATATCCGTGAAGATCATCGGCGAGGATATGATCGCCGATGACGCTTCGAGCGAGCTTTATCGGATACGACGCGAAATTCGAAGAGCAGAAGAAAACGTGCGCGAAATATTGTCGCGCCTTACCACGGGCGAAAATTCAAAATATCTCCGTGATGCAGTAGTAACGATACGCTCCGGCAGATACGTTATTCCCGTACGCGCCGAGCATAAGAATGAGATCAAGGGACTGGTTCACGATTCGTCCGCCTCGGGACAAACTCTGTTTATCGAACCGATGGCGGTTTTGGAAGCCAACAACAAGCTTCGTGAGCTTAAGGGAAGAGAAGCCGAGGAGATAGAAAAGATCCTTTACGATCTTTCGGCAAAGGTCGCATCTGTTGCGAACGTCATCCGTGTCGACTTCAAGGCGATGATCGACCTTGATGCAATATTTGCGCGCGCTTCTTATTCATCGGAGATATTCGGCATCCGTCCGAAAACCGACGCACCCGTCATCCGCCTTATCCGCGCGCGCCATCCGTTGATTCCGCGAAGTAAGGTAGTCCCCATTTCCGTTGAATTCGGAGAAAAGGATAACGCGCTTATCATCACAGGGCCCAATACGGGCGGTAAAACCGTAACGCTTAAAACGCTCGGTCTCCTTTCGATGATGGCGCAAAGCGGCTTGTATATTCCTGCCGATGACGGAAGCGCACTACCGATATTCAACGGCGTTCTTGCCGATATCGGTGACGAGCAAAGCATCGAGCAATCGCTTTCCACGTTTTCATCTCATATGGTGAACGTCGTTTCGATTTTAAAGGAATGCGGCAAGGGCTCACTCGTGCTTTTCGATGAGCTCGGCGCAGGCACCGACCCGACCGAGGGCGCTTCGCTTGCAATCGCAATTCTCGAAAGAGTTCGCGCATCGGGGGCAATCGTTGCCGCAACAACGCACTATTCCGAAATCAAGCTTTATGCACTTGATACCGAAGGCGTTCTTAACGCCTCTTGCGAATTTGACCTCGCAACGCTCAAGCCCACCTACCGACTTATAACCGGTATTCCGGGAAGAAGTAACGCTTTTGAAATTTCCTTGCGTTTGGGTATGGACGAATCGGTTATCGAGCGTGCAAAAGAGCTCTTGGCGGAAGACGATATTCGCTTTGAGGACGTAATCGTCCGTCTTGAAGAAACCGAGCAAAATCTTCGTAAAGAGCGTACCGAATCCGAGCGTGCACGCGCAGATGCTTTGCGTGTCCGCGAGGAAGCGAGAAAATACGCAACCGAAATACAAGAAAGAGCCGAAGCCGAGCTTGACCGCGCACGCGCTCAGGCGCAACGCATTCTCGATGCCGCAAAACAGTCGAGCAATCAGGTTTTTGAACAGCTTAACGAGCTGAAAAAGGCCGATGCAAAACGTCTTGAAATGGCAAGAATCGAGGAGGCTCGTAAGGCGATACGCCAGAATATTAAGGACACCTCTGCCGCTATTGCCGACGTTGAAGAATTTGAGGTCGATGAAGAAAATTACGTTCTGCCCCGTCCTTTACAGGTCGGCGATAAGGTTCTTCTTGCCGACATAGGCAAGGAAGCGATAGTTAAAAGCATCTCGGGCGACACCGTATTTTGCAATATGGGACGCTTCGAATCGAAAACCAACATTAAAAACATCCGTCTGCTTGCAAATTCTGCCGCGGTTGAAAAACAAAAAAACAAAGGTCAAGCGCAATATGCCCACAGAACCGCCGCAGTTCGTAATGAAATCGACGTGCGCGGCAATACGGGTGACGATGCTTGGTTTATAATCGACCGTTATCTTGAAGAAGCTATAATGGCAGGTCACGAAACTGTGTCGATAATCCACGGTAAGGGTACGGGTGCATTGCGTGCCGCATTGTGGCAATATTTCCGTCAAGACAAGGCAAGGATCAAAACCTTCCGTTCGGGACGCTACGGCGAGGGTGACCTTGGCGTAACGGTTCTTGAGCTTAAGATCAAAAAGTAAAACTGTGCAATATTAAAATTTTTGAAAGGAAAAAATCATGAGCTCTGCAGATAAAGCGTTTATAGCAACCTGTAAAGATATTATCGAAAACGGCACACCGGTTTACGATGAGCGCGTACGCCCCCGTTGGGATGACGGAACGCCTGCATATACAATTAAAAAATTCGGCGTTGTTAACCGTTATGACCTTGAAAAGGAATTTCCGCTTCTCACGATTCGTCCCATTTCTTTTGAAAAGGCGGTTGACGAGATTCTTTGGATATGGCAGAAAAAATCCAACAACGTCAATGACCTCAACAGCAAAATTTGGGACGCTTGGGCGGATGAAAACGGCTCTATCGGTAAGGCGTACGGCTATCAAATGGGCGTAAAGCATAAATACCGCGAAGGCGAATTCGATATGGTCGACCGAGTTCTTTACGACCTCAAGAATAATCCTTGTTCAAGACGTATTATGACAAATATGTATAATTTCCAAGACCTTTCCGAAATGGCGCTTTATCCTTGCGCCTATTCGATGACCTTTAACGTTGTCGACGGAAAGCTTTGCGCGATTTTGAATCAGCGTTCGCAGGATATGCTTGCCGCAAACGCTTGGAACGTAGCGCAATATGCCGCGCTTGTTATGATGATTGCTCAGGTTTCGGGCTTAAAGGCAGGGGAATTGGTTCACGTTATTGCAGACGCGCATATCTATGACCGTCATATTCCCATTGTTAAGGAAATTATTGAACGCGAACAGTTCGATGCACCCAAGGTAACCTTGGATCCGTCGATAACCGATTTTTACAGCTTTACACCCGAAAGCTTCAAGGTCGAAAATTATGTTCACGGCGAAAAGATCGGAAGATTCCCGATAGCGGTATAGGAGTAACATTATGAAGCTTGTCGTTGCTGTCGATAAAAATTGGGGCATAGGAAACAAGGGTGGTCTTTTGGCGCACGTTCGCGCCGACCTTCGTTATTTCCAAAGCTTGACAAAAGGTAACGTTGTTATTTTGGGTTCGAAAACGCTTCAAACCTTTCCGAACGGTATGCCCTTGAAGAATAGGGAAAACATAATCCTTTCAAGAAGACCCGATTTTTGCCCCGAGGGCGCATCCGTTGTGCATTCGCTTGACGAATTGCTTGAGTCATTAAAAAAATACGATACCGAAACCGTGTTCGTAATCGGCGGTTCGACCGTCTATGATTTGTTGCTCGACTATTGCGATACTGCATACGTCACCAAATTCGATAAAGAATTTGAAAGCGATGCATTTTTCCGCAATCTTGATGCTTCACCCGAATGGGAGCTTGTTTCTGTCGGGGAAAAGCAGAAATCAAATCCCGAAACCGATACGGTTCCCGATATGGAATTTGAATTTTGTGTTTATAAACGAAAATAGTATGAAAAACAAGGTTATTATAAGGGAATCGAAGGAATCCGATTCCTTAGCGGTTTATAATTTACTGCGAATTATTGCCGAACTACATAAAAACGGCAGACCCGAAATGTTTCCGAATCTTGTCAGCAAATATAATGCGGAGGAAGTGAAGGAACGCCTTTCGAAAGAAGATAACGGCGTTTTCGTTGCGGAAATCTGCGGAAATACGGTCGGTTACGTTTTCTGCGAGGTTATAACAGAGGGCTCTGTCCAAACACTTTATATTGATGACCTTTGTGTTGATCCGTCTTACAGAAGAATGGGTGTCGCAAGGATGCTTATGGACAAGACAAAGGAATATGCAAAACAAAAGAATTGCGCGTTTTTAATGCTTAACGTTTGGGAATTTAACGAAAGCGCTGTAGATTTCTATGAGAATTACGGCTTTACCACAAGAACGCGCCATATGGAAATCAAACTTTAGAAAAAAGTTGGTGTTGAACTATGAACATAATGCGATTTTTGACTCCAAAGAGTAACGTCGCATATCTCGATTCGTTAGCAACCGTTCGTAACGGTTTTGAAAAAATGACCTTTCACAAATACCGTGCGATACCCGTTATTTCATCCGACGGTGTATATGTCGGTACGGTTACCGAGGGTGATTTGCTTCGCAGTATGCTTCAAAACGGCGGAAGCGATATGCGTGAGCACGAAAAGGTATGTATAAAAGACGTTATCCGCGAAGGGTGGAACCCTCCCGTTAACGTCACTTGTACCGTCGACCAATTATTCAACCGCGTTGCCGAGCAAAATTTTGTTCCCGTAGTTGATGACCGCGGTGTTTTTATCGGCATCGTAACGCGAAAAGCCGTTATTAAGTTTTTAACCGATTTCTATGAAAATACAAAAACTTCTTAAAAGGTGACGTTTTGAAAAAGCTGTTTTGTTTTCTGTTGACCCTAAACATAATTTTACTGCTTAACGCTTGCACCTCCGAGGATATCGAAACAAACTCTTCGAAAAATGAGGAGGTGTCCGAATTAAGTGATATCGTAAAGGAAGAATCGAAAGAAGAATCGAAAGAAGAATCGATGAATGCTTCAATCGACCCCACTATTAACGCCGCGAAAACGATATCATCGCTCGATTATAAAAATAACGGAAAAATGGGCGATACCGACGGCCCTGCGTTTGCAGTGTATTCCAATAAAGGATACAACGGCGCATCTGTCGTTGTTGATATTGCAAACAGCGAGATACAAACAAAGCTCCCCGACGGCAGATTTGTTAACGGCTATATGTTTCTCGGTGTCGACGTTTTTGAAGGGGCTTATTGGATAAATTGCTTCGATGCAGGTCTTTGCTGGTCGGGTGTTAACGGCGGTTGGCACGTGTTTTACAACGTTTATGAAACCGTAAACGAGAACACGCCGAGCTGGTATGAATCTACAAAAATTCTCCCCAAAAACGGCAAATACCGCTTGACCTTAAAGCTTATCGAGGATGAACGGGCGATGCTCACCGTTGAAGGAATTGATAACAATTTTAAGGATTCCGTTAAAATCGAAATCAAGGGCGCTAAAAAGAACGGCTCGAACAC
>JAZRTE010000071.1:0-3575 GCA_045651785.1 Eubacteriales bacterium | reverse complement strand
GCCCCTCTCTCGTGCTCTCTCCCCAAAAATTTTATATATATTATTTTTAATAGCACCGTATGGTGCGTTATTATAAAACTTAAATATATTTGTGCTATAATCAATCAATAACTCAATAGGACGTGATTATATGCAAAAAATTATAGAAGAATTATGGTACGGTCAAGTTGACCCTATCGAATTTTTCGGCAAAAACAATAACGAGCTTAAAATCAGCGAGGCTAAAGCAATCGAAAGAATTGAATCGCTTGCCACAGACATTGGAGAAGCAGAAGCGGAAAAGCTCCAAGAGTTTGTTAATGATTACATTACGCTGGCAACCAAGCAAGCATTCGCCGACGGCTTTTCGTTAGGCGCAAAGCTCACCGCAGAAGCACTTTTAAACGCAGACAATTGCATTATTCCCAACAAATAAAAGGAAGGCACACACCCTCCTTTTTATTATTCCAATATTTAAAAATTTTGAAGAGAGAGTTTGAGAGAGAAACTTTTTTAAAAGTTTCTCTCTCATTAAATCCTCAACAAATTAAATCTTTTTAAGCTTATCGAAAAGCGATTGCGCCTTGTTAAGCGATTCTGCCTTTGCCGTATCGTCCTTTGTAAGGGTGTAAATATCGCGTTCTTTTGCGTTTTCAAAAAGCGAAGCGGGTAAATTTACAAATCCCTTACCGTCGATTTCGCAAACCGCAATGTCGCCCTCGATTCTGTCGATAATTATTTTCATAACCCTTTCCCTATTCCTTCGGCTTGCAGGTATTGCAAAGCGCGTAACCGAGCGCCTGCAATTCGGAAAGTCCCATTGTTGAATATGCCTTGTTTGCTTCCTTCATATCGGTCGCGCCGTTGCAGGAATCGGTATGAACCCTTTTACTGCTGATATTAAGCACCCAGTTGTGACTCGCAACCGACACGTTTTCCTTAATTACAAGGTCGGTTCCGTTTGTAGTAATGCTTATATTACCCGAAATATCGGTGCGGTAGACGCTCTTGATTCCCGCAGCCTCAAGCCGCGCGAGCGCTTCCTTGTGGGGATGTCCGTAGGAATTACCCTCACCGCAGGAGATGACCGCAATTTGCGGCTTTGCCTTGCCAAGAAGATATTCACCCGAAGAGGTCGAGCTTCCGTGGTGACCTGCCTTAAGAACGTCGCACTTAATATCGCCCTCGATAGTGCTTTCTTCATCGATTTCGGCATCGCCCGTGAAAAGGAATGCACGGTTACCGAAGCTTAAATGAAGCACTGCCGAGCAATTGTTCATATCGTCGACAATAAACTTGGGAGCAACGAATTTACCCTTTGCACCGCCGAAATCAACCTCAAGCCCTGCCTTTGCGACGGTGATGCTTAACCCTTTTTCATCAAACGCCTCAAGCAGATTGATAAAGGTCTTTGTATCGGTAACCGCTTCGGGCATATAAACCTCGCCGACTTCAAAATGCGATATAACTGTTTGCATACCGCCGATATGGTCGGCGTGGGGATGAGTCGCAATCAAGTGGTCGATTTTTGTATAACCCAAGCAATCGATAAACGAAATTATTCTGTTTGCAAATTCTCGCTCGCTTGCATCGATGAGCATACATTCTCCGCTTGGCAATTCAACAAAAATCGAATCGCCCTGACCGACGTCGAGGAAATGAACCTTCAACTCACCGTCGGCAGAGGAATTATCGTCTTCGACCTTGCTTACCGCACCGCTCGTTTCCGCGCTTACTTCAATCGAGGTCTCCGACCTTGACGAAGCATCGTTCGGCTTTTCTGCCATACCGCAGGAGCAGAGCAAAACAAACGCAAGCAGGAATGAAATAAATCTAAGCTTTTTTGTCATTTTTTATTTACTGAAAATATCATAAGTTCCAATCACGTGACGCTTTACGATGATATAGTCGAACTTATCGATCTCGCTGTCATTGTTAATGTCAGCTACCTTGCTGTCGATATAATCGGGCGTGTAGGTTTTAAGAACAACACGCTTGAGCACAATATAGTCATATTTGTCGACCGCGCCGTTAGGCGAAACGTCGCCGTTGATAAGCACGGTATAGGATGCGCCGCCAAGCGTTACCGAGCTGCCCGTAGACACGTAATCGTTGCCCGAAAGCTCGCCCTTTGCGTCGATGACCTTAGCGCCTGATTTAAAGCTCTTCAAAAAGTCCTTGACGGTATTCTTTTCGGAATCGACCTTAAGGAAAAATCCGTCCTGCTTGATTCCCGACGAGGAGCTTACGTCTATAAGCGTTTCGATGTCCCACTGCTTGAGCAACCAAGCGTTGCGCTTGTTAAGCCAATTACGGAAATATTCAACGTTTGCGTCATAGGTTTTATCGGGTATACGCTCAAGCTCGCTGTATACCTTGCCGACTATCCAACCGGCTTCGGTATAATTACGGGTGATAGTTCCTTTGTATGTTTCAACGGTGGTATCGATATAATTTCTGCCGAGACGGTTATCGGCAAAAAGATTTACAATATCGTCCTGAAGCTCAAGATATCTCTTCTTCAAGGCATCCTGAAACTCGCTGTATCTGAGCAAGGGTCTGAACCAAAGCGTGTTGCACCATAAACCCTCCCAGCTGTTGCCCGAGCCGTTTACGTTATTATAGGTAGTGTAATAGCTTGACGAGCAATTGCCCGAGGAAAGGTCGAAGTCCCAGCAAGGACCGCCGTATATCTTATCGCCCTTGATATAAAAGCGCGTACTGCCCGTATCAATGTCAACGTTTTTGAAAAGCTCAAGAACGATATAAAAATCTATCATCGAATCGATATCGAAATACTTCTTGACCTCGCTGTAATTCTTCGAGGAGAGCGCATTTTCCGCCTTTTTAAGGAAGTCCATAAGCCAATTATATTGCGCCGTTGTAGGCTCCTCGGGCTCATTTATGCCCATACGGATCCCGTAAAGGTCGGTTGTGAAATAAACCGTGCCCTCGTCGGTTCTGGCATCTCGCTCGAGAATAAATTCATTAGCATCGTTATCGATATCAACGCGCGACTCGGAGGCCTCAACTGCATCGGTGAGAAGATAACTTCCGAGGAAGCGATTGTTGTGATAAACGTCTACAACACGGTAAGAGGGGGTATAAGCCAAGCCTATACTGTCGGCAAAGTCAAAAACAGTCTGGTTACGGATAAGCGTTCTTTCATAGCAGTTTGCAAGAAGACACCATTTTTTGTTTTTGCCCATACCGAGCACGTCGGTTTTGCTTGAAAATTTGATATTAAAGGGTTTTTTCTCGCCCGAAGAGGTAGAATTACCACGAACCTTTACCTCCGATTCATCGTCAAAAATAACCTCGTGTGTTCCGCCCTTTTCGTCAATGATCTCAATCGAGCAATCGATATAATCGGTTGGTATTGATTTAGAAGTGGTAATAAATACTTTAGGCACGTCGGTAGGCTCTTTAGATACGTTCGCGGCATTTACCGGAACCGCAAAGACACCGATCACCATAATAATACAAAGTAAAATCGCTAATTTTCTCATATTTATCTCCTTCGCATAATTTATACCTAATTAAGATTTATTTTTAGATTTTTGTCAAGAAAAAAAGAAGACGGCGAAAAACCGTCT
>JAZRTE010000070.1:0-24426 GCA_045651785.1 Eubacteriales bacterium | reverse complement strand
GTGATCCATCGGAGAATCGAACTCCGGACACCATGATTAAAAGTCATGTGCTCTACCGGCTGAGCTAATGGATCGTCTGCAACCGCAGAATAGAATAACACATAGAACTATAGAATGTCAATAGCAAATTGCAAAAATTATTACTATTTTATAAAAATAATTTGTTTATTTTTATTTTCATCAGCCGATATCAGTAAAACCTGAAATTAGCAATTACCTTGCCCAACACATACACCTCTTTGGCATAAATAGGTTGCATTGTGTGGTTTGCAGGTTGCAGACGAATTCTTCCGTTATCCTTAAAGAAGCGCTTAACCGTTGCCTCGTCATTGATCATAGCAACAACGATTTCCCCATCATCTGCATATCGTTTGCTTTCAACAACGACTATATCTCCATCGAGTATACCGGCTTCGATCATGCTTTCTCCCATAACGCGCAGCGCAAACAAGTTTGCTTTGCCACGTGCCATCGAAACAGGAAAATCAACAAATCCGTCATAATTTTCAACCGCAAGAATAGGTTGCCCCGCAGTGACTTTACCGAGAATCGGAACCTTCTTCATTTTCGAAGCTTCACCGGAAGTACCGGATTCAAGAGTTAATGCTCGGCTTTTACCTGAAGACTTTTTTATATATCCCTTATTTTCAAGTCGTCGAAGATATTCGTGAACCGAAGATGTGGATTTTATACCAACGGCAGAACAAATGTCTCTTACCGAAGGTGCATATCCGTTTTTTTCAAAGCATTCACTAATATATTCATAAACGTCTTTTTCCTTTTGAGTAAGCTCAACCATTGTTTCACTCCTCTGTATTTTCTGATTTATCGATCGCAAGCCTTAAAAGTGTTCTTGCTCGCTCGTGCTTACCGGATATGTAAAAATAGCCGAATAAGCATTCCAATCCCGTAGCACGTCTGTAATCAACTGCATTGGCACTTTTTGAATGGTGCGTATTTCTGGCATTGCGCCCTGTTTTATAAAACCACAGCTCTGTCTCGTCAAGTTCATCGATCATTATCCCGATAAGCTTGCTTTGAGAAACGGCAGTAATGATTTTTTTTATATCCTCATTAAGCTTTGAAACTAAACAGTCGCCGTCATTGATAACATATTCGCGTGCAAGCGTTTCAAAAAATGAATCTCCCATATACGCAAGAACAAGCGGACTGTAGTTACGCTTAATAAACTCTAAGCTCTTTTCCATTTTACGCCTTGTCGTGTATCTTCAAGAATAATGCCTTTTTCAAGAAGCTCATTTCTGATAGCGTCAGCTTCGGCAAAATTCTTTGCTTTTTTTGCTTCCGTACGCTTTGCGATCATTTCTTCGATATATTCAACATTGTCGTCCTTACTTTCGTTACCGAAGCCAAGCAACTCACAAAGCGAAACATAAATTTCTTTAACAGCCGAAATGTATTCAGCCGAAGCCTGATTTGTAATCACGCTGTTAATCTCTCGTGTCATTTCAAAGAGATATCCGATAGCATCGGCAGTATTAAGATCATCATCCATTGCTTCGATAAAGGATTGCTTTTTTCCTACCAAAAATTCAATGCTTTCTCTTTCGCGGTCAGAAATCGAACCCGCGGCATTCTTTTCTGCAAATTCGATATTTACCAAGCAATTAGTAAGACGTTCGACAGCCGCCAATGCTTGCGAAAGAATATCGTCGCTGTAATTAATCGGACTTCTATAATGCGAAGAAAGTAAGAAGAAACGAACTGCCTTATAGCCGTATTTTCCTGCAGCATCGCGCACAAGGAAAAAGTTACCGGCAGATTTGCTCATTTTTTTATTGTCTACATTAATATGACCGTTATGCAACCAAAAACGTGCCAGAGTGCATCCTGTAGCACATTCGCTTTGTGCAATTTCGTTTTCATGGTGAGGGAATATAAGGTCAACACCGCCGCCGTGAATATCAATATCGGTTCCAAGATACTTATTGACCATAGCAGAGCATTCAATATGCCACCCCGGACGACCTTGGCCCCAAGGGGATTCCCAAGAAATTTCACCTTCTTCTTTTTTGCCTTTCCACAAAGCAAAATCAAAGGGATGTTTTTTAATCTCACTCACGTCAATGCGCGCGCCGGCTTCAAGCTCATCCATATTGTGATGAGATAATTTGCCGTATTCCGAATCACTTTGAGAGTCAAAATATACGTCATTTCCCGAAACGTACGCGTGACCCTTAACGATAAGATTTTGAACGATTTCAATTATCTTATCAATATTTTCGGTTGCACGTGGATGGATAGTAGCATCATTCACACCGAGCCCGCGAGCGTCGGTAAAATACTCGTTGATATACTTTTCAGCTATTTCGGGTACCGTACAGGAATTTTCCTTCGCTGCGCGAATAAGCTTATCGTCAACGTCTGTAAAATTCTGAACGAAAGTGACCTTATTTCCTCGATATTCGAGATATCTGCGAAGCATATCGAAAACAACGAAGCAACGTGCGTTACCAATATGGAAATAGTTATACACAGTAGGTCCGCATACGTACATTTTTACTTCACCGTTGCGAACAACGAATTCCTCTTTTTGTCTTGTAAGTGTATTGAAAAGTTTCATATTTGCCTCTTATTTGTTGGTATCGATAAATTTCCAATAGGATTTGATATAATTAACGCCCGAAAGGACAGTAAAGAAAAGCATAGCGATCGTAGAAACCAAGGTAACCCAGCCGTGGCAGAACGGAAATATAACCGGTTCAAGCATTACTGCGGATGTTGCAATGATTTGAGTAACCGTTTTGATTTTTCCGAGACTGCTCGCAGCAATAACAGCGCCGCTTGACTTAACAACAACAAGCCGCATTGAAGTAACTGCAAGCTCACGGAAAACTACCACGATCGCAGTCCAGAAAAACAATTGCTTAATTATATCGACCGACACAGTTGTGGTAAATCCTACCGCTTGGTAATCAAATATATACCCCGAAAAACATATTGCAAACATTGCTCCGAGTATCAAAAATTTATCGGCAAGCGGATCCATGAATTTACCGAAATCGGTAATCAAATTTCTCGAACGGGCAATATGTCCGTCAAGAAAATCGGTAACAGAAGCCGCTATAAACAAGCTCGCAGCAATAATTCTGCTTATATTGGGATCATCAAAAAAATTGTAAGTTAAAAAGAATATGAAAAACGGAATCGCAAATATTCTTCCTAAAGTTAATTTGTTCGGGAGATTCATATTATTTACCCCTAAAAATTAGATTAGCACACCTTGCCGAAAAGATCGTAATCGAGAACCTCGGTAATCGTTACATTAACAAACTCACCTTCCTTAAGACGCTTAGGTGCAGTAAAATACACTTTACCGTCAATATCAGGTGCATCTGCATAAGACCTGCCGAAGAAGCATTCCGAAACGGGATCATAACCCTCGCATATAACCTTGAGCGTTTTATTAACAAATCCCGCGTTAAAATCATTATGGATTCGATTTTGATCGCACATAATCGCATCACAGCGTTTTTTCTTGGTAGCCGCGGTAATCTGTTTAGGCATATCGTATGCAGGCGTTCCCTCCTCGCGTGAATATTCAAACGCACCGAGACGTTCGAACTTAACTTCTTTTAAGAAGGAGCGCAATTCATTAAATTGCTTTTCGGTTTCTCCGGGAAAACCAACAATCACAGTACTTCTGATAATAATTCCCGGAACCTCTTTTCTCAGCTTTGAAACAATGTTTTTGATGCTCTCGCTTGTATCTCTGCGATTCATATTCTTAAGCACTTCGTCGTTAATATGTTGGATGGGCATATCAATATACTTAACGAGCTTATCATTGTTTTTGAATTCCTCAATCAAGCCATCGGTGATCCTGTCGGGATAACAGTACAAAACTCTTATCCATTCAATACCCTCGATTTCAGAAAGCGCGGAAATCAAACTGTCAAGCGCATAGGTTCCGAAAAGATCCTCGCCGTATCTTGTCGTATCCTGAGCAACAAGGCAAATTTCCTTAATGCCCATTTCTGCAAGCCCCTCGACCTCTTCGATAATATCGGTCATATTACGGCTTCTGAACTTACCGCGGATATCGGGAATTACACAGTAGGTACATCTGTTATCACAGCCCTCTGCAATTTGAACGTATGCAAAATAATCAGGTGTAGTAATAACTCTCTCGCCGCCGAGAGCAACCTTATCCACGTCTTTAAAGCTACTGAAGCTGCCTCCCTTATAAGCGATCTCAACAGCTTCGCAAATATCATCGAGCGAGCCGGTACCGAGAATACAGTTAACCTCAGGAAGTTCTTTTAAAAATTCTTCCTTATAACGTTGAGGAAGGCATCCTGTTACGACAATACCCTTAAGATCGCGGTTTTTCTTGAGCCAAGCAATGTCAAGAATATTATCAATAGCTTCGTTTTTGGCGCTTTCAATAAAGGCGCAGGTATTAATAACAATAACGTCGGCTTCAATATCCTCAGCCACAATTTCCATACCGTGATCGACAAGTTTTGCCAACATAACTTCTGTGTTCAAGAGATTCTTTGGACATCCAAGGGATACAAACCCAACTTTAATGGACATAAGTGTTACTCACTTTCAAATTTTCTGATTACATCAACTATATCCGAACTCGAAAAACCGGCACGGATAGCACCTGTATAGACTTTTTGCTTATATTTAATATCGTCAATACGCGACATATCGTACTTTTTTGTTATAAAATTCTCAATACGCTCCGATTGATCAAGTTCTGTATACGGAAATATGGCATCCTCGATATCTTCTTTTGAAATACCGCGTTTATAAAGTTCATTTTTGATGCGCGTTATTCCCATATTTTTGAATTCATAAAAGGTTTCCGCATAACGCTTTGCCAACTCATTGTCATTAACGTATCCGCGTTCGACAAACAACGCGGCAACGTCCGCGGAAAGCTCTTTGGAAAATTTCCTACACAATTTATCACGAAGTTGTTTTTCGGAAAGATCACCGTATGAAAGAAAATCAAAAGCCTTTTTAATACAGGAGAGCCGCTCTACGGATGAGGTTAAATGTCCAAGAGCTTCATCATCAATTTCAACGCCCTCTTCCAATTTCAGTGCTTCGAAATCAAAAACCGTTATGCGATAACTTTCACCGTTACAAACAACCGTGACTTCGTTACTGTTTTCGTCTTTATAAATACGTGTTACAGTAAGCATTTTATTCTTCGTCAAACAAATCCTCGGCGCTTACCGATTCGTAACATTCAACATCGTTGCCTGAGAAATGCGCCATTATTTTTTCACAAAGCTCTGCCGCAAGCGCTTCATCCTCTTCAAGCAACGCGCGCACCTTATCCTTACCCTGTCCTAATTTTTCACCGTTATAGGACAACCAAGAGCCGCTTTTATCAATTATACCGCAAGCTACGCCAAGCTCAATAATTTCGCTTTCCTTCGAGATGCCTTTGCCGTAAATTATATCGAATTCAGCCGTTTTAAAGGGCGGCGCAACCTTGTTTTTAACAACCTTGCACTTAACGTGGTTGCCGATAATTTCACTGCCGTTTTTAAGCTGTTCGGACTTACGAACGTCCAAACGGACAGACGCATAAAACTTAAGCGCACGGCCGCCGGTCGTAGTTTCGGGATTTCCGTAAACAACGCCAACCTTTTCGCGGAGCTGATTTATGAAAATAACAATACAGCTGGATTTAGCAATTGCGCCGGAAAGTTTACGCAAGGCTTGTGACATAAGTCTAGCATGCAGACCGACATGTGAATCGCCCATATCACCATCAATTTCATTCTTGGGAACAAGCGCGGCAACAGAGTCGACAACGACTGCATCGACAGCACCCGAGCGCACTAAGGCTTCCGTAATTTCCAAAGCCTGTTCACCGTAGTCCGGCTGAGAAACAAGCAAAGAATCGGTGTCAACACCCAAAGCGCGAGCATAGATAGGATCAAGCGCATGCTCGGCATCAATAAATGCAGCTTCTCCGCCTTGTTTTTGGACCTCTGCAATTATATGAAGGGCAAGTGTAGTTTTACCGGAGGATTCCGGACCGAATATTTCAATAATTCTGCCCTTTGGTACACCGCCTATTCCCAATGCAACATCAAGAGAAAGCGAACCCGTGGGAACGCTTTTAACTTCCATTCCCGCATTTTCGCCCAGACGCATTATCGAGCCTTTGCCGCATTGTTTTTCGATCTGTGCAAGTGCTGTTTCAAGAGCCATTTTTTTACTGTCGTTTTTCGTATCTTTGATTGCCATAAAACACAACCTCCATGCGAACTTTTGTTCTAATTATAATAACACAATTTAAGTAGCTTGTCAATTGTATTTTCCAAAAAACACCCCAAAATGTTGTATATGTTACATATTTAGTCAAAACTATATTTAATTTTCACAAATTAGTTTTTTTTTGTTAAATTAGCCAATATACAAAACGAGTTTTTTTATGTAAAATATTTATACTTAATTTAGCAAATGCAAGGAGTGTAATTATGGCGCAGAATCAACACCACGGAAAAATGGGTCTCATCGTTCTTAAGAGCTGTGCTCAGCTTGGCTCTGAAGTGGATCAATTTATTCGTCAATTAAGAAATGAAGATGACGGAGACAGCTACATCATCCCCATTGAGGAAGTTCGTTTTAGCAACGGTGAAGGCAAGGTCAAAATTCAAGACTCTGTCAGAGGCAGAGATATTTATATTCTCTGCGATATCGGCAATTATAGTTGCACCTATAACCTTTTCGGTTATGAAAACAGAATGAGCCCCGATGATCACTTCCGTGATATCAAGCGCGTGCTTTCCGCAATCGGTGGTAAAGCAAGCAGAATCACCGTTTTGATGCCCCTTCTCTACTCTTCCCGCCAACATAAAAGAAAAGGCAGAGAATCGCTTGACTGTGCACAGGCACTTGAAGAACTTCAAAACCTCGGCGTAGATTGCATCCTTACATTCGACGCTCACGATTCTACCATTTATAACGCTATCCCCGGTACTTCCTTTGAAAATATTTACCCCACATATTCGATGCTCAAACGCTTTATCCAAAACGAAGGCGATGATATTTTCAAGGACAATATGACCGTTATCAGTCCCGATACAGGTGCTATGGACAGAGCCATTTATTACGCTAACGTTCTCGGCCTCGATGTCGGTATGTTCTATAAGAGAAGAGACCACTCGAGAATCGTTAACGGCAAAAACCCAATCGTTCAGCACGAATATATCGGCGGCCCTCTTGAAGGCAAGCGCGTTCTCATTATCGACGATATGATCGCTTCCGGCGAATCCGTCATCGATGTAATAAATGAGATCCAGAAGCAAAACGTCAGCGATGTTTACGCAGCGGTATCGTTTGCATTCTTCACAAGCGGTCTTGAAAAGTTTGACAAGCTTTATGAGGAAGGAAAGCTCAAGAAGCTCTATTCCACCAACCTCACTTACGCACCCAAGGAATTGCTTGAACGTCCTTGGTTCGTACAGGTTGATATGTCCAAGTTTATTGCAAAGATCCTTTGCACTCTCAATAATGACGAATCTATTTCGCCCCTTCTTGACAGCGCAGCAAGAATTCGTCGTCTTTTGAAGAGATATAACCAGGGTTAATTTGTATATTAGCAAAAATATGTTGACAAACTTGTTTTTGCGTGATATAATGATTAAGATATGAAAACTTTTAGTTTTCTCCTTACTCCATCCAAACGCGGTGGAGTCAAAGTCCAGAAGGAGGTGTAGAATGATGACTAAGTACGAAACAATTTTCGTTGTCAACAGTGCTCTCGGCGAAGAAGCAGTTAAGTCACTTGTTGAAAAGTTTACCTCGCTCATCGGTGCAAACGCAGAAGTTGAAACCGTTAACGAGTGGGGCAACAGAAGATTCGCGTACCCCATCGAAGATTTGACTGAAGGCTATTATGTTCTCGTTAAATTCGCATCGGCTCCCGATTTTCCGAGCGAACTTTCCAGAATTTATAATATTACCGACGGCATTCTTCGTTCGCTCATCGTAAATTGCGAACAGTAATGAATTCATTCGCTGAATAAGTGAGGTAACATTATGGCATTCAACAGAGTTATCCTTGTCGGCAACCTTGTCGCCGACCCTGAATTGAAGACAACCACAAACGGCACAAACGTTACAAGATTTCGTCTTGCGGTAAACAGAAGCTTTACCCGTGCAGGTGAACAGCCTAAGACCGATTTCTTTGATATCGTTGCTTGGCGCCAAACCGCTGAATTTGTTTGTCGGTATTTTACCAAAGGCAGACCGATTCTTATTTCCGGTACTCTTCAAAACAACAATTGGACCGATAACAACAATGTTAAGCATTATACTTGCGAAATCGTGGCGGATGAAGTTTCATTCGTAGATCGCAAGAGCGATGGTATGCCCGGACAACCCTCTGTATCCAATGGCGCCCCTACTTACAGCACACCCTCGGCAGATTCCGGATTTGAAGATCTTTCTGCAGACGACGAACTGCCCTTCTAAAAAATTTATAAGGAGAATAACATGGAAAACGAACAGGTAGTTGCTACCGAAGAGACCGTTGCTCCCGCTGCTGAACAGAACGAAGTCAAAGAAACAAGAGAGCCTCGTGAACAGCGCGACAATGCACGTGCTCCCTTCCGTAACAAGAGAAGAAAGAAAGTTTGCGCATACTGCGCTGACAAAGTAGATTATATCGATTATAAGGATACTATGCGTCTTAAGAAGAACCTTTCCGAACGCTACAAGATTCTTCCCCGCAGAGTTACCGGTACTTGTGCTCGTCACCAAAGACAGCTTACCATCGCTGTTAAGAGAGCAAGACACCTCGCGCTTATCCCTTATATCACCGACTAAATAATCCATGCGGACAACCAAACGGTTGTCCGTACTTTTTTGAGGTAATATGTTTAATATAATCAGAGATATATTAAAATCCGAAGGAATCGATAACGTCGGTATGATACCTTTAAGTGAGTGCGAAATAATCAATGAGCGGATTTTACCGAAAAATGCCAAAAGTGTTATCGTATTTTCTATTCCTTATCGTTCAGTTAAAATTTCAGCAGATGACGGCTTTTCCGAATATGCAAGAATATATGATTATCATAAATTCGCATCAGAGCTTTACGGAAGAACGATCGATTTGATGAAGGAACGCACCGGCTTTGAATTTTACGGTTTTTGCGATCACTCCCCCATCAACGAAAAGATTGCGATCGCAAAAAGCGGTCTTGGTGTTATTGGCAGAAATTCACTTTTTATTGACAATAAATACGGGTCGTTCGTTTTTATCGGTTCGATTCTTTCCGATATAGAGTGTTATGAAAACTGTTTGAGCATCACCGGGTGTATAAACTGTCAAAAATGCGTTACAGCATGTCCCGGCGGTGCGATAATTAGCAAAGGAATCGACCGAACAAAATGTCTTTCGGCAATATCGCAAAAGAAAAACAAAACCGAAGATGAAAAGCTAATGCTCAAAAAACACAATATAGTATGGGGATGCGATATTTGCCAAAACGTGTGTCCGTATAATGAGCAGGCCGCTACCTCACCGATCGCACGCTTTTTCGAAACACGCGCTAATAAAATTGATAAAGAATTCATTGATTCTTTAAGCGACGATGAATTCAACAAATTTGCGTTTTCTTACAAAGGAAGAAAAATCATAACCGATAACCTCGAATTTAAGTAATACTCGCTTGACTACTGCCATTTCGAATGATATAATATATAAAATACTATATGGAGTATAGATATGAATGTTAACGAACAAATAAAGCAAATCGCAAACAGAATCAAATATCTTCGCGATGCAGTTGATATGACCGAGAATGAGGTTGCGAGCGCATTAGGCATTTCCATTGAAGAATATACACAATACGAAAACGGCGAAAGAGATATTCCCATTAGCATCATTTACTCGACGGCCGCAGCACTCGGAGTCGACCCCACAGAACTGATACTCGGCGAAGCTCCTCGTATGGCAGAATATTGCATCACCAGAAAAAATGCGGGGATTATGATCGAACGTTATCCCGGCTATTCTTTCGAAGCCCTCGCGCACAATTTTATCGGCAGAGATAAAGAACCGATGATCGTAACACTTTCCTCATCGCAAGAACGTGCAGCATTGGTTTCGCACAGCGGTCAGGAATTCAATTACGTGCTTGAAGGAACTATCGGAATCACTTTAGGAAGCAGAACCTTCGAATTGAATGCTGGCGATTCGGTATATTTTATGCCGTCAATACCCCACGGACAATTTGCTATAAGCGAAACCGCAAAATTCCTTACAATTATTGATAAAGAAAATGGCTGAATTTAAAAAGAAAAAGCAATACGGTCAAAACTTTTTGACCAACGTTGCGATACCAAAAAGAATAGCCGCTGAGAGCGGAATAACTCCCGAGGATTGTGTTATAGAAGTCGGTCCCGGCTTCGGTATTCTAACACGTGAATTGTCGTCTATTGCTCATAAAGTCGTTGCAATAGAAATTGATTCCGAGCTTATGGAAATTCTCCCTCAGAAGCTTGCTGATTGCAATAACGTCAAAGTCATCAACGAAGATATACTTAAAATAGACGTTGATAAGCTTATCAAATCGGAATTCGAAGGCAGAAGCGTGTGTGTTTGCGCTAATCTTCCCTACTATATAACAACCGATATCGTTATGAAGCTATTGGAAGGTAATTTTGGGTTTAAGACTATTACCGTTATGGTTCAAAAAGAAGTTGCCGAGCGTTTTTGCTCACCTGCAGGCACAGACGGTTACGGAGCGATAACCGCTTCTATCAATTATTATGCATCTGTAAAGCGTTTGTTTACGGTAAAAGCAGGATCATTCGATCCCAAACCGAAGGTCGATAGTGCGGTAATTCGTTTCGATTTGCACAAAGAACCGCCCGTTGCGCCCAAAGATAAAAAGCTCTTTTTTGACGTTATCAAGGCCGCTTTTTCTCAACGAAGAAAAACGCTTTCGAATGCATTGATTTCATCCTTCGGTTCAAAACTCACCAAACAAGATTGCAACGAAATCATTGTCAATTGCGGTTTTTCCGAAACAGTACGCGGTGAAGAATTGGACATCGTTGCTTTTTCAAAGATCGCAGATTCAATTTTCGATCGCATAAAGTAAACACATCAAATTAAAAGACCGTATCGATTAGGGGCGTACCCTAAAGGACAGTCTTCAAGAATACGGCATATCTCGAAAGAGGTATGCCGTATTTTGCATTTGTGGACACAAATGCAGTGCTTGTCAGGAAAAATGACAAGGCATAGATGAATGCAAAAAAAGGCTCCCTTGTGTAAAGGGAGCCTTTTGCTGATTAACGCCTCAATATTTCTCGATAAATTGGAATTTGATTGTGTGCGTCACAAATAGTGATTAAATATTTTTCTAAAATCTGATGCAGTATTATACTTTTTTATTCGAACTTTCTTGTTCGTTTGAGGCTCGTCAATTATTTTCATATGTAAAACCAGCCGCGATGTTTTTAAAAACTCAATCTCTATTGAAAAAGAAGGATTAATGGGAAACATAAAAAACATATCTTTTTCGTTTGCTGTAGAGAGCAAATAGTAATTACCATTTTCGTCAATAATTCTGTATTTTCTCTTTCCGACTGCCGCTCCACCTCGGTTTTTAAATCCGAATGTATCATCTTGCTCGATTTTAAAGGTTTTGATAGTTATTTGTTCAATATTTCTATTTTTTATATCCTTTTTCGCTTTACAATAAAGAATTAATAACGGAAGTGAAAAGCAATAAATAACGAGGAATAGAACAGGAATAATCCAAATGAAGCCATTCGCATTACCAAAAGCAATGGTTGCAACAAGACTAATGACAAATAAAGCAGATACGATTAAAAGCCAACTAAGATAATCAGAAAAGAAAGTGCGAATGACACTTTTGTATTGTTTGCTCATTTTATCCTCCTTTGCCAAAAGATGCGTTCGATAAATTCTTATTTATCATTCGGATTTGTCGTAGCAAAATTTCTTTATGCATAGTGTTAATCACACATCCTATTATAGCATAAAAACCGCAGAAAATCAATCTGCGGTTTCTATGTTTTCATTTTTTGTTAGGAACAATAGACAATTTATGTTTCTTTCCTGTCGGTAGGTAACGTACACACGAAACTGTCCTTTAGAGTACGCCCCATTTGATACGGTCTTTTTGTTATTTTCTCGTGTTAAGACGAAGTGCAGAGATTTTAAGCCAATATTCAAGCAATTCGAACTCGGAAATTATCGAATCGGTTTCATTATTCTCGCCGCATTTGCTTAAAACGTTGGTTTTTGCAGAAGCGAGCTTTGTCATTGCTTTATTACACCAATCGATTTTCTGAGACACGGTTGAATTATTAACGTCAAAATCATTGGAGAATTTGATTATATCTTCGCATTGAGATTTGATATAGTCAATATCTTCTGCGTTAAGTGTTTGATAAAACGCCGACAGATTATCCGCTTTTGCCTTAATATATTCCATTTGAGCGGATGCTGTTAATGACAACTTGTTGATTTGAACCGCAGGTGCGCGGAAAGCGCCCTCGGTAATAGGCTTATAGTAAGAACCGGGAGTAATTGATGATAGCGAGAAAATCGATACACCGTCGGCACCCTTGTTTACAACCTCATCAAGTTGGCTTGCAAAATTCTTATCGGTAGTTTCGAGAAAAGCCGCAATACCTGCCGAATAGAAAATCTTATCCTCCGTAATAGAGTTATAGCTCTTAACGCTTGGCGTTACAGAATTATTATCAACACCGTATGACATCGAAAATACCTCGTCGAGATATCCCTTGTTTATAATGCTGCGAACATCTTGGAAAATGTCGTTTTTAGCCATATTAAGATCAGGATATGTCGCCGCCGACAACCAAAGATCAGGGGTTTTCTTTCGAACCATATCATAAACCTCGCCTACAAAGCCGGTTATGATATTACATCTGAATTCCACCCACTTTTGATGTTCTGCAGAATTCTTTACAAATGTCGCCGGTGCTTTGGTAATACCCGTTTCTTTGGCAAATGCATCAATAATATCTTCGTTATATCCGAAATCATCGGTGCCGTAATTTAATTCGGGCATTCTCACATAGTCAAGATGCAAGCCGTCAAGCTCATAATTTGTTATAAGCTGCTCGTAAACATTTAATATAAGATCACGGCATTCTCTGTCGAACGGATTAAGAAAGATAAAGTAATTATCGTTTGCACTATAATAAAAATGTTCTCTTCCCTTAATATCGATCAAATATTTGTCTTTATACTCATCAAACGTAGGATTATAATAACGATTTCCTTCTTTATAAAAATATCCGACAAAAAAGTTGTGAACCCACGCGTGCACTTCAATACCATACTCGTGACCGATTCTTATAAAGCCTTCAAGAGCGTCATAAGTACCGTTGTTAGGATGTTTTGCAATTCCCTCAACATCGACCTTTGAGCCTATACAAAATCCCTCATACCAGGTTTCAAGGTACAGAGAGTTAATATTAAGTTCCTTTAATTTTTGAACGGTGGCTCTAACCTCGTCATCGCTCTTTTCGGTACTGCGATACCAAACAGCGCGATTTTCGACTCCGTTCGATTCATAAAAGGAATACTGAAGCTTTTCACAAGTTGAAATGACCGATTCGGCTTTTGCAAGCGCAGTTTCAAAATCATAGGAATCAAACGCCGCTTCAGCTTCATCAATAACATTATCCATCAGAGCAAATTGTTCAGAGATGCCGTTATAATCAAGATTCAAAAAAGCTTTTTTAGCAGAATCCAATTTATCGCTTACCAAAGTAAAATCGTGTTTTGCATTTTCCAACCGCTGCTCGGGTGTTTTTATAAGGGCAACGGTGTAATTTTTAGCATCAAAAACTACGTCCTGACCGATTGCAAACGCTTCTTCAAGAGCAGTTTTATTAACGCCATGTCCCGACAAAACAAATCCATCCTTGGGAATTGTCATGTTTCCGTTATACCCGTCCGAAACGGCGATACCGTTTTCATTGATAGCAATTTCATATCCGTAAGGATTTGTCTGAGTAGAGGGCTTATCTTTATACAAAATCAGAGTATTTTCATTTCTAACAGAATTAATCCCGTTAATTTTGAGGACCTTAATATCGTAAACTCCGCCACCATAGCCAAGCGTAGCGGTATCACCAACTTTAACATTTTTAATACTTTTGTACCACTCAGAATCTTTGTGAACGCTTAAAACAAAACCGTTTTTAGGGATTCGACTGTCGCCCTTGCCGATATTTACGCTTATAACCTTGCCATCGGCAACCACTATCTCGCTTCCGTAAATATTAGATCCTGTCGTTTCTCCGTAATCGGGCGTATAAACAACCGAAACCCCTTCGGGCGCACGCACACCGTCCCTAAAATCATATCCGAAATATTTTCCGTTTACCTCGACATATTTATCAGGCAGTGTAAAATAATCGATATAACAAGTTTTTATCTTTTCACCGACTTTCAAAGATCCGACTTCGGCAATTACTTTATCTCCTACGAAAGAAATGACAAATCCGTTACCTTCGGGAATCAAAGTTCTTTCATTCTCATTACCAATAACAGCGATATAATCTTCTATGATAACAATATCTACCCGTTTTTTGTTGATCACAGGTGTTACCAATGACGAAAAATCACTGTCGAAAACATAAATACCGTCAGCCTCGATCACCGGAATGTTTAAGTTCTCGTCATTAAGCTCAACAACGTCATTTTTTATCAAGATCGCTGATTTATCGCTGTAAGAATTGCATTTATCAATATTAGAATAAGTTATCATTTTGTTATCTTTAAAATAATATTCTGCAAAGGAAACATTATATTCTCCGGTAAATACAAACATTACCTCTCCTTTTTTGGCGGCTTTGATCCTATTCTTCTTTTCGATCGACAGAATCTCACAGCTGTAATTGGTGGTAATTTTTGCAGTGACAGTGACATTATCAACCGTAATATCAGCACCCTGAAATTTATCGGTTATACGGTATATCTTGTCATTTTCAAATCCATAAATAGGATCGGTCAAGCCAACTCGTCTTGTCGCTGAAGATATTAAATAATCGGGTGCGATTGTCGCAAGATCTGTTCGTTCGATTTCAAGCGAAAGCCTTTCGAAACCGTCAAAAGCGATAAGTTGACCGACGTTCAATCGAACGCCTTCCAATTGCTCGGTTGGGATAGAAAGAGCAAAACCGTTGTAAGGAATTACGCCGTTTTCTGTGTCTTCTGTCCGAGCGACAACGTCAAATTCATATCCGTCATCGTTCTTTGCAACGCGAACGGAAACTACGGTTCGATTTTGTACATCTCCACCGACAACAGGCGAATATTTACCGTTTATACGGTAATCTCTTGTATATATAACGGCTTCATCTGAAATGGGTGAACAATTAATTCTGTTAATTTCAAAAGTCTTTGAACCGATTTTTGCCGTAAAATCATAATCAGACGAAGGCTCGTCGGAAAACGAGCTTTCGTCTGTATTACTACTTTGACACGCAACAATTAACGGAAAGATAAAAAGAAGCATCAGTATGAAGCAGACAAATCTTGTCATTCGTAATCAACCTTTTTGCGTTTGTAAATTTTAATTTTATTCGCGATATAAAGCGCCAAAATGAAAGCGATAACAACAGCACAAATAATATATACGGTATAGTTGCTGCTTTCTTCGGTAATGGTAGCACCAAGCGCCGTCCATTTATCTGCCATATATCCTTTAGTTTCTTCGGAGAGGTTTATAAAGGAGTCCGTAAATACATTTCCTGAAGATTCATAAAGAATTTTATATGCATCGGGGTGCAGCTCTTCCAAAAATGCTATATAGTCTTCATTTTCGACAACAGCGGTATTCGGCGATGCATAGTACATATACTCAGCATTCGCTTTAGCGATCGCGGGATCCATAAGAAAATTAATGTAAAGCTCTGCAGCTTCCTTATTTTTTGAATCCTTCAGAACACAAGCGGCATCAATAAACAAATTGGTACCTTCCTTTGGATAATAGAAGGCAAGCTCTTCATTATTGCCATACATCGTAAAGAAATCACCTGCATAATAAGGCGCAACGTACGCTTCGCCGCTTTCCATTTTGTTGAAGACCTCATCCATTACGTAGCTTTGAAGGATTTCTTTTTGTTCGGCGAGAAGCTTGTATGCTTGATCCCATTCTTCCTTATCGGAGCTGTTTATATCAAGCCCTTTATAAAACTGTGCAGTTGCAAAAGCATCGCGAGAATTGTTGAAGTTGAGTATTTTACCCTTATACTTTTCATCCCACATTAAAGACCAGCTGTCAGGCTCGCCTTCAATTGCTTCAGAATTATAGATAACTCCGACCATACCGACGTTATACGGAACGCTGAACTTATTCAAAGGATCGTATTCGGTATTTTTATATTTCTCATCGATATACGCATAATTTGGGATGTTGGAAAAATCCAATTCAGCCAGCATATCCTCTTCAATCAGGCGCCCGATCATATAATCTGACGGAATAATCACATCATAATCAACACCGCCGCCGGAAAGCTTTGCATAAAGGCTTTCGTTTGAATCATAATTGTCATAAACTACCTTTATGCCCGTAAGCTTTTCAAACTCTTCATTTACGTCTATCGAGCCGTCGGAGCCGTCAGAAATATAATAGCCCCAGTTATATACACTCAATTCGACACCCTCAAACCTTGAATAATCGAATTTTAAGGTGTTTTCATCATATTCAATATCGATGTATTCATAAGCTTCGGCACATCCTGAAAACGACGCTAACGAAAGAAGCGCAACAAACACAAAGGAAAGAAATCTTTTCAACTCTTTATCCCCTTAATTTATTTTTGTTTAGGTCGTACGTTCTTATCCTTTCCAACAAAGTTAATAAGAACAAGCATTACCAATACTGCAACAATAATTACGGTGTTAGCGGCATACAAAGTGGGCCGTACACCCTTTTTAACTGCAGAGTAAATATAAATGGGCAGGGTTTCAAAGCCTGTACCCTTAACAAAATAACTGATGACAAAGTCATCTAATGACAAGGTAAATGCCATTAGCATACCCGATATTACACCGGGAAGTATGCACGGCAGCTCGACCTTAAAAAATGACATCAAAGGAGTACATCCGAGATCCATCGCCGCTTCGGGCAAATGTCTGTCCATTTGCTTTATCTTAGGCAAAATCGAAAGTATAACGTAGGGCAAGCTGAACGTAATATGAGCAATTAGCATCGTCCAGAAATTGAGCGACGATTGCATGCCGATAAGCGCACCTGTGAACACAAACAAAAGCATCATCGAGACACCGGTTACAATATCGGGGTTCATCATAGGGATATTAGTTACCGAAAGAAGACTTTTTCTCAGATACTTGCTTCTCATACGACTGATTCCGACTGCCGCAGCAGTTCCCAACACGCCGGAGATCGCAGCTGTTGCCACAGCAAGGATCAGTGTATTCTTGAAAGCATCAATAACCTTCGAATTATTAAAAGCTTCCTGATAGAATCTGAAAGAAAATCCCGTGAATTCGCTTAAGCTGTTGCTTGAGTTAAAGGAAAATACGATCATAACAACAACGGGCGCATACAAAAGGAGAAATATGATAATTGTATAGATTTTAGACAAGGTCTTCAAAGTATCATACCTCCGTCTTCTTCATCGTCGGAAAACTTATTGATAACTGCAATCGAAAGCATTATGATAATCATCAAAATGAACGAAATTGCACTGCCAAAGTTCCAGTTTTCGCTGTTTAAGAAAGAGTCTTCAATAACCTCTCCGATAAGACGGTTATCGGTGCCGCCCAACTTTTTAGAAATGTAGAAAGTACTGATTGCAGGAACAAATACCATAGTGATACCCGAAACTATGCCGCTCTTTGAAAGCGGTAAAATTACCTTTAAGATCACTTTGAATTTGTTACAACCAAGATCCTGAGCAGCTTCGATAACGTGCTTATCAAGCTTGGAAATTACAGTATAAATGGGCAAAACCATAAAGGGCAGATAATTATAAACCATACCCAGAATAACCGCAAACGGTGTATTGATCATATGAATAGGCTCTTCCAACATACCAAGCGCAGTATTAATAACGCCGGTATCCTCGATTAAATTACCCAAGGAATAGGTTCTGATAACCAAATTTGTCCACATAGGTAACATAATGAGCATAATTGCAAGCTTTTGCGTTCTCGGCTTGGACTGGGAGATAAAGTAAGCCAAAGGAAAGGCAATCAAAAGGCATACAACCGTTGCAAGAAATGCATAAGCAACCGAACGCGCGAATATAGATAAATATTCCATTTCGGCTAATTTTTGAATGTTTTGAAGAGTAAAAGAACCGTCTCCGTCTGTAAATGTATAATATACTACCATAACCAAAGGAATGACTATGAAAAGCACCGACCAGACGGTATAGGGTGCTGCGACAAACCTTTGTAGTAGCGACTCTCGCTTATTCATTTTCTTCCTCAAAATTTTCCGAGAGCTTTTCCAGCTCATCACTGTATGAGCTGTAATCTCCGAACACGCCGGAATATTCACTTTTCTTCATAATGTGAATAGCATCGGGTTCGATATAAAGTCCGATATTAGCACCGACAGGCTCATAATCGGTCGTTTGGATCATCCACTTAAAGCCGTTAATATCGACAATTATTTCAAAATGAACGCCTTTGAAGGTAACGCTTGTAACCTCGCCCGAAAGCATTCCCTTTTCAACGGGAACAACGTCTACGTCTTCGGGTCTGATAACTACGTCAACGGGCTCGTTTTTGTCAAAGCCCTTATCCAAACAATCGAATGTTTTACCCGCAAAGGAGGCTTTAAAGTCTTCAAGCATCACACCATCAATGATGTTGCTCTCACCGATAAAGTCAGCAACAAATGCATTTTCTGGCTCGTTGTATATATCAAGAGGAGAGCCGATCTGTTGAATTTTTCCGTTGTCCATTACTACGACTACATCCGACATAGAAAGAGCTTCTTCTTGATCGTGAGTAACGTAAACAAAGGTAATACCAAGTCGTTGCTGAATGTTTTTAAGTTCGACCTGCATATCTTTGCGGAGCTTAAGGTCAAGTGCACCGAGCGGTTCGTCGAGCAAAAGAACTCTAGGCTTTACAGCTAATGCGCGTGCTATAGAAACTCGTTGCTGCTGACCTCCACTCAACGAGTTTATATCACGTTTGCCAAAGCCTTTAAGGTTAACAAGCTCGAGCATTTCATTAACAGTGTTTTTAATTTCAATTTCGTCTTTTTTTTGCACACGCAGACCAAATGCGACATTTTCAAACACATTAAGGTGAGGAAAAAGCGCATATTTTTGGAAAATGGTATTGATCTGACGTTGATAAGGAGGAACGTCATTGATTTTTTCGCCTTCAAACAAGACCTCGCCGCTATCCGGCTTTACAAAACCACCTAAAATACGCAGTGTGGTGGTTTTTCCGCAACCGGAAGGACCCAAAAGAGTGACAAACTCCTTTTCATTGATATCAAGACTCAAATTGTCAAGTATTTGATCTTCATCAAACTTAACAGATATGTTTTTGAGACGCACCAATGCGCCGCGTTCAAGTTTGTTCAATTCTATTTCTCCGAATATTATAAAATGATGTATTATATAATACATAGTATTAATAATACAAATTATTTGCTCTTTTGTCAATACTTTACCATAATATTTCTCTAAATGAAAGAAATCTACCAAAATGATAAATCGCAAAATTTATTTCATACTTATTTTCAAGGGTATCTTGATCGGCGCAGGTGCTATCGTACCCGGCATAAGCGGTGGCACGGTTGCTGTTTTAACAAACGCTTTTGAGCTAATCATAGAATCGGTTGCTAACTTATTTACACGATTTAAAAGCTCTTTCTTAACACTTTTACCAATAGTTGCCGGAGCTGTATTTTCAATTATTCTCATATCCCAGCCATTAAAGTTCTTCAGCGAAGAATTTCCGTTAACGTCAAAATTCACATATTTATCTATTGCATTGATCAGTACATTTTTATTTGCGAAAAACAGTATCAATTTTGATTTTAAGGCATCCAAAATCCTAGCATTCATTTTTGGAATCTTACTGTCATTTTTAATTTCGTTAATGACAACACAGACACGTCTGTTTATTGACCGTGAAAACCCGCTGTATTTAATATTTATCGGCTTTCCGCTTGCAATTTCTCTTGTCCTCCCCGGAATCAGCTTTTCTTATATGCTGCTATTTTTCGGTTTGTACGATAGAACTTTATCTGCAATACAAAGTTTCGATCTTATATATTTGATTTTATTATTTTTGAGTGTTTCTGTAGGCACAGTGATATTTTCGAAATGCTTATTAAAGCTTATCGAGAAACATAAACAGGAAACATATTCTTTTGTATTGGGATTTGTTGTAAATTCAATGATAGATATGTTGCTGAGATAGCATTTGTTAACACTTTGTTAACATACTTTTCTCCCTAATGTGTTATTATATCAAAAATGTGTATAATTTCATACAGGAGTTAAATATGATTACAAAAAACTTGGCAAAAGCCGTTGAAGATATCGGTTTTACTTACGTCGAGGCTTCGAGCTCCGAAAAAAACCACGCATATGCAGTATATGGCGATTATCTCGTAACCGTTTATGAAGATTCGGGCAAAAAAATTGCTTATTTCAACTTTCGTTTTTTAGACAGCGAAGAAAATGATTTGAGAAAATATGATATGTCCGAAAGCTTTTCTTCAGATTTAGAAGAATATTCCGTTAGTGATTATTCTATTGACGAAGACGGTATGAGAGTTACATGCAGCGGCAATATTGCTGTGTTTCTGAAGCTTATCGACAGATGCATTACGCTCCTTAAAGACAACGATATCAGAGGAGTTGAATATTGCTCAAAATGCGGTAACAAATTTGGTTCAAGAAAGCCTAAAAAGGTTACCGACGGCAAGGAAAACCACTTAATGTGCGAGCATTGTGCGTTGGAAACCGTTGAAGAAGTAGCAAACCGTATCTCCGAGAACGAAGAAGATGAAAAAAGCGGTTCTACAGCAAAAGCTATTTTATTCTCTTCCCTGTTTGCTCTTCTCGGCGCATTTATCTATTTTATTCTTTACTATTGGCTTTCACCCGCTATGAGCGAAACCGGTCTTAATGAGATACGTTACATCTTCTGTGTTGCCGGTTTCATCACGTCAATGCTTGCTTATTTCGGATACGTTATGTTCCGCAAAAAAGCATCTGTTTGTGCCTATGTGACCGTAACCGTCAACGCCCTTCTGTTCTCTGCGATAGGTCAGTATATCGGTATTGTATTTGAATTCATTGCAAAAGAAGGTTTTTCAATATCGGCATTGTCCAACAAGCATTTTTGGCTTGTGCATCTTCGTAACACCATACCCACTGATATAGCCGATAAATTTGCCGATTCTAATTATTCCGGCATCTTTTGGAAAATGCTCATAATCAGTATCTGTTTTGCGGCAGTCGGCGCTGCTATCTTTCTCCTCTCGCTTCGCGATAAGACCGAAAAGAAGCCGGAAACCGTAGAAATCGAAACTATTACGATCAAATAATATTTGTTTACAAATTTCATTAATCTCATAAAGTATTTATGACCTCTGTTTTGGGCACACTTTTAGTGAAACCAAACGGAGGTCATTTATGTTCAACAAGGTTGAGATATGCGGTGTTAATACTTCAAAGTTAACAGTACTTTCAGAGGACGAAAAAAGAGAGCTTCTTCTTAAGCTCAAAGCAGGAAATAAGAAAGCTCGCGAAGAACTCATTAACGGTAATTTAAGATTGGTATTAAGTGTTATTCAAGGCTTTAAGAGCAGAAACGAAAACCCCGACGATTTATTTCAGGTCGGCTGCATAGGGCTGATAAAAGCAATTGATAATTTCGACCCCTCGCTTGACGTCAAATTCTCGACTTATGCCGTTCCGATGATAATAGGCGAGCTGAGAAGGCATTTGCGCGACTATAATTCAATAAGAGTGCCGCGATCATTGCGTGATATCGCTTATCGCGCACTGAAAGCAAAAGAGATTCTGTCTACTAAAATGTCAACAGAACCTACGGTAGAAGATATTGCAAAAGAATTAAATGAAGATCCGAAAGCTGTTTCCAAGGCGCTTGATGCAATTCTTGATCCGGTATCATTATATGACCCTGTTTACAATGACAATGGTGATACGCTTTACATCTTTGACCAAATCAAGGATGAGAACGAAAACGATGAAAGCTGGACGGACAACATTGCAATTAAAAATGCAATTTCCCATTTAGCCAATAAAGAACGGCAAATACTTCTGATGCGTTTTTATTCCGGTAAAACACAAACGGAAATTTCAAAAGAGATCGGTATATCTCAAGCACAGGTCAGCCGTCTTGAAAAAAGCGCTTTGGAGAAAATGAGAAGGCAAATGAGTTAAAAAAGGCCGCGCTAATTACGCGGCCTTAGAAATATTATTTCGCATCAGGATATTCGTTGCAAAGTAAATAAATGGGTTCTTCGTCCTCTTCAATTGTCGGGAAGCGACCCTGAGTTTCATAAAAGCGGTTATCAATATTATCGTCATTAACCATCGATACTTCGCCTATAAGAACCTTACCAAAGCCTTTTTCAGCCCAAAAAGCATGATACTGTCTTTGAGGGAGTGTGATGCTTTCGCCGGGTGTCAAACGAATCTTTGTGCCCGCGGGAACTATTTCGGTATGTCCGTCGATATAGACGGTAACGTCGGTATCCGCAAGCTTATCGTCTTCGGTCGAATTGTAAACCTCTACAATAAGATTGCCGCCGCCGCGGTTAATAATATCCTCCATCTTATTGTGGTGGAAATGCATTGGCGAATATTGATCTTCGTCTGAAATCAAAAGCTTTTCCGCATAGCTTTTCCAAGGCTTATTGATATTGCCGTTACGTATAGTAAACAAGAACAATCCGATATTCCTAAAATCGCCGTGACCGTAATCGGTAACATCCCAACCAAGCATATTTTCACGAATTTCATCGTATTCATGCCCTTTTTCTTTCCATTCTTCGGGAGTAAAATAAGCAAACTTGGGAAGCTTAAAATTCATTTTATCAATAAATTCAATATTTTCAAGCAAAATCTTATTAATTTCAGAACGTTTCATATTTAAAACTCCTTAATTATTCTTATTAAAATTATAACAAAGAGTATCTGCGATGTCAACAATATAAAAACAATAATTTTCTTGAAAAAGATATTCACAAATGGATTTTTTTATGATAAAATAATCAAAAGGAGGCGGAAATATGAAAATGACATTCAGATGGTACGGAGAAAAAGATTGCATTCCTCTTCCGTACATAAAACAGATTCACGGAATGACGGGTGTTGTCACTGCAGTTTATGATGTACCCGTTGGCGAAGTATGGCCTTTGGAATCGCTTCAAAAGCAAAAAGCCCTTTGTGACGAAGCAGGTCTTGAAATGGAAGTTATTGAAAGCATTCCTGTACACGAGGATATAAAGCTCGGTCTTCCCACAAGAGATCATTACATTGAGGTTTACAAGCAAAATATCCTTAACTGCGGCAAGGTTGGTGTTAAATGCGTATGCTACAACTTTATGCCGGTGTTTGACTGGTTGCGCACTAATCTTTATTTTCAACACAAAGACGGCGCAAATTCTTTATCCTACAGCGAAGACGATTTTGTGAAATTAGACCCGAGAAATCTTCATCTTCCCGGTTGGGACGAAAGCTATTCTCCCGAAGAACTAAGCGAGCTTTTGGATAAATATAAAAATGTGACGAGAGAACAGCTTTTCGATAATCTTGTTTATTTTCTTAACGGCATTATGCCCGCATGCGACGTAACAGGTATCAATGTTGCAATACATCCGGATGATCCGCCTTGGCACGTTTTCGGACTTCCGCGTACAGTATCCACCGAAAAGGATCTTGAAAACCTTATTAATGCAGTTCCTAATCCCCATAACGGACTCACCTTCTGCACAGGCTCTCTCGGCGCAGGACGTTTTAATGACCTTGTAAATATTTCTGCTAAATTTGCAAAACGTATTTATTTTGCGCACCTACGTCAGTTGAAATATATCAACGAAACAGATTTCTATGAAAACGGACATCAAACCGCAAGCGGTAATATCGATACTTACGAAATTATTAAAGCGCTTGTTAAAAACGGCTTCACCGGTTATGTTCGTCCTGACCACGGAAGAAACGTTTGGGGCGAAGATGCAAAGCCCGGTTACGGACTGTTTGACAGGGCTATGGGCGCAACCTATTTAACCGGCTTATTCGAAGCAATCGAAAAAGATAACGAGGTTTAAAATGATCAACGATTTTAAATTTATTCCCGTTGTTGTTATCAACGATATTAATGAAACCGAACATATTTTAAGCGAGCTTTGCAAGGGCGGACTCCCC
>JAZRTE010000069.1:0-15663 GCA_045651785.1 Eubacteriales bacterium | reverse complement strand
ACTAAAGAGCACTTTGTCAATATTTGTTTATACGTAACTTTATATACAACAAAATTTTTTAAATTATTTTTTAAAAAGGGGTTGACAAATTTGGTTGGTTGTTATAAACTAACACCAGAGGTTGGTAACTGCAAACCATACACGGCCGGTTGGTTGGTTGTTGCAAACCCGTGTGCGCACAAAAATTATATGACGAGGTGTCTTTTATGGAAAACATGAAGCTTTGCGAAAGCGATTACCGTTTTATGTCGGTTATTTGGGATAACGAACCCCTGCCCTCCGGCAAGCTTGTTGAGCTTTGCAACGATAGGCTCGGATGGAAAAAGCCCACAACCTACACAACGCTTAAAAAGCTTTGCGAAAAAGGATTTGCAAAAAACGAAAATACTATCGTTTCCGCGCTTATCCCCCGCGAAAAGGTTCAATCCTTTGCGAGCGAGCATTTCGTTGAACACACCTTTGAGGGATCGTTGCCGAAATTTTTGGTTTCGTTTCTTGACGGCAAAAAAATTTCCGAGAAAGAAGCAGACGAGCTTAAAAGGTTGATCGACGAATACAAGGAGTATTGAGATGGTCGGTTTGTTTAACACCGTTCTTGATATGAGTATAAACTCAGGTATCGTTATACTCGCGGTTATCCTTGTAAGAGCGATTCTTTTCAAAGCGCCCAAACGCTTTTCCTATCTTCTTTGGACAGTTGTCGGATTCCGTCTTGTTTGCCCGATCAGCTTTAAATCCATCGTAAGCATTTTCGGGTTCGGCAGGATAGATTCCCCAACCTTGCCCAACGTCGGCGGTGATATTATTGTCGATGCTTCGCACGAAACGCGGCCAATATTTCCCGTCGATGACCCGAATTTCGTTATTAATGGCGGCGCAAGCGTTGAATTTGCAGAAAAATTCGACATTATTGCGCTTATCAATACCGTTATAATGATAATTTGGTTTTTAGGTATGGCGGTTGCATTGTTGTACACCGTTATATCCTATTTTAAGGTAAAACGTCAGATGGCAAATGCAGTCAGATTTGAGGATAACGTTTTTATGTCCGAAAAGGTTGGCTCGCCCTTTGCGCTCGGTTTTATCTGTCCGAAAATATATATTCCCTATGGGATCGACAAAAGCACCTTTGAGCAGATCATTGCCCATGAAAGATGCCATATCAAGCGAGGCGATCATATCGTAAAGCCTATAGCGTTTTTGATTCTTTCCGTACATTGGTTCAATCCGCTTTGCTGGCTTGCATTCCGATTGATGTGTCTTGATATGGAAATGAGCTGTGACGAAAGAGTGCTTAAGCTTAAAGGAGATGAGCTTATGAAAAAAAATTATGCGAGAGCTTTACTTTCTTTCGCGACCGACAAACGTCTTCCTGCCCCGAGCCCTATCGCTTTCAGCGAAAGCAAAGGTAATGCAAAAAGACGTATCAAGCACGCGCTTTATTGGAAGCGTCCGAGATTTATAGTCAATATACTTTGCATCGTTCTTTGCGTTGCAACACTCGTTGCCTGCGGTGCAGACGCAACTAACCCCGAATGGAAGGATATTAAGACCGAAACGTTCGGCGAAAATCCGTATAATTTCGTATTCGGCAGTAACGGCGACGGCACCTGCTATGTTAAGGAAATAAGAGTTGATAAAGACTATAGCGGTGACATTCACCTTGTTATCCCCGAAAAAGCCCCCAACGGTGATACCGTTGTAGAAATCAAAAACTTTTGCGGACTTAACAGCTCCGACACGATTCAAAACGTCCCGATTTATCTTACCTTTGAGAGCATGAACGCGATCGTAGACAAAATCAAGCAAGCGAACGACGTTACGAAGACCGAAAAGCATGGGTTTACAGTCGGTCAGAACCGCGAGCGCGATGCCAAGATATTCAAAGCGTTTTACGGTGAAAAGATAAGCGAAAACGGAGTAGGCTATTATGAGCTTGAACCGTTTATAAGTTTCAACGAAAAGGACCGTCTTGCGATCATTCTTGACGTTTACGCGTATAGCGAGGAGGATTGCTATAACGATACAGTAAAATTCCTTGATAGCCTTGCGGGTGAAAAAGAGGACAAAGGCATTTGGGCAAGAGAGTCTTTTAAATCTCTTTATCACGTTGGCGACAGAATCACAGAAATTACGATTCCCTCGACAGTTAAAAAGATAGGCTACGGCTCGTTCGACGGATGCAACAATCTTAAAAAGGTCAATGGGATCAGTGACGATTGCGTGCTGGGTGTTCAAAAGTCCGACCCCGACAATACAAGCGTTGCTGTAACCGAAATCGTTATTAACGGTACCGAAAAAAGCGAGCTGTTCAGCTATGAAGTCGCAAATGATGCAAACGCTGACTTTATAAACGCGCTTGATTAAATAAAAAACTCTGTTCCGCAAAGGAACAGAGTTTTTTATTTACAATAAGACGTCGACCGCCAGCATAAGACAAAATCCGACAAGAAGTGCATAGGTTGCTCCTCTTTCGTTACCGTGGGCGTGGGTTTCGGGAATCATTTCGTCGCTGATGACGTAAAGCATCGTACCGCCTGCAAATGCCAAGGCAAACGGAAGTATGACAGATGCGATGCTTACCGCAAAATAGCCTATAAGCGTACCGACCACCTCAACAAGCCCCGTTATCATTGCACAGACAAAGGTTCTTTTCGGTGATATTCCCGCAGCGAGCATAGGGCCTATAATTACCATACCTTCGGGAATATTCTGCAACGCGATACCACCGGCGATTATCAACGCTTGGGTGTTATCACCCGAGCCGAATCCAACGCCTGCGGCAATGCCCTCGGGCAAATTGTGTATAGCGATCGCCGCAACGAACAGCAGAACCTTATTGAGATTGCTGTTTTGGTGTTCCTTGTCGCCGCCGACAAACTGATGAAGGTGAGGTACGAGCTTGTCGATAAGGTTAAGACAAACGGCGCCGACAAAAACACCCGAAATTGTTATTAACAGTCCGAATTTACCGCCGTATTCAAGCGAGGGCAAAATCAACCCAAGCACTGCGGCGGCAAGCATTACGCCTGCGGCGAACGAAAGCACGATATCTGAAAATTTGTGCGAAAGCTTTTTGAACATAAAACCTATGCACGAGCCGAATATCGTTGCACCGCCTACGCCAAGCGCAGTGAGAAGTACCATTTCCATAATCATTTACCTTTTTATAGAATTAAGGGTAGGGCAAAACCCTACCCTTTTATATTTTATGCTTTTTCTGCAGGGGGTGCCATCATAAGCTCGGAGATGATGTCCAACACCTTTTGATGACAGCCGCCGCAACCGGTAGAACATTTGGTTGCCATCTGTACACCATTGAAAGCTTCAAGCACGTCGGAAAAAGAATTAAGGTTATGAAGCGCATCCTCGATATCACCGAAGCTTACCTTCATACAGTTACAAACGGTATAATTTTCTTTCATTTTACTTACTCGCTTTCTTTATTCGGCCTTGCCGAAATTGTCCTTGCCAACACCGCAAAGAGGGCATTCAAAATCTTCGGGGAGATCTTCAAACTTGGTTCCGGGCTCGATGCCGTATTCGGGAGCGCCGAGTTCCTCATCGTATTCCCAGCCGCAAACTTCACATACGTATTTCATAACAGATTTTCCTTTTCTATTAAACAGATTTTATTAAAGCTCAACCTTCCACAAGCCGTGGAGATTGCAATAAGCATAAACAGCAACAGGCTTTTCATCACAAAGTGCAAAGGTTACTGTGGGTGCATCGCCTGCTTTAAGGCATTTTCTCTGACCGCCGCGGCAGGTTTGGAGATATACCCATTCGATGAGATGCTCTTCGGTCATGGGGTGATCGACAGAGCCAACGTTAACCTTAACGGTATCGCCTTCAATGGTAGCAACGGGAATGTGCTTTTCCTTGCTTGCTTCAACGGTGCCGGGAACGATTTGAGTCATCTTTTTACCGCAGCACATCATATTCACGCCGGATTCGTTAATCATTCCTACGAGATTTCCGCAGGTTTCACATACATAAAATTTAGCTTCTTTCATTGTTCTTTCTCCTTGATAGTTAGTTCAAAATTATATATTACAGTATTTATTCGATTGGTTCAAAATCACTCGCAGGGTGTTTGCAGAGAGGGCAGATAAAGTCTTCGGGCAACGGATCTCCCTCATAAACATATCCGCATATCTTGCAGACGTGTCCTTTTTTGCCATCGGTGTTGGGCTTCGGCTTGACGTTTGCTTGATAGTAGGTATAGGTCATCGTTTCGGAATTGGTGATAACACGCGATTCGGTAACCGAGCAGATAAACATACCGTGAGTATCGAGATCGACATATTGCTCTACCTTAAGCGACATAAACGAGTTGATGTACTTAGGCAAGAATACAAGTCCGTTATCGGAACGGAGGGGCTTGCAATCGGCAAATTTATCGACGTTTCGTCCGCTTTGGAAGCCGAAGGTTTCAAAAACCTTAAAGGGCGCTTCAACCGAAAGGCAGTTTACGTTCATTATTCCCGTTTGCTTGATTACGTGGTGGGAATAATTATCCTTATTAATCGTTACCGCTATTCTGTTGGGGGTGTTGGTTACCTGAGAAACGGTATTTACGATAAGTCCGTTATCCTTTTTGCCGTCGTTGCTTGTCACAACGTAAAGACCGTAGCCGATATTGAAAAGCGCGGTAAGGTCGTTTTTGTTTGCGGTAGCGTCCTGCTGTGCAAGATATTCCTGACTCAATTCCTTTGCAAGAGCATCAAGCTGAGCAGAGCTTTCTTCGTTAAGCGCAGACATAATTCTTACGGTATTTTCGGTATAATGGAGGTTTTTGCTGTTTGCGAGCATTTCCTTCATAACCTTGGTTGCAAGAGGTGCCCAGCTTCCGTTTTCGATGAAAGCGACGGTTCTGTTTTGGAAATTACGTTCGGTCAAATGGTCGATAAACTCACGCATAAACGGGAAAATTCCTGCGTTATAGGTCGTAGTTGCAAGAACGAGCTTTCCGTAACGGAATGCATCCTCGACCGCTTCAGCCATATCGCATCTTGCAAGGTCGTTGACGACCACCTTGGGACAACCGTTTGCCTTTAATTTTTCGGCAAGCTGAAGAACCGCTTTTTTGGTGTTGCCGTATACCGAGGTATATGCAATAACAACGCCTTCGGTTTCGACCGAATAGCTCGACCAAGTGTTATAAAGGTTAAGATAATAACCGAGGTTTTCATTAAGAACAGGTCCGTGGAGAGGGCAAATAATTTGGATATCAAGACCGCTTGCCTTCTTTAAAAGTGCTTGAACCTGCGCGCCGTATTTTCCTACGATACCAATGTAATAGCGTCTTGCTTCGCACGCCCAATCCTCATCGACGTCCAATGCGCCGAATTTGCCGAATCCGTCTGCAGAGAACAACACCTTATCGGTACTGTCGTAGGTAACGATAACTTCGGGCCAATGCACCATAGGTGCGGTTACGAAGGTAAGCTCGTGCTTGCCGAGAGAAAGCTTACTTCCCTCTCCGACAACGATTTGACGGTCTGCAAAATCGGTTCCGAAAAAGTTTTTCATCATTGCAAACGCTTTTGCGGATGAAACGATCTTTATTTCGGGATATGCTTTTACAAAATTATTGATGTTCGCCGAATGGTCGGGCTCCATATGCTGAACAACGAGATAATCGGGTTTTCTTCCGCCAAGAACGTTTTGGATATTATCAAGCCATTCATGTCCGTATCGAGCGTCAACCGTATCCATTACCGCGATTTTTTCATCAACAATAACGTAAGAGTTATACGCCATACCGTTAGGCACGTCATATTGACCTTCAAAAAGATCGACATCGTGATCGTTTACACCGACGTATTTAATGTCATTAGTAATTTTCATATCATCATACCTTTATTGTTTTGTTGTCACAATTATAACATAAATTTTTAATTTGTAAAGGGGTTTTGAAAAAATTATTGAGAATTTTTATTAATAAGCGAAAAATAAAAAAAGAAGTCGAACAACTTCTTTTTTTAGAGCAATTTTATGAATGCATTTGAAGAATAAATTTCCGCACCGTACAAAACATCTCCGTTATCAAGAATAATTTCGCTCCCGTGTTGCGGCTGACTGCGCATTTCAATTGCCGCAGGATGCTGAAGAATAATATTTCTTACGGGTTTCGAGTTATCATTAATTTCAAAGCTATATTTATTGAACGGTTTGGCAACACTGTCCGAAAACAGTATCGCTTGGGACTTTGACGATAAAAACGCATAATATTTTCTTATGAAGTAATCGCCGTTTTCCTTTACGATTATTTTTGTATTTTTCCGTATGCATCCAAACAGCTTTATCGAAAATACCGTGGTTGCTGTTTTAATGTACAGATCGAGGCTTTTGCGATTCCGATTACCTAAAAACCAAAAACGATGTGTTGCTTTAAGCTCATAACCGCGTCTTTTGCATAACCGCACAAGCTTTATGTATAAAATGCAACGTTTGATAAAAAAACGTGCAAACGGTATTGAAACGGCAACAGCAACAAAGACAAGTAACCAAAGCAAAAACATACTCACACCCTCTTTCTGTACGTCAGAAAGATTATCGGAGTTTTTCCGACCTCTACTCGGTACGGCAAAAGACCCTGATTAACAATTGCTTCAAGCTGAGCGAGAGGATACGCCCGAAGAAGCCATTGTGTTTCACAATGCTTATACCCATCTACGTGCTTTGGTACCCTGCGGCGTTTGTTTTTAACGAGAGCTTTAAGGGTGTCACCAAATATCTCTGTAAGCTCTTTGAATATCAAAGTTGTTGCAGGATAAAAAAGCGTTTGCGCAGTTTCTTCGCTAAGGTACGGTATATCCAAAACAGCTTTTCCGCTTTCGTCACGCTTAATAACGTTAAGATTTTCAAAATCGGGAACAAGCTCATATATCCGTGAGTCATCGGGCTCAACGTTGCAATCGGGAATGAGCGAGGCATAAAAACGTCCTATCGTTTGCAAACTGCATTTATATTTAAACGTGCCGTATGCCCAATGAGCGTCTCCGAAAAACGATTGCTTATCGAAAAGTGTACAGCTGTCCGATGCTTCGGAACGATATGGAACGTTTACCGGGCCCGATCCTTCATATTTATTATTGCGTATACATCCGTGTTCATAAGAGGTACAATAGGCAAACCATCTTCCTCCGTTTGGACGCTCGGGCGGATTTGACGGCCATTCGCTTTTATCGTTGCACGCCGTCGAGAGCTGAGAAAGTGCCATATCCAGACCGAAAAGGCAAAGCGTTGCTTTTTGCTTTTCCGACATAGATTGAAATTCCGTATGTTCAAAAAGCTTTAAAAAATGCTTTTTTGCGGTCTCCCAAACAAGCTTTGCGTGTTTTGCCGCAAACGTCTCCTGCGCTTCGATATCTCCAAAAGAATCCTCGTAATTTACGATAAAGCAACGGGAATAAACAAGACCGTTTGCCGTTCTTCCCATAAGCTCTCCGTTTACCATTCTATCAATAAGCGGTTCGATATATGCACACGGTATTCCCATTGTTTCGGCTATCGATTTTACGGACAAAGGCGCTTGATATGCAAGTATCAGAATGTTTTGTTCGATTTTTGTTCCCAACATCGAAAACGGCTCACCCGAGAAACCTGCACTTCCCCATATCGCAACCGAAAGAGATTTTGGCAAATAACTTATTTCGGAATATTTTTCCATTTTAGCGATACCCTCTTTGATCTGCTTCCTTGCACTCGAAAGACGCGATTTTACCGTTCCGACCGAAATTCCCAGGTCGGAAGAAATACGTTCAATACTGTAACCTTTTACGTAATATCCGACTGTTACCTCACGGTATATGCTTATAAGACGTCCTATCTCACGACGCACAGAAGCATATTCTTCGCAGATACTTTCCGCTTCTTCGATATTTACGATTGCTTCGTCAAATTTTACCATTTCAACGGATTCAAAAGAAATGATGTTGTTTCTGTATTTTTTGCGAAGCCATTCGTTGTATTTATTTTTAAGCACTGCTGTAAGAAATCCCTTTTTATGCTCTATGATTTCCCCTTGTTTTTGCTTAACGATCAATGTAATAAGCGTTTCCTGAATTATCGAATCAATATCGTTGCAATCGGAGTATTTATAAGACGCAAGGTCGTAAAGATAGTTCAAATATTCCTCATATTCCTTTTCGAGCGCACTGTTCTTCAAAGAGGCACCTCCTTTCAATACCATTTCACCCTTTTAGTTGCGAGAAATAACAAACAGTTCGCCATTTTACAAAAAACAGGATAAAATCGCTTTATCCTGTTTTTAACTTATTCAGTCTTTTAAAAATTCGTCTAATTTCGGAGAAAGGTCTTTGCGGAATTTGGGTATCGCATCGCGGCTTATCCAGCTTGACCAATAAGTATATCCTCCGAGCGACATTGAACGCGGAGTTGCGACGTAGTTATAATAGCCGCCGCATTGATCGATCGGAATAGTTTTCGTGCCCGTAAAGCGCGAGCGCATCCATAGTGTCATATCAACAAGACTTTCGCCCGGTACTCCGACGAAAAGATAACCGCAAAAGCGAAGCGCGGGAACGTATACGGTAACCTCGTGAGTTTTAAGCTGCTCGGCGGTAAAGCCAAACTGCTCGCCGCGGCACATATGGAGTATATGTGCCGAACGCCAAACGTCATCGATAATCAGCTTGACCTCGTAAGGTGAATGCTTTTCTTCAACGGCGCGTTCGAATTCCCTTTGAAGCTCAATATGTCTTTCGCGGCATTTTTGCATATCCGCATAATTATCGGGAATGTCTTCCTTCATCGGCATTACGATTTCAAAGGTTTCGGTTTTAAAAACATCGTCTTTATCAAGCAAAACGGCATTCTTATCGAAAACCTCACGGATTTTTGAGCCGATTGATTTTGCAAGACGGATACATTCCTTTGCAGAGGCTTCATAGGTACCGTGTCCCGGCGAACAGTCCTTTTTGGTAGCGAGGTCTGCGCAAGGTCCGTTTATATACATTCCGATACCGCCGTAAATTTCCGCCATATCGTCGGCAAGGTATCCCGTCCAGTCATAATCGTAGTGATATTCCGTCAGTCTGTCGGGGTTTTCGCTATGCTCGAAAAGAACGCCGACGTCGGGGTGTGCCGCAAAGCGCGTAACGGTACCGATAGTTTCGCCCTGTTTATTTTTGAACATAAACATATAAGCCATTTGGTCGACGTTATTATCGAAATATATCGGCTTGTCAAACGCAGGAAGGTCCGGCTTATATCCGCGGAGGAGCATTATGTTGGGGTCTTGGGTATAGGGCTTTCCGTTTTCGTCAAACATCATACCGCGCCAAACTGTAACGCCGCCGAGTCCTTCGATATATTGCTCGCGGTTGAATGAATAATCAGTGCCCATATCTATTTCTGCGCCATAAACGTCGCACTCTTGAGCATTCTTAATCATTTCATTTATCGTTTCAACCGATTTATCGATTAATGTATCCATCGCTTCGCCCGCGATCTGCTCGTATGCAGGCGCGGCATGGACCTGAATTTCGTGATACCAAATTGACTTTTCGGGGATACCGGTGCGTTTTGAAACCTCTTTTCTCCAACGGTCTGCCTCACGGGGGAAGGTTGCATTAAAATCGAATGCGCCGATCACTACCCTTTCAGTACCCGATTCGAGATATAAAAATCTTCCGTACAGATCTGTACCGTAAGGCCATTCCTGCTTGAAGGTTCCTTTTGTAGACATTTTTGCAAAGCTGCATTTCATAATCATTTTTCCTTTCGGACACTTTAAAATAAAGTAAAATTTTTAAGTTCATTGAAGCTTTCACCTGCTTATTATATACGTTCTCACTGCAAATTGCAACAGAACGTGGATTATTGTTGACAATTAATTTTCAATAATATATACTGTTTTTAACAAGTGAATGTTGAAAGGAGAAACGTTTTGAAGGTTGCATTTAGATTTTGTGCCATAACATTATTGCTTCTGTTTGTTTTTATGACGTTTGCTTCTTGTGCCGCCATTTCTTACGACCCTCAAGACATTTTTTCCAAGCACAGCATTAGCAATTTTCTCGATGAATTTACATCAGAGGAAGACTTGAATTCGGAGGTTGATATGAAATTTACTTTTGAAGCCGTTAACGATTATTCTTTAATTCTCGGTACATCTTATTTGATGGATTTTGGGGACAATTGCGTCGGTGAAGGCGCGGCACTTATCGAAGGCAAGATGCTTACTGTATTCGGAGAGCCGTACAGCATCTCCGAAAACGAAGAGAATGGTTTTGAATATATCATAAAAGCGACCTCTGATGCAGGCGAGGCAACATACCTCGCAGTATACAGCACGTCCGGTATTCATATCGGCGGTGACCGAGAAGAATTAACTCGTGCTGCGGCAAATGCATTAATCGATTACGTTAATGCTGCAGAGCCCTCTGATTTCAAACGTGTGCGCTACTATATGGACTTCGGCGTCGAAATCACTTCCGTTGTAAAAGACGGCAAAGTTACAATGAAATCGAGATTTCTGAGTGATGATGAAATTGATGCAGTTTATTCACGTTGGGAAGAAGAACAAAATCGTTAATATTAAAAACGCCTTTCTTTGATTCAATTCAAAGAAAGGCGTTATTTTTTTAAAGTTTATCCGCTAATTCAAAAATAAGCTTTTCAGTCTTTTCCCAGCCCAAGCACGGGTCGGTTATCGATTTTCCAAAAACGTGCTCTTCAATTTTTTGCGAGCCGTCTTCCAAATAGCTTTCTATCATAAGACCCTTTACGAGCTTCTTAATATCGCTGTTGTATTTACGGCTGGAAACCACTTCGTTCGCTATACGGATCTGCTCAAGATAGCGTTTGCCCGAATTGTTATGGTTTGTATCAACGATGACCGAGGGATTTGCCAAGCCCGAGGTGTTATAAATCTCGTTGAGCTTTATTAAATCTTCATAGTGATAGTTGGAAACGCTCTTGCCCGAAAAATCCACGTAACCGCGAAGTATTGCGTGTGTAAAGGGATTGCCCGAGCTTTTTACCTCCCAACCGCGATAGATGAACGTGTGGCTTGCATGAGCCGCCTTGATCGAGTTAATCATTACGGTAAGGTCACCGCCTGTCGGGTTCTTCATACCAACAGGAACGTCCAAGCCGCTTGCGGTAAGACGGTGCTGTTGGTTTTCGGCAGACCGCGCGCCGACAGCAACGTAAGCAAGAAGGTCGGAAAGATAACGGTGGTTTTCGGGATAAAGCATTTCGTCGGCACAGGTAAAACCGTAATCCTTCAATGCGCTCATATGCAGCTCACGAATTGCGACGATGCCCTTGTACATATCGGGCTTTTCGTCGGGGTCGGGCTGATGAAGCATCCCCTTATATCCTTCGCCGGTCGTACGGGGCTTATTTGTATAGATACGAGGAATTATCAGGATTTTATCCGACACCTGATCCTGAACTCTTCTTAGACGAGAAATATATTCAAGCACAGGCTCGCGGTGGTCGGCGGAGCACGGACCGATGATTAAAATAAACTTATCCGATTCGCCCTTAAAAATCGATTGTATTTCTGCATCACGCGCTTTTTTAATTTCCTCCATTTCGGCGGTTACGGGGTAATCCTGCTTTACCTGTTGAGGAATGGGCAGTTTACGGAAGAATTGCATGTTCATAATTTTCTCCTAATTAACACGGTTTATTGAATTTTTTGCGGCGAGCCGTGGAGAGTCGCATCATGTCACGCATTTCTTCGCGGTTTCCGTTTTTAATCGTATCGTAAAGCTTGTCAAACGCTTGGCGGTAATTATCCATCTCCGCAAGAAGCGTTTCGCGGTTTGAAAGGAACAGCTCCGACCACATAGAATCGTTTATGTTCGCAATTCTCGTTAAGTCACGGAAGGAATCGCCCGTATACCGTTCAAGCTCGGGTTCATCGCAGGCGCACATAAGCGAAACTGCAATACAGTGTGTAAGCTGAGATAGGAAAGCAATCATTTTGTCGTGCTTTTCGGGACTTAATACCGATATTTCGCGGAATCCGAGCGTTTCTCCGAGATCTCCGCAAAGCTCAACGGTATCGAGAGAATTATTCTCTGTCGGAACGACAATATAATTTGCGTTTTTAAATATTCCTTTGTCGGCATTTTCTACGCCCGACGTTTCTCTGCCTGCCATTGGGTGTGCAGAGATAAATTCAACACCTGCAGGAAGGAGAGATTGTATTTTATATACTATGCAACCCTTTACACCGGTTACGTCGGTAACAACGGTTTTGGGTTTAATAAGATGTCCGTATTCTTCTATCCATTCGACAAACACTTGAGGATAAAGTGCAAAGACGATCATATCCGCCTCGGCGATAAGCTCTTCATCAACAAAAGCCGAGCCCTTTATTATAAATTTATGCTCCAATGCGTAGTCGATGGATGATTGGTCTTTGGTGATGGCGGTAACGTAATATCCCTGATCGGAAAGGGCTTGTGCATAGCTGCCGCCCAAAAGACCGAGTCCGATTATTAAAAACTTTTTTGATTTATCAATCTTCATAAATATCGAGTCCTATATTAAGCTGCTTTAATACGTCGAAGAAATCGGGATAGCTTTTTGCTACCGCTTCGGCGCCTTCGATTTCACCGCCGACAAGAGTGCAAAGCACGGAAAGTGCCATTACGATTCGATGGTCGTTATGACCGAAAAGCGGCTCTGACGGCGGTTTTACTGCAGACGAACCGATTTTCACGTAATTTTCGCCAACCTCGGCATCGATTCCGAATTTTTTCAATTCCTGTGTCATTGCCGCGCCGCGGTCCGATTCCTTGATTTTTAACCGTGCGGTACCCGTAAAGGTCGCACCGCCTTTTACCGCCGCTACGGCAAAAAGGATAGGTGCGAGATCGGGGCAATCCGAAAGGTCGAATTCACGCTCTCCGTTTTCCATCGCTTCAAATATTTCTTTAAACACTCTGTCGCCTTGAAGCGTGTTTTTAGGGATTCCTCCAACCTCGACGCTTCCGCCAATAACGTTAAGCGCTTGAAGAAACGCCGCGTTTGAGCAATCGCCCTCAACTGTAAATTCACGGTTTTTATAACGTTGGTTTCCGAGAATTATAAATCGGTTGCCTGCGCGTGTTATTTTTATGCCGAATTCCGAAAGCACCGCCAAGGTAATATCGACGTATGATTCACTTTCGAAATTACCGATGATTTCAATAATGCTTACTCCGTCAAGAAGCGGCAAAGCAAAAAGCAGACCGCTGATAAACTGGCTTGAAATATCACCGCGGATTCGGAAGCTTCCGCTTTTAAGTCTTCCGCAAACGGTAAGCTCGTTTTCGCCCTTTTCGAAAAGGATGCCCTGCTCTTGGCATATAGATTCATAAACCGACAGAGGGCGCTCGAAAAGTCGTTTTGCCCCCTTAAAGGTGGTTTTTTTGCCCGAAACAAGACAAAGCGGAATCAAAAAGCGCAATGTGCTTCCGCTTTCGTTGCAATCGAGCATTGCGTTTTCTTGTGGGTTGAAAATATTCAATCCGCCGATATTAAGCGAGCTTCCGTTGATATTTAAAGATGCACCGAGCGCCGAAAGGCAATCGATTGTGGCGGCTACGTCGTTTGAAAATGCTACGTTATTAACAACGCTTCCGCCCGAAAGTGCACCGCAGATAAGTGCGCGGTGCGCGATGCTTTTTGACGGAGGTGCGGCAACCTTTCCGTTAGCAACAGAGGGGTAAATTTTAATTTTCATTTCATTCACCGAGAAGAAAGTCGATCGCTTCGATATAGCCGTTGAATCCGTGACCGATTATCGATTTAGCGCACGCTTGACGCACAAAAGAAATTTGACGGAAGTCTTCGCGCTTCGAAACGTCGGAAATATGCACCTCAACGGTGGGAATCGACACCGCCTTTAACGCATCCAAAATCGCAATGCTTGTGTGCGTATACGCTGCGGGATTGATTACGATTCCTTCGAAAACGTTCAATGCCTTTTGTATTTCATCAACGATTTCGCCTTCGTGATTGGATTGGAAGATCTTAACCTCAATTCCCTTTTTTTCACAATGTGTATTTATTAAATTGCAAAGGTCTTGGTAGGTTTCGTTCCCGTAAACCGACGGTTCACGGATGCCGAGCATATTAAGGTTCGGGCCGTTAATTACAAGAATTTTCATAAATTTATATCCTTAATTATTGCGTTTATGTTTGTTTGGATTTCGTCGACGCATTGAATTCGCTTGTCGCAAGACGAAAGATAAGTACCATAACGCTCGTTATAAAGCCTGTTTAAAGACTCTCGGTCTTTTGAAAGCGGTCGGTCGTCGGTTGGCTTGATATTTTCGATATCACGGTCGAGGAAATATATTTTGCCGTTAAATTTAAGAAAATCGACGTTTTCCTTTCTTAAAACCGCGCCGCCGCCCGTGGCGATAACTCTGCCCTGCTTTTTGCAGACTTCAAAAATCACAGACGATTCGATATCGCGAAATGCTTTTTCGCCAGATTCGTTGATAATTTTGCTTGGTGTTTTGCCGTAAGTCTTATAAATTTCTTCATCGGTATCGATAAATTCAAATCCGATTTCATTAGCAATCGATTTTCCTATCGTTGATTTACCGCATCCCGGCATACCGATAAGGACTATATTTTGCTTTACCTTGAGAATGTTTTGATAAATCTCTTCGATACGCTCATAGGATACGCTTTTTCCGATGAATTTTTCTGCGGCATACGCCGCTTGGGCTACAAGCATATAAAGTCCGCCGATTGCCTTTATACCTTTATTCAACGATTCCGTAACGAGCTTTGTGCGTAACGGGTTATAGACTACGTCAACAACCGCGTTCGCTTTGGAAAAGCTTTCGATATTGATTGCACAACCGCCGATTTCGGGGAACATTCCGACGGGAGTTGTGTTAATTATTACCTCGGAATCGGAATGAGAGCTTAATGCCTCCTCATAGGTTATACAGCCGTCCTTTTCGGTGCGCGAAACGCGGTATGCACTCGTACAACCGAGCGATTTAACGACGTGATATGCCGTTTTAGATGTGCCGCCGCTTCCCAAAATAAGAACTTTTTTATCCTTGATTTCGATTTTTTCCCGCCGTATCAGCGCGCATAAACCATTGAAATCAGTGTTATATCCAAAAAGCCTTCCGTCGCGGTTTACAACCGTATTTACAGCGCCTATATCCAATGCCTCTTGGTCGACATAATCAAGATGCTTGATTACCGACTCTTTATATGGAACGGTTACGTTTATTGCATCGAATTCACGCTTTTGCATAAAAGAATCAAGCGCTTCTTTTTCTATTGCTTTTAATTCATAATCATAGCCGAAAAGGGCTTTATGAATCTCTGCAGAAAAGCTGTGACCGACTCTTTCGGCGATTAATCCGTATTTCATAACGCTAACCAGTCCGTTCCGTGTTTACCTGTCAAGGCATCGGCAATTACGAGCGCGCATACACTGTCAACAACGATACGGGCGCGATGCACGATACAGGGGTCGTGACGTCCGATTGCGCTTATTTTTGCATTTTCAAGGTTTACATAATTAACAGTGCTTTGTTCTTTTGAAATGGTGGGCGTCGGTCTTACCGCGCAGCGAAAAACAACAGGCATTCCGTTTGAAATACCGCCGTTTATACCGCCCGAATTGTTTGTGGAGGTATATACCTTACCCGATTC
>JAZRTE010000068.1:0-4543 GCA_045651785.1 Eubacteriales bacterium | reverse complement strand
CGCACTTACGGTACCGAACGAAACAAACAAGGTCGCAACAAGCAATAAAGCAAGAATTGTGCTTACTGTTCTTTTCATTTTCTTCGCCTTTCAGTTTTGTTTTTGCACCGTTTTATATTCATCGTAAAAGCGGTAATACTTACATTTTTTGCTACCCTGCATCATAAAATCGACCATTTCGTCCTCGTCGAGCAGGGCATCGCAGATCAAATCACCCGTTTCTTCGTCGATTCGGGCAAATTCGCAGGTTTCACAAAGTGCATCAGAATTCATAATCCACACACGCGCGGCTTTCGCGCACTTCCTTGATAAAATCAACGACCTTTAAATGCAACGGATGCGTCGCATATTCGTTAAGACCGTCAAAGCCGTTGAATTCGGTCACGAGCAAAAGGTCATAGTTGCTGTTATCTGCAGAATCGGAATTGATAAATATCTCCGACGAAAGAAGCGAGGGCACCTTGCCCATAAGGTCGCCGAGCATCTCCGCCGCTATGCTTACGTTTTCCTTTTTACTTCTGCCGCAAGCGGTATCAAGAAATTTGAACATTACGATATGCTTTACCATTATTCGAATTTTCCTTTCAGGGTGCTGTCTATATCCGCGTTTCCGCCCTTAACCACCGCATACCAGACGTATCCGCCTTCGGCAGTGAAGATAGCAGTCTTAAGCGGTTCGGTATCCATCGAGGGATATGCCTTTGAATTTTCGATCTTTTTGTTGATACGAGCCTTTAAAAAGTTGATAAACGCTTCGGTATCCGCGCCGTCCTTCATTTTGAAAATACCGAATTCGCAGGGGTTGATGGGCTTCGATTCGTCGATATAAACCTCATAGGAATCGACGCTGCCGAAATCCGGCATTTTAACGGCATCGCCGTAATATGAACGAATAAGGTCTTCATCCAAATATTCGCCCGAATTTTGCGAGGTAGAGGTATAGCGTCTGCCGCCCGAAAGCGCATATTTCGAAATTATCGCATCTGCCTCTGCCTTAATATCAAGCTCGACGGTTTTTGCAGATTCGGAGCTGTCGGTTGCAACGCTTTCTCCGTCAGACACGGTCGATTCGCTTCCGCAAGCGCAAAGCGAAAAGGCGAGAAGCAAGGACAAAAGCACAAAAATCATTCTTTTCATAAAGCCGTTTCCTTTCATTTTAACGCGTTATTATATTATTCATTAATGATAACCTATTTTTACCGTTATGTCAAGAATATGCCGTAAATTTTACGATTCTTAATACTTCTTTAACAACTTGATAGTATGGTATAAACAGTTAAAAAAAACTCTTTATTTTTTCGATTTTATGTGTTAGAATGAATTTAATTATATAAGTGAGGAGAAAAATATGGTATTTTCATCCTTGATCTTTATCTTCGCATATCTTGCGGTAACGCTTGCGGTTTATTACGTTACGCCGCTTAAATGGCGCAATTTGGTACTGTTTGTTGTTTCGCTTGCCTTTTACGGTTGGGGTGAACCGAAATATATCGCCTTGATGATCGTTTCGATACTCATTGCATATATCTTCGGTTTTTTCATCGAAAAGCACCGCGAAACGAATAAAAGACGTGCAAAAATATATCTCGCGATATCCTTGATAGGCAATTTATCGTTTCTTTTGTTTTTCAAATATTATAATTTCTTTGCCGAAAATATCGGCTTTTCGACGATTGAAGGTCTGACTCTGCCCGTCGGCATTTCCTTTTACACCTTCCAGATAATGTCCTATTCGATCGACCTTTACCGCGGCGAGGTTCCTTTAGCGAAAAGATTCGTTCCCTTCGGCACCTACGTAACGCTTTTCCCTCAGCTTATTGCAGGTCCTATCGTTAGATATAAGGACGTGTGCGATCAGTTAGAGGAAAGAAAGGAAACGGTTTCGAAGTTTGCGTCCGGCGTAAACAGATTCGTCACAGGTCTAGCAAAAAAGCTGATTTTGGGTGACTCTGCCGCCGCCATTGCCAAGCTTTTGGAGCGCAATAACGAGTTCGAAACGACGGTCGTAGGCGCTTGGATGGTAATGCTTTGCTATACCTTCCACATTTATTTCGACTTTTCGGGTTATTCGGATATGGCAATCGGCTTGGGCAGAATGTTCGGCTTTGAATTTGTCGAAAACTTTAATTATCCTTATATCGCAAAAAGCGTTACCGATTTTTGGAGAAGATGGCACATTACCCTTTCAACTTGGTTCCGTGAATACATATATATTCCGTTGGGCGGCAACCGTGTGAGCAAGCCGCGCGCATTCTTCAACCTTGCCGCGGTTTGGTTTTTGACCGGCTTCTGGCACGGCGCCGATTGGAATTACCTTCTCTGGGGCGTGTATTTTTGGGTGTTCCTTGTTATCGAAAAGTCGTTTTTGGGCAAGGTGCTTCAAAAAATACCCGCGCTCGGTCATATTTATTCGCTTATTATCATCGGCTTCGGTTGGATAATCTTTTTCCATTCCGACCTTTCGGTAATTGGCGATACGGCAAAGCAGTTGGTCGGTATAAATACCGACTTTGCAAGTGCGAATATCGGCTATACTCTTTTGAAATTATTGCCGTTCATCGTCATTTGCGCGCTTGCCTGCACCCCCTTACCGAAAAAGGTATTTGGCAAACTGCAGGAAAAATGCTCCTTTGTTTCGGCGATAACGCCTATCGCAGTCGCGCTTTTGTTCACCGTATGTATTGCTTATATGGTCGACAACAGCTTTTCGCCGTTCCTTTATTACATTTTTTAAGGAGGTAGAAATCAATGAAAAAGTACAGCGAATTAATAACAATCGTTTTTTTCTGCCTCATCGTGTTTTCTTTTGCGATTTCCTTTTATATCGTTCCCGATGCCGAATATTCCGAGCAGGAAAAGCGACCGCTCGAGCAAGCACCCGAGCTTAATACCGAGAATTTCTTTTCGGGTGAATACGCAAAGAACATCAACAAATATTACGCCGACCAATTTCCCTTGCGAAGCTTTTTTGTGAAAATCAAAAGCGCCGCCGAGCTTGGTCTCGGAAAGGGCGAAAACAACGGCGTTCTTTACAGCTACGACCAGCTTGCGATGAAGGAATTTGCGGCAAACAATATTTACGAATTCGAGCAGTCGCAAAAAAAGACCGACCGAATTTATCTTGATTCGGTCAAGGTCCAGCTTGAATCGGTAAATAAGCTTGCCGATAAATTAAGCGTTCCGCTTGTGACGGTTTTACCTCCGAGAACTATCGACATTGCCGATTCGAAATTCCAATATGACCGTCCCGACGGCGATAAAATGTTCGATATGATGAACGAGGTATTAAACGAAAAAACGGGTTATATCGACACACTTTCGCTTTTACGGCCGAAATACGAGCAGGGCGAATACGTTTATTACCGCACCGACCACCATTGGACAACGCTCGGAGCTTATTACGTTTATTGCGAGATAATGGAATCGCTCGGATGCGGCGATAAGATAATACCGAAGGAAGAATTTAACATCGAATCGGTAGAAGGCTTTATCGGCTCGACCGCCGCAAACGCTAATTTCCCCTTCTTTAAAAAAGACGTTATCGAAATTTGGCATTTAAACGACGATAACGAATACGAGGTTATCGCCGACGGCGAGGATATGGGCGGCTTTTATGTGAAGAGCTTTGCCGATACCGAAGACAAATATTCGCTCTTTATGGGCGGTGTGCACAACACCGTAAGCGTTACAAAAAAGGGTGAGGAGCGCAAAACGCTTCTTATTGCAAGAGATTCCTTTTCCGACTGCTTGGTGCCCTTTTTGGCAAGAGAATTCAATATTGTTACAATAAACCTCGATATAATTCAAGACGTTGCGTTTGCCGCTTCTTATTACGAAGCCGACGCAGTGCTTATCGTTTACAACGCAGAAAATATTATCAAGACAGCTAATCTTTCCAACGTAATGTTTACGTCGGTACAATAAATCAACGGAGGATAAATATGAAACGCATTTTAGCATTTATTACGGTATTGCTCCTTTTCAGCACCTTGATCCTCGCCGCTTGCGAGAATAACGAAGTCGAAACGCAAAGCACAGAAGACGCAGCTTCCGAACCGTCGGCAGAAACGGCAGAAAGCAAGGAAGCATCCGCCGAGGCTTCAAAGGAAGCATCGGCAGAAGTATCCAACGATAGCTCAAAGGAAAGCTCAAAGGAAAGCTCCGAAGAATCAAAAAATGAAAGCTCGGGCTCCACGCAGATTAAGATCACCAAGCTTCCCACCTCGTACGAGGAGGGCGGCATTTCGCTTGAAGCGGCAAGCTTCTCCGAAAAGCCCTATTTCGCTTTGGTCGGCAGATGCAGCGAGGGCGCAATCGTTACAGGCGAAGCGAACGGCGAAACAGTAACGAGCAAATCCTATCACGGCTGGTATTCGCTCCGTTTGAAATGCACCGGCAGCAACGTAGTCGTTAAGGTGAGTCAGTCCGTTGACGGCGAGCAGGTAGGCGAAACGCTTGAATACAGAATCAAGCCGACCACCCCCTCGAGCGATATGTGGCCGACCGTTACGGGCGGAGATTTCCAATTCTTCTTCCAAAAAAT
>JAZRTE010000067.1:0-2526 GCA_045651785.1 Eubacteriales bacterium | reverse complement strand
ACGTGCTGGAATTCGATAACCTGCATAAGCTGGCCATCCATTTCAAAAGTCAGACCGTTTTTGAAATCGCCTGCAGAAATCATAATGTATCCTCCTGATTTATGTCCTGTTTTAAAGACAAAATATTATATCTAATTTATTTTATATTATAGAACGCTTTTTGTCAAGACCTATTTTAAAGTTCAATCAACTGTCTTTCGCTGTTTGTAAGGTTAACGCAACCGTTTTCGGTAACAAGCACCATGTTTTCGATTCTCACACCGTATTTTCCGGAGATGTAAATGCCCGGCTCAACGGTTACAATGTTGCCCGATACCAAAACAGCATCGCTCTTGGGCGAAACCGAGGGAAGCTCGTGAATCTCAAGTCCCAACGAATGTCCCAAGGAGTGACCGAAATACTGTCCGTAGCCCGCATCGGTAATAACGTCGCGCGCGACCTTGTCGGCTTCCTTACCCGTAACGCCTGCGCGAATATATTTCATCGCCTCGGATTGCGCGGTAAGAACGGTGTTGTAAATACGCTTCATTTCTTCGTCTGCTCTGCCCAAAACGACGGTTCTCGTCATATCCGAGCAATATCCCGCAAATTTCGCGCCGTAGTCCATTGTGAAGAAGGAATTTTGCGTCAACTTCGCATCGGTCGGCACACCGTGGGGAAGCGATGAATTCTTGCCCGAAACGGCAATGGTGTCAAAAGCCAAACCGTTCGCACCGTTCGAACGCATAAAATATTCAAGCTCTGCGGCAACCTGGAGCTCTGTTCTGTCACCGTTGATAAAGCCCAAAATGTGCGAAAAAGCCTTGTCGGTAATGCTCTGCGCGCGCTTTATCTTTTCGATTTCGGCTTCGGTCTTTACCTGTCTGTGCTTAAGGCAAACGTCTTGTATATAACCGAACTCAACGTCGGGCGAATTCTTTTTAAGCGTTTCAAGCTGCTTAACCGTGATAAGCGCAGGGTCGACAGCAACCTTTTTTGCGTTTATATTCGCAAAATAATCGGCAATGTCCGAGTAAAGACCCTTCTTGAAAAGATAAGGATTAACGTCGTCCGACAGCTTGTTTGCCGCCTTGTCGTTTTCCGCCGCTTCGATATAGCGCGAATCGGTCAATAACGCCGTTTCGTCCTTAGCAACGATAACCGCGCCGTCGGTGGTATAAAAATCGCTTAAATAGTATTGACTGTTTTCGTCAAGAAACAACGCGCAGTCAAAGCCCGCCTTTGTTATGTCGTCAAAAATCTTTCTTCCGTTCATAAAATTACTCCTGTAAATACAGATTTTACCTGTTTAGATTAACACAAACCTTAATTTGTGTCAAGATTTTAAGCTATTGCTGTTATTGAATAAATTTATTAAAAGCTTTTGAAAAAGAGCGCGAGAAAAGACTTTTTTAAAAGTTTTTTCTCGCACTATCCTTTTATATCCTTATGTACTATGCCGTTTCGATAGAAGCCGCCTTTTTAAGGTTAAGCTCCTCGACCGACATTTCGCGCATCTTGTATTTGAGTATCTTGCCTGCCGCGTTCATCGGGAATTCGCTTACAAACTTAACGTATTTGGGCGTCTTGTGCTTCGCCATATGCTCCTTGACGTAGGTCTTAATTTCGTCCTCGGTAATGGTTTCGCCCTCTTTAGGTACTATCCAAGCCATAATTTCCTCGCCGTACTGAACGTCGGGAACGCCGATGACCTGAACGTCCTTTACCTTTTCGTGGGTGTAAATAAAGTCCTCGATCTCCTTGGGGTAAATATTTTCGCCGCCGCGGATGATCATATCCTTTATTCTGCCGGTTATCTTGAAATAACCCTCGTCGGTCTTTCTTGCAAGGTCGCCCGTGTGAAGCCAGCCGTTTTCGTCGATAGCAAGCGCGGTCGCTTGGGGCATTTTATAATAACCCTTCATTATGTTGTAACCGCGTGCGACGAATTCGCCGTCGACGTTGTTGGGAAGCTCCTCACCAGTTTCGGGGTCGACGATCTTACATTCAACGCCGAACATCGCGCCGCCGACCGTGTTAACACGCGCCTCAAGGCTGTCGGTGGTAAGACTCATCGTGCATCCGGGCGAAGCCTCGGTCTGACCGTAAACGATGGTGATTTCGGACATATTCATCTTATCGACAACGTCCTGCATTACCTTAACGGGACAGGGCGAGCCTGCCATAATGCCCGTACGCATATGCGAAAAATCGGTATCCTTGAACTTTTCGTTTTCGAGCAATGCAATAAACATCGTCGGAACACCGTGGAAGCAGGTGATTTTTTCCTTGTTGATGCAATCAAGCGCACGCTTCGGTGAAAAATAGGAAAGCGGCGACATCGTTACGCCGTGGGTGACCGATGCGGTCATCGCAAGCACCATACCGAAGCAGTGGAACATCGGCACTTGGATCATCATACGGTCTGCGGACGAAAGGTCCATACCGTCGCCGATGTTTTTGCCGTTGTTAACGACGTTGTAGTGGGTGAGCATAACGCCCTTGGGGAATCCCGTTGTGCCCGAGGTGTATTGCATATTGCAAACG
>JAZRTE010000066.1:0-28437 GCA_045651785.1 Eubacteriales bacterium | reverse complement strand
CGTTGGCCGTCACCTCGACGGTTGCCGTATCGGCTTCGACGCAGGCGGATCCGACAGAAAGGTTTCTGCAGTTATCGACGGCGAAACCGTTTACTCCGAAGAAGTTGTTTGGTTCCCCAAGATCAACTCCGATCCCGACTATCACTATCAAGGCATCCTCGATGCAATGAAGACCGCTGCATCCAAAATGCCCCGCGTTGACGCTATCGGTATCTCGAGCGCAGGCGTTTACGTTGACAACCGTATCATGGTTGCATCCCTCTTCCTCAAGGTCAGCGATGAAGACTTTGAAAAGAAGGTTAAGAATATGTACATCGACGTTTGTAAGGAAATCGGCGCGGATATCCCCGTTGAAGTTGCAAACGACGGTGACGTTACCGCTCTTGCAGGCGCAATGAGCTTGGAGGACGATTCGGTTCTCGGCGTTGCAATGGGTACCTCCGAAGCAGTTGGCTACGTTGATCCTCAGGGCAACATCACCGGCTGGCTCAACGAGCTCGCTTTCGCTCCCGTTGATTTCTGCAAGAACGCAATGGTTGACGAATGGTCCGGCGACTACGGCTGCGGCGTTAAGTACTTCTCGCAGGACGGCGTTATCAAGCTTGCTCCCTTTGCAGGTATCGAGCTCGATGAATCGCTCTCTCCCGCTGAAAAGCTTAAGGTTGTTCAAAACCTTATGAAGGAAGGCGATGAACGCGCTGCTGCTATCTATGACACCATCGGTGCATACTTCGGCTACGCTATCGCATTCTATGCTGAATTCTATGATATGAAGCACGTTCTCATCATGGGCCGTGTAACCTCCGGCGACGGCGGCGTTATCCTTCTTGAACGCGCTCAGGAAGTTCTCGATAAGGAATTCCCCGAACTCGCACAAAAGATCCAGCTCCACATTCCCGATGAAAAGGCTCGCCGCGTAGGTCAGTCCGTTGCAGCTGCTTCTCTTCCCAAAACCAGATAATCGCTTTTAAAATAGTATAATAGTTAATACGAGAGACGGGGTTTTTGCAAAAAGCCCCTCTCTCGAACTCTCTCCCCAAAAACTTTCAATATAAATTTTTAAATGACCGTAATTCGTTACGGTCTTTTTTGTTTGTCACCGAAACGGGCGATTCGTGAATCGCCCCTACGAATGTATTGTTTTAACTATAATATAAAAAACGAAATGTAAATATAAATGCAGCGCAACAAATTTAATAATTTATGTAAATTCCAAAACTGTAGGGGCGATTTTTGATACGCCCGCCGGTAACAATTAAGACAAACGAAAAAACAAAAAAGAACGATGCAATTATCGTCCTTAAATTAATTATTATATTAAAAGCTTTTGAAAAAAGAGCGCGAGAGAAAAACTTTTTTAAAAGTTGTTCTCTCGCTAAAAATTCTCATTTATTCACTTAGTCTATACCCGCGATTGCGAAAACGGTTCTTGTACCATTTACAACAATCTACGCCCCCATTTTTTATCAAAACAACGAAATTTCGCGTGTCGCTTGCTTCTCTATTGAATTTTGCGCAAAATTGCTTTATAATGTAATAGAAGTAATATTAAAGGAGGCAATTATGAAACGATTTTTATATTCAACGACCGCATTATTGTTGGTGCTTATCTTTCTTGTCGGCTGCTCGGCTGAGATTGAAAGCAGTCAAGTAAGCGAAGCGATAAGCGAAGCAGAAAGCATTGAATCCTCTGAAATTGTTACCGAAGAATCGTCAATATCCGAATCGGAAGAATCTCTTGAAGATAAATTTGCAGGCATCTCCTCCTTCGACACCAAATTTAATGCAGAAAACGTTATTTATTACGATGGGTATATGGGATATCCTTACTCCATTTTAATGTACTTCGACGGTTTAGACGAAGTTCACTCGGCGTCAAAGACGTTTTCTGCGTACCAAAACGCCTCCGATGACGATTGGTTTGTTGTTGCGTTTGTCGTCAATGAAGACGTACTTGATGTTATTAATCATATTGGCGCTATCGAAATTCCCGACCATCCGTTTACACGCTACAAGGATTGGAGGGCAAAAATTGATGCCGCAACTAATGAGGAGGAAAAGCAAGCCTTACGCGAGGAAATGATTCTTTCCTATTTCCCCGGTGCGGATCATAAAAATCATGGCGGTGTGATAGGGCTTTTACCGCAATATAATTACGTTGGCTATTTTACCAAGCCAATGATTCTTGAATTGAAAAAGACCTATTTCGATGTGAACGTGCCCTACACCTTTATGCCCGAAATCGGCAATAACGAATGCTGGTTTAAGAACTTAAGAAAATAAATCAAGCATAACATCAAAGAGCGCAGAGATTTCTGCGTTCTTTTATTTATTATACGGAACGTTTGTTTACATTGTTTCGTAAACGAGCGATTCTTGAATCGCCCGCATACGCGACAAAAAAGACCGCAACAAATTGCGACCATTAAAATAATTATATTAAAAGCTTTTGAAAAAAGAGCGCGAGAGAAAAACTTTTTTAAAAGTTGTTCTCTCGCAAAAAATCCTCATTTATTCAATCAGTCGATACCCGCGATTGCAAAAACGTAATTTTCGCAGTCCTCAAACTTGATTGCAAACGCCTTAATGCTCACGCCGTGAATCTTTTTCACGAAGCGGTTGCCGTCAACGACCGAGAAGTTGGGGAATTCGGCAAGAGTTTTGCCTGCCGCCTTGATATAAGCTTCCTTACGAACCCAGATCTTAACGAAGTTTTCGCGTTCTGCTTCGCGCGCGCTGTCGCGGAGATATTCCACCTCGTCATACGAGAAAAAGCGTTCCGCAAGCGTCATGTGGTCGATTTTGCTGCCCTCTCCGATAACTGCGGGCAGATATTCGCCGTCGATACCGATCGCCTTTTCGTAAATAACCAAAAGCATTACCTTTTCGGCGCAGGTGATCGAAATATGCACGTTTTCGGCGCCCTCGACCGAGGGTCTGCCCTTTTCGTCATAAACCACCTTTACTTTGGGGTTTTTGAGATATTCGCGCACCGCGTTCTGAACGTCGGTCTGACGCTTCTTTTTTGTTGCATTGTTTTCAAGAATAAAGGTCTTTAAAGCCATTTACTGTTCCTCCCCAACGGTTTCGACCGCTTCTGCTGTGTTTTCGGCTTCAACCGGAGCTTCTTCTGTTTCCTTGTTTTCCGATTCGGTTTCGGGGTCAACAACGGCAAATCTTGCAACCGTCGAGCCCTCTTCAAGACGCATAACGATTACGCCCGAAGCGCTTCTGCCGTAAACCGGAATTTCGGAAATACGTGTACGGATAATAATACCGCCGTCGGTAATAAGCATTACCTCGTCGCTTTCACGAACGAGCTTGAGTCCTGCAAGCGCGCCCGTCTTTGCGCTTACGCCGTGGCAGATAAGACCTCTGCCTCCGCGGTGCTGACGCTTGTATTCACCGGTGAAGCTGCGTTTACCGAATCCGTTTTCGGTAATTGTAAGTATATAAAGCTCGTTATCATCGCTGCCGTCGGGAATAATGCCCGCGCCGACAACGTAATCTCCCTCGTCAAGGGTAACTGCGCGAACACCGCGCGCGTGTCTGCCCATTTCACGAACGTCGTGTTCGGTAAAGCGGATCGAAATTCCGCGGTTTGTCGCAACGATAATATCGTCGTTACCGTTCGAGCGGAGAACGTAAAGCAACTGATCGCCCTCGTCAAGAGTGATTGCGTAAAGACCGTTTTGACGCTTTGTTTTGTACGCCATAAGGTTGATACGCTTAACAACGCCCAATTTGGTGACAAGAACAAGGTTTTGATCCTCGGTAAACTCGGTTACGGGCACGATTGCCGTAATCTTTTCGTCACTGTCGAGCGAAAGGAGGTTTACAAGGTTAGTTCCCTTTGCGGTACGTGCGCTTTCGGGAATTTCATAGCACTTCTTAATATAAACCTTGCCGGTATTCGAGAACATAAGCAAGAAATCGTGGCTGTGCGATATAATAACGTCTTCCACAAAGTCTTCTTCTCTCGTACCCATTGCGGTGATACCCTTACCGCCTCTGCGCTGTGCCTGATAGGTATCACTCGGCAAACGCTTCACGTATCCTGCGCGTGTTGCGGTGATAACGCAGGTTTCACGCTCGATAAGGTCTTCGATAAGAATATCGTTTTCAGCCTCGACGATGTCGGTACGTCTTTCATCGCCGTATTTGTTCTTGATATATTCAAGGTCTTCCTTAATGATTGCCTCAATCTTTGTTTCGTCGGCAAGGATTTCTCTAAGCTCCTTGATAAGGTTATAAAGATATGCCAAACGGTCTTCGATCTTTTGGCGTTCCATACCCGAAAGCTTACCGAGAGTCATTTCCACGATTGCCTGCGCTTGCGCTTCCGAAAGTCCGAAGCGTTCCATAAGGTTCGCCTTTGCATCGGAAATACTTGCACTTGCGCGGATTATCGAAATAACCTCGTCGATATTGTCGATAGCAATCTTATAGCCCTCGAAAATATGAGCTTCGTGCTCTGCCTTTGCAAGGTCAAACCTTACTCTGCGTGTAACGACCTCCTTGCGGTGGTTAAGGTAATGCGTAAGCACTTCCTTAAGGTTAAGCAATTTGGGTACGCCGTTGACAAGCGCAACCATATTCACCGCGCAGGTGTCCTGCATTTGGGTGTATTTATAAAGAAGATTAAGAACGATTTGCGCGTTCGCATCCTTTTTAATATCGATAACGATACGCATACCTGCCTTACCCGATTCGTTACGGATATCGGCAATGCCTTCGATACGCTTATTCTTAACAAGCTCAACCATGCTGTCAAGAAGCATCGAACGGTTGACCTGATAAGGAATTTCGGTAACGATAATGCTCGTTCTGCCGTTTTTCTCCTCAAAATGCGCTTTTGCGCGCACGCGGACCTTACCTCTGCCCGTCATATAAGCTTCGTAAATACCGCTTGTGCCGTAAATCGTGCCATAGGTCGGGAAATCGGGGCCCTTAATATATTGCATAAGGTCGACTATCGAGCAATCGGGATTATCGATAAGATATTCGGTCGCCTCAATTACCTCACGCATATTATGTGTGGGAATGTTGGTCGCCATACCGACCGCAATACCGACACTGCCGTTTACCAAAAGGTTGGGGAAGCGCGAAGGAAGCACTACAGGCTCCTTACGCATATTATCGAAGTTGGGAACGAAATCGACAACGTCCTTTTCGATATCCTCCATAAGCTCGTCGGCGATTCTTGCCATTCTCGCTTCGGTATAACGGTATGCCGCAGGGGGGTCACCGTCGATATTACCGAAGTTACCGTGCTTATCGATAAGCGGATAGCGGATCGAAAAATCCTGACCAAGACGTACCATCGCATCATAAACCGATGCGTCGCCGTGAGGATGGTAACGACCAAGCACGTTACCGACGGTCGTTGCCGACTTACGAAAGGGCTTGTCATAGGTCAATCTGTCCTCATACATCGCGTAAAGGATACGTCGGTGTACCGGCTTCATACCGTCGCGTACGTCGGGCAAAGCACGTCCGACAATAACGCTCATCGCATAGTCGATATAACAGCTTTTAATTTCGTTTTCTATTCCGATATTGTGAATAACCTGTTCTTCGTGGTTACTGTAATCGTATTCGTGTGCCATTTTCTTTCCATACCGCGTTATAGGTAATTATTTGTGTTACATTCTCTCAGAGTCGTAACGTCTTTTAGCTTAATTTTAACCTATTTTTGCAGGTATTCTCCTTTGCTTTTATTCAAGAGAGCAAGTAAAACCCAATTCAAAATGCAAAGCATTTTTAAAATAAAATTCCCATAAAAATCGGCGACATGCGCGTCGATTTTTATACCTCAGAGTGCCGAGAGTTCGGACAAGCGAAGCGCGCACGAACTCTGCGCGAGCAAACGGCACTCACAAAAGACAACAAAAATGCTTGCATTTTTGTTGAGAGCGACAGCGTCCATCAAGTATCCAAGTTCGCATATTTTGCGTTTGCTTCGATAAAATCGCGTCTGGGCTCTACCTTGTCGCCCATAAGCACCGAAAACAGAGCGTCTGCCTCCAATGCATCCTCAATGGTAATGCGCTTCAAAATTCTCTTTTCGGGGTCCATCGTGGTGTCCCAAAGCTGGTCGGGGTCCATTTCACCAAGACCTTTATATCTTTCTGCCTGCGCGTTGCCGCCAAGCTCCTCGATATACATATCTCTTTCTTCGTCCGAGAACGCGTATCTTTGCTGTTTTCCGCGGTATACCTTATAAAGCGGAGGTGTTGCGGAATAAACGTGTCCTGCCTCGATAAGAGGTCTCATATGACGGAAGAAGAAGGTAAGAAGAAGTGTTTTAATGTGCGAGCCGTCGACGTCGGCATCGGCCATAAGAATGATTTTGCCGTAACGGAGCTTGGTTATATCGAATTCAGCGCCGATACTCGTACCGAGCGCAAGAATTATAGGCGTTATCTGTACCGAGGAATAAACCTTGTCGATACGGTTCTTTTCAACGTTCAAAATCTTACCGCGCAGGGGAAGGATCGCTTGGAATCGGCTGTCGCGGCAATCCTTTGCGGTACCGCCTGCCGAGTCACCTTCCACAAGATAAAGCTCGGTATATTCCATTCTTCTTTCGTTGCAGTCGGCAAGCTTGCTGGGAAGCGAGCTCGATTCAAGAAGACCCTTTCTTCTTGTCAATTCGCGCGCTTTTTTAGCCGCTTCTCTTGCTCTTGCGGCAAGCACCGATTTTTCGATAATAATTCTTGCAACCTCGGGATTTTCCTCGAAGAATATCGAAAGCTTTTCGTTAACTATGCCCTCAACAAGCGTTCTTATTTCGCTGTTGCCGAGCTTTGCCTTGGTCTGGCTTTCAAACTGAGCATCCTCTAATTTAACCGAAATAACTGCCGAAAGACCTTCGCGCACGTCATCGCCGGTCAGCTTTTCATCACCCTTGAAAAGGTTGTATTTTTTACCGTATTCGTTAAGCGATTTCGTAATACCGACCTTAAAGCCGGTTTCGTGAGTACCGCCGTCGACCGTATGCATATTGTTTGCAAACGAAAGTATCGAATCGGTAATGGTTTCGTTATACTGAAGTGCGATTTCGGCAACCGAGCCGTCCTTTTCGCCCGAAACGTAAATTACGGGGTGCAAGGGGTCAGCGCCCTTCTTTTGGTTAAGAAATTCAACGAACGAACGGATACCGCCCTCAAAACAGAAGTTTTCTTCGTTATCGTCGCCGCGGCGTTTATCGCAAATGCTTATCGAAACGCCTGCGTTAAGGAAGGATTGCTCACGAAGACGTGTTTTGACCGTTTCGTAATCAAACTCAACCGTTTCGAAAATAGTATCGTCGGGCCAGAAGCGAACGTGAAGACCGTGAAGATCGGTCGCGCCCGTTTCACGGAATTCTTCAACTACGTTACCGCGCTCAAACGCGATATAATAACCCATTCCGTCGCGGTAGTTATGAAGCTCAACACGCTTTGAAAGCGCGTTAACAACGCTCGCACCGACGCCGTGAAGACCGCCCGCGATCTTATAACCGCCGCCGCCGAATTTACCGCCTGCGTGAAGTATTGTATAAATAACCTCAAGCGTGGGACGTCCGACAGTGGGATGGATACCTGCAGGCACACCGCGTCCGTCGTCGGTAACCTCACAGCTTCCGTCGGCGTGAAGAATAACGCCAATATTTTGGCAATGTCCCGCAAGCGCTTCGTCGATAGCGTTATCGACAATTTCGCTTATAAGGTGGTGCAAGCCCTTAACCGAGGTAGTACCGATGTACATACCGGGGCGCTTTCTTACCGCCTCAAGTCCTTCAAGAACCTGTATTTGACTGTCGCCGTATGCGTTTTCAACAGTATTGATGTTTTCGCTCATTTCATTTCACCGCAGTTTTTTCCGTCATCGGTCAAAAACTACTCTCCTTTTCTTATTTTCCGAATTTTATTTCGGTAAGATGGATTCAATCTATAAATCGGTTTTTTATCTTATCCATAACGGCTTTATTTCGTTTTTAAGCCGTTTTTTAATGCTTTCCACCGATATTCCGCTTATATAAACGGTATCGGTAAATTCGCCGTCACAAAGTATAAAGCTTTTCGGCAGGTCGTTTGAAAGACTTACAACGCCGTGCTCGTCCTCTTTTCTTTTAAAAAGCTCCTTCGTTGCTTGCGACGTACTTGCGTTTTCAATATCGAAAATGCCGATTATTTCGTTTTTATCAATGCTTTCGCCCTTTTCGAGCTGAAGATATCTCATCACAATCTCCGAAAAAACTATTTATTGATAAATTTTACCGTCGCGCACGAAAATCTTACCCTCGGTATCGAATATCTCGCTTTCACAGCCGGTAATTATAACCTGCCTGTCGGTAATACGCGAAAGGATATATTCCTTTCTGTCCTTATCAAGCTCCGAAAGAATATCGTCAAGCAAAAACACGGGATATTCGCCCGTAAGCTTTGCCGAAAGCTCACCCTCGGCAAGCTTCAATGCCAAAACCGCGCTTCTTTGTTGCCCCTGTGAGCCGTACATTCTCGCGCTTTTCTTGTTAATGACGACCGAAAAATCATCCTTATGCGCTCCGTAATGTGCCAAAAAATGATCCTTTTCGTATTGCATCCTTTCGGCAAAGATCGAAAGGTATTTTTCCTTAATTTCTTCCTGAGTTTCCAAATCGCCTGCTTGTGTCTGATAGCTTAAGGTAAGCTCCTCTTTTCCGCCCGACATATCGGCAAGAAATTTCTTTGCTTCACATTCCAAACGGTTTATATATTTGCGTCTGTTGACCGTTATCGTACCCGCCAAGGCGGCAAGCTTTTCGTTATAAACCTCCAAAAGCTCGTTTATAACGTTACCGCGCTTTAAAAGTGCGTTTTTTTGTGCGAGCACGCGGTTATATTCCGAAAGCGTGCTTGCATATCGCGGAAATGATTGACTTATCGCAAGGTCTAAAAACCTTCGTCTGTTTTCGGGGGAGCCCTTAACAAGGCTCAAATGGTCGGGTGTAAAGATAACTGCGCGGAATCTTCCGATATATTCGGTCATCCGAAGCGGCGCGCTTTCGCCTATCTTAATAACCCTTCTTCCGCCCTTTGAAAGCGTTGCCGACATTTTAATTTTCGCGTTGTTTCCGAAAAAGCGCATCGCAATGCTTCCCTTATCGTTCCCGAAGGTGATAAGCTCGCGGTCCTTGCAGTTGCGAAAGCTTTTTCCTGCCGCAAAATAGAATATCGCTTCAAGAATATTCGTCTTTCCCGCCGCATTCGCACCGCAAATAACGTTTACGCCCTTTGAAAACACGATTTCACTGTCGACCGCATTGCGGAAATTTTTTAACGATAAATGCTCTACGTGCATATTTTTAAATTCAGTCCTTCAATTTGCAGGGCAGAACGAGATAGATATAATTACTGTTTTCATCCTTTTCGGCAGGCTCGATCATCATACTCATCAAGGGAGTCGACAGGGATGCAACTATCTTTTCATCCTTGCAGGCGCGCAAAGCGTCCAAAAGATAACGGTTGTTAAAGCCGATCTCGATATCCTCGCCGTCCTTTTTGATTCTTATGTTATCGTTCACGCTTCCGTATTGAGTGCTGCACGAAATATTAAGGCTGTTGTCTTCAAATTTACATCTCAACGGAGTTCTCAGCTTTTCATCAACAAGCAAGCTTGCTCTTTCAGCCGATTCGATAAATTCGGCTCTGTTGATAGTAGCAAAAATGCGGTTGGAGCTGGGAAGCGCACGTCTGTAATCGAGATATTCACCCTCAAGCAATCTCGAGAAGAATACGGTATCATCGATTTTAAAGATAATATATTTTGCGGTAAATTCAATACGAAGCGGTTCATCGCTGTCATCAAGAAGCTTCGAAAGGTCGTTAAGCGCCTTACCCGGCACAACGAACGAAAAACGGTTGTCGTTCTTGAAAACACAATTTTTTTCCTCACGCATCGCAAGGCGGAAGTTATCAAGCGCAACGACGGTAAGAGTTCTGTTTTCAATCATAAACAGCTCGCCTGTAAGAATCGGTCTTGCTTCGGATTGAGCAACGGCAAAAACGGTGCTGTTAATAATATCCTTCATAAGCGAACGGGAAATTTCAAAAGCGTTATCACCGCCCAATTCGGGCAAGCCGGGGAACACCTCGGAGGTAACGCCGTGAATCGAGAAATCACTCGTTCCACCGGTAATGCGAACCATATTTCTGTCATCCGATTCTATGCAGATATCACAATCGGGAAAATTACGTACGATAGACGTAATTTTTTGCGCGTTAATGATAACCGAGCCCTCCTGCATGGGAGTAACGGTACCCATTGTGCGTACGCCCTTTTCAAGATCGTAGCCGCAAACGGTAAGCACGTCATCCTTAAGCGTAAAGAGAAGACCTTCAAGTGCGGGCAGAGTCGTCTTGTTCGAAGCCGCGGTAGCCGCAGGAATTATAAGCGAGAGCAATGTCTTTTTATCTGCAATAAATTTCATACGAGATAACCGTTCGCGCTTTTACGTTTTTTTCGGCGCGAATCTTCCTTTCTTAAGTAAAAAAACAGAAATATTTTAAAATTAAACAGGTTTCCACATATTATAACAAGCTTTCCACATTCAAAACCACAACCTGTCCACTCATTATTTTTTATACTTTGCTTGTCCCATAGCGGCTTTCGGGTATTTCCACATATCCACCCGTACTACAATAACTATAAATACAAATAAATAATAAAATATTGGATTAATTTGGTTTTGCGCGTTGCGCTTATCAGGAGCGAAGCTCGTTTATAACGTTTTCTATCTCACGCTCGAACGCAGGCTCGTTTTGCATCTTACGTTCGATAAAATTAATAGAGTTGATAACCGTTGTATGATCCTTTTTATTAAAAAGCTTTGCTATTGATTTTTGCGAAAGCTTCGTGGTTTTTCTGATAAGATATATCGCATAATGCCTTGCCGCGATTATTTCGGCGTTTCTGCGTGCGCTCTTCATTTCGTCGATCTTAACACCGTAACGCTTTTCGGCAAAGGCAAATATCTTTTCGATTACCGATTCCTCGCTTTTCGCGTTAGCAAAGAAATCGGTAAGCTCCTCTTTCGCCATATTGTAATCGCATTTTTCGCCGGTGATAAGCGAATGAGCCTTAAGCTTTTTAAGAGCGCCCTCGATCTGACGGACGTTCGTTGTAATATTATCGGCAAGGAAATAAAGTATCTTCATATCAAGATCAAGATTGAAATCCAACGCCTTACGCTTAAATATCGCCATACGAAGCTCAAAATCGGGCGGCTGAATATCGGCAACCAAGCCCATAACGAAACGGCTCTTCAATCTGTCCTCAAGATTGTCGATATCCTTGGGCGCACAGTCGGATGCAAGAATGATCTGCTTGTTCATTTTGAAAAGGGTATCAAAGGTATGGAAAAATTCTTCCTGCACCGCCATCTTTCCTGCGATAAACTGAATATCATCGACAAGCAATACGTCGACAGTTCTGTATTTATCGCGGAATGCGATGGTTGTCTTCTTCGCAAGCGATTCGATAAGATCGATGGTAAATTCCTCACCCGTAACGTAAAGTATCTTCGAATCGGGGTGGTTTGCTCTTATATCGTTTACTATCGCAAACAAAAGGTGGGTTTTACCCAAGCCCGACGGTCCGTAAAGGAACAGCGGGTTATTAAGCTGGGCAGGATGCTTTGCAACCGCAAGTGAAGCCGAATGAGCAAGCTTGTTCGTTTCGCCGACAACGAAATTTTCAAAGGTATAAGCAGGGTTAAAGCGGGTATCGTATGCCGAATCGATCTTTTCGCCGAATTCCTGAATAAGCTCGGCTTCTTCCTCGTCGGAAATTATCTTTAAATCGGTTTCAAACCCGATGATGCTTGAGAACACCTGCTTGAGAATCGAATAATATTGCTCGGAAACGAAGCCTTTTCTTCCCGAAGGTAAAGAAATAGTAACGCAAGTGCCGTCAACCGCAACAACTCGCATCGGTTCAAACCAAAGGCTCATTGTCGGCTGAGAAAAGGATTTGCGAAGCTCATCAAGTGCAAAAAGCTTTATTTGTTTTAATTCGTTATCGGTCATTTTTTTCACTTCCCTGCTTTTAAAATAGGGTTCTGTTTTGAACAGACTTTTCCACATATAGTTATTCAATCAATTATATCACGCTTTTTCAAAAAAGTAAACCCCTTTATATATATTTGTTACGTAACATATATATAATATATATATTCATTTTATATAGTTTCTGTTGAACTTGACATAAAGCCTTTTTTGGCATATAATCAATGCGTAATCTGATATGATTGGGGCTTTTTTAATGGATATTAATAAGATATATGCTTTTATATCGCAAAAACGGTTTTTATTTCTTGCGTTAAGCTGTATTTTTTGCTGTTTTTTAAATATTTTCACCTTTTGGCAGGAATGGTCGGAAAATTCGTCACAGCTTTTGTTTTTCCTTGCCGTGGTGATCGTCGGCGCTGTTATTTTGTATTACAGCTTTACAAACAAAAAATTCGACGAAAGAGTTATCATTTTTCTGATCTTTGCCGTCGCGTTTATTTTCAGGCTGGTTTATATTCAATCGACCGATTATCTTGTCCGTCAGCATGATGTTGGCGGTAAAAACGGCCATCTTGAATATATAATGCGCTTTTATAACCATAAAGAGCTTCCCGATACCGTTCAGTGGCAATATTATCAACCGCCGGTATGGCATTATATCTGCGCTTTGTTTTTGCATATCCAGACTACTCTCGGTATCGCTTTCGAGGCGGCAAGGGAAAATCTTCAAATATTATCTCTTTTCTGCTCAAGCGCAATAATGCTCGTTTCTCACAGCCTTTTCAGAAAGTTCAAGCTTACGGGTCTTTCTATGATAATCGCCTGCGCGATCGTTGCGTTCCACCCGACCTTTATCATCCTTTCGGGCAGTATCAATAACGACGTTTTATCGCTTTTACTCGCCTTGGTTTCGGTAAATCTTGCGATAAAATGGTATCGCGAGCCGAAATTGAAAACCATTCTTTTACTTGCGCTTTCAATCGGCGTTTCGATGGGCGTAAAGCTTTCGGGCGGCTTGATATCGCTTGGCGTTGCAATACTTTTTGCAATCCGTCTGTTCGGTAAGCTTTATAAAAACAAGCTCGGTCTTATCGGTCAGTTTGCCTCCTTTGGCGTGCTTTGTGTGCCGATTGCGCTTTGGTGGCAGGTTCGTAATTTGCTGCTTTACGACGTACCGCTTACCTATGTACCCAAGCTTTCCGAAACTAACAGCCAATATATCGGCTTCCGCAGCATTACCGAGCGTCTTTTCGATATTTCTTCGATTTGGGACGTCGGTGTTTATCCTGCACGCGCGATCGAAAGCAAGGCGCATCTTTACGATTATTACGAATTCAATATTCCCGCGGCGGCACTTAAAACGAGTGTTTTCGGTGAATATTATATCGGTCAGGGCACCGTTATCGGAGATGCATTTGCCAATATTCTGTTTTATTCGGCAGCAATACTCGCCGTTTTGACCGTTTTTTCCGCGGTTTACCTTGTTATAAAAAGCTTTAAAAACAGCACTGAAAATTACGGATACAGCAAAAGTGAGCTCATTTTTACCCTCGTTTGTGCATTAACTTTAATTTTTTCTTACACAAAATTTTGCTTCGATTACGCGCATTTTTGCACGATGGACTTCCGTTACATCGCAATGACGGTTGTTTTCGGTGCGCTATATATTGGGCTTTTGTTAAAGCACAGAGAAAAAAACAACAAAATGTTTGATTCAATATTGCGTGTAAGCATAATCGTTTTGACTGTTTTAATGGCAATTTCGAGCCTTGTTATATACGGAAGCATTGCATAAAAAAATGCCAAAAACACTTGACAAATAAGGATTTTTTGGTATATAATATGTTGCTATGCTCTGCGGAACCACGGCCAATGAGCAACGATCAACGTTTGAAAAATTAATGGAGGTGTAACACCATGCTTAGAACATATCAGCCCAAGAAGAGACACAGAAAGGCAGAACACGGCTTCAGAAAGAGAATGGCTACCGCTAACGGCAGAAAGGTTCTTAAGAGAAGACGCGCTAAGGGCAGAGCAAGACTCACTTATTAATCTTAATCCCGAACATTTATCCTGAAACGAGGTTTTTTATGATGGAAAAAACACGCAGGATACAAACTTTAAAGGAAAATCACCTGTTCGCACGCTCATACCGTAAAGGCAGGTGTTTTTCCGGCAAGTATGTTGCGATCTACGTGCTTAAAAACGGACGTGATAAGGACCTCGTTAAAGTTGGGATCACCGTATCGAAAAACCGCGGTAACGCAGTTAAGAGAAACCGGACCAAGCGTATCATACGCGAGGCATACCGTGTTTTTCATCCGTTTATAAAAGAAGGTCATATTATTGTCATTGTCGCGCGCCAGCCTTGTGTCGACGCTCATCTTTCCGTGGTGGTAAGCGAGCTTGAGGTTTTATTGTCAAAAGCGGCACTTTTATAATTTTTATCGGATAAGCTAAATACCGCAAAATTTTTCTTGTTTTTGATTTATTGTTCAACGACCCTTTTTTGGGGTCTGCTTTATTTCAAATTATGCGGAACTTTATATGAAAAAACTTTTTATTCGCCTGATACGGTTTTATCAAAAACACATTTCTCCGTCGAAGCCCCGTTGTTGCCGTTTCGAACCGACCTGCTCGGCATACGCTATTGAAGCTATCGAAAAACGCGGCATTATCGTAGGGCTTTTGCTTGCTTTTTACAGGATATTAAGGTGTAATCCATTTAATAAACATTGCGGATACGATCCCGTCCCCGAAAAACGTAAAAAGTAGGTTATCTATTCAGAAAGGAAATTTCGCTTTTGGGCGCTTATTTTTTTTGTGTCCGAGCGAAAGGTTAAAAATGGACTTTATTTACGACATTTTCTCGTATATTATGAAGGGTTGCCTTTTCATTTCGGGCAACTATTACGTAATAGCACTCTTTTTCTTTGCTCTCGCAATGATGCTTTTGCTTCTTCCCCTTGCGATCAAGCAGCATAACAGCCAGATCAAAATGGCACAGGTCAAGCCCAAGGAAATTGCCATCCGCGAAAAATACAAGGGCAGAAACGACCGTATAACCCAACAGAAGATGACGATGGAAATTCAGGAAATGTACCGTGAAAACGGTTATAGCCAATTTTCCGGCTGTCTTCCCCTTCTCATCCAGCTTCCTATCATCTTCATCCTCTTTGCTATCGTTCGTAATCCTATTTCCTATGCAAGTAACATCAAGGATTTCAACACCGTAGACGAATCGAAGATTGCTGTTGAATACTATCAGGAGCAAATCGACGCTCTTAATAAAGACAAATTTGAAACCGAGCAGGAATATAACGAATACGTTAATATTCTTCGCGGTTATCAAAGCTCTTTAGGTATTGCCAAGGTTGACGATAAAACTCCCGAGGGAGCATTTAAGTTCAAATACGGCGAAGATGAAGCTTATGCCGTAGGCAGCGAAACCGGCAACAATGAAATGGTGCTTTCGCATCTTATCATAAGCGGCAGCGACGAGCTTCAAGCTCTTATCGATGAAGGCAAGATCAATGCTTCCTTCCTTGAAAAGACTTCCGTAACCAACGATAAAGCAACCTTTGCTCAGATCCGTGAACGCTACGCATCCTTCAAGGATGATCTTCCCATTTATAATGTTTTCGGTCTTAACTTCCTTAACGAGCCCGATCTTAACAAGAATATCTGGTTGATGATCATTCCCTTGCTCGTATTCCTCTCCTCCTTCTTCCAAACCAAAATTACCAGACGCTTCAGCGGTGCGGCTACCCAAACCGATGCAAACGGCAATCCCGTTGGCGGCGGCTTGTTTATGGAAGTAGGTATGCCCCTTATCTCGGCGATGTTTGCCTACAGTATGCCCGCAACCATCGGTGTTTACTGGATTTGGAGAACTCTGCTCGGTATGGTTCAAACCATTCTCCTTGCAAAGATCAAGCCCATTCCCGCAGTTACCGAGGAAGCGATTGCCGAAGCTAAAAAGGCAATGAAGGCCACCCAAAAGAAGAAGAAGGTCATCACCATTGAGGTTGATGAGGACGATACCACTTATGACGATATGATCGTTGAAGGCTCGTCAAAGAGCAACAAAGCGAACGATCCTACTCAAAGAAAGCCCCGTCGTATTGAAATGCTTACCGCAGACGATGACGAAGATACTGCTTCTTCGACCGACGAAAAAAGTGAAAACGAATAATTGAGGTAAAATATATGCTTAAACAAACCGTTGCAACGGCAAAAACTGTTGAGCTTGCCGTCAACAACGCCTGCGCAGAATTGGGCGTAGCACCCGAAGCGGTCGATTACGTTGTGCTTGAAGAGCCCAAAAAGGGTATCCTCGGTATCGGCGCATGCGACGCTAAGGTAAGCGTTACGCTTAAAGAAACCCCTGCTATACGTGCTTACGATTTTATTGAAACTCTTATTAAGAATATGAATCTCGACGCTACCGTTGAAATCGTCGAACAGGATGACGAAGGCGTCTCCCTCGCTATCAACGGCGACCACCTCGGACTCCTTATCGGCAGAAGAGGCGACGTTTTGGATTCTCTTCAATATCTTGCTACCCTCGCGGCAAACATCGAAAAGAAGGACTTCTACCGCGTTACGGTTGACGTTCAGGGCTACCGTGAAAAACGTGCCGAAACACTTCGCGGTGTTGCAAAGAGAATGAGCGAAAAGGTTCTTAAATATAAAAAGAGCTTTGCACTTGAACCGATGAATGCGTATGAACGCAGAATCATCCATTCTGCCTGCCAGAATATCGAAGGCGTAACCACACGCTCTATCGGCGAAGGCGCTGACAGAAAGATCGTTATCTCCCCCGAAAAGAAATAAGTAAAGCAAAAAACCCGTCAGACGATAAATCTGACGGGTTTTCTTTTTGTGTTTACGGATTAATTAAAATCGTATCCTTCGGTGCAAGCAAGCTTTGCAATTTCCTTGAGCGACTTAACGGTGTTATCGCTAAGATTTGCGGTATAGGTAACCTTATCAAGATCGATACCTAAGAATTCAATAGCCATAACACTTGCGCTGAGATATCCGCCTGCGCGGGAATGGTGGGAATTGTCGGTATGGTGAAGCTGGATAGAGGGATACTTTTTGTAGCAAAGAAGGAATGCATCGGCAACGTGAGCATTCTTTTCAATATTGAAGTCCTTTGCTGCCTGAGAATATGCCTCGTGATGCTTTTTGCCGCTTATGGGACGCTGGGTGGTGCTGGTGCTGGAGGAATAACGCTCGTAGAGCATCAATTCAGCTTGAGGCTGAGAATTCTTGAGAAGCGGAACGAGGGTATTCATAGCCGACTTAAGATCCGAGTAATCAGCGTTACTGTTTTCCTGTATAACGATAATATCATACTTCTTTTCTGCGAGCTTGGTTCTTAAAAGCTTTCCGTGAACGGTGCTTTCGGAGGCAAAGTCCTTAAGCCAAGAGCTACCGATGGTGCAGTAGGTTGCATCGATCTTTTTGCCTACGGATTCTGCGATAAGGGTGAGCTGATCGGGAATGCTGAAGTAATAGGTCGAGCTGTTACCGATGAAGAGCATATCGATAATGTCTTCTTCGGGATATGCCTTTGCCTTAGCCGCTTTAACGCCGTATGCTTCAACCTCACAAATGAACAACCAGCTGGGCGCGCCTGCCATAATGCGGTATTCAACGTAACGTGCGGTAACGGTTTCATCAAGCTCAACAGTGCTTGCAAAAACGCCGGTGTTAGTAACGCTCTTATTGACTACGGTGCCTGCCTTGTACCATTCCTTACCGTCGTTGGAAACTCTGATCTGAAGCATTTCGGGAGTATAGATACCTGCGCTTGCAAATTTGTCGGTGCCCACCTGAGCAACGAATTTATCAAGCTCGTAAACCGCTCCGAGGTCAACTCTGATATAAGCATATCCGTTGAAACGGAAAAATTCCTCGCTGCCGGTGTTAACGCCCATAAATGCGGAATCGGAATAGTTACCGGTTGCGATCTTGCCGTCGGTCATGGTCTTGTTGCCTTCATCGGCATAGTTGCCCGAATAGGAAGATCTGGTGTAGGTCTTGTTAAGAGCTACGTTTGTATATTTGGGATCGTTTTTAATGTTGCTTTCGCCGCTTGCACTGACCTTGGGAATTTCATAGGTCTTTAAGCAGTGACGCTTTATAAGGATATAGTCGTATTTGTTGATTCCGTCGGTATCGTTAACGTCGCCTCTTATTTCCTGTTCCTCGTTAAAGGTAACGGTTTTAAGGCAATAGCGCTTTACGAGAAGATAGTCGTATTTGTCGATAGAGCCGTCAAAATTAACGTCGCCTTTAAAATACACAAGGCCGTCGTCGGTCGTCTGTGCGAGAGTAGCAAAGCTTGGCAAAATGCACATAGAAACGACCAAAACAACCATAAGAAGTTTTTTTGCAAATTGTTTCATAAAAAATAACTCCTGTCCGTAAATTTTTGCTGACCGACCTTTTTAAAAGCCGATCTGCTTAGATTATTCATTTTATCACTTTATTAACTAAAAGTCAACGAAACAAAAAAACTTTTCGCGTGAAATATAAAATAAAGGACTTCCCAAGGAAAGACCTTTTAACGGGCCTTTGCGTAAGAAGTCCTTTTTTCGATTATTGATTAATTAAACTCGTAACCCTTTTCGCAGGCGAGCTTTGCAATCTCTTTAAGCGCTTTTACCGTTTTTTCATCGTTACCGCCGGTATAGGAAACGTCATCAAGGTCGATACCTAAGAATTCGATAGCCATAACCGATGCGATAAGGTATGCGCCTACGTCGGAGTGGTGGGAATTATCGGTAAAGTGAAGCTCGATACCGGGGTTTTGCTTATAGCAGAGAAGGAATGCATCTGCAACGTGCGCGTTCTTTTCGATGTTGAAATCCTTTGCAATTTGAGTATATGCGTCGTGGAGTCGTTTTCCGCTTATGGGACGCTGGTTGGGGTCGGTATTGGAGGAATAACGCTCGTAAAGCATTATTTCTGCTTCGGCTTGAGTTTGCTTGAACAACGGCATAAGAAGGTCCATAGCGGCCTTGGTATCGTCGTAATCGCAGTTGCTGTTGTCCTGAACCACGATAATATCGTATTTCTTTTCGTTAAGCTTGCTTCTTAAAAGCTTACCGCGTTCAACGTCGTTTGCATCTGCATACTGAGAAAGGTAAGCGCCGCCGATACAGCAATAGGTAACGTCAAGCTCAACGCCGACGGATTCAGCAAGAAGCACAAGCTTGTCGGGTACGTTGAAGTAATAGGTCGAGCTGTTGCCGACGAAGAGAATGCTTGTGGTGTCCTTTTCGGTGGGATAAGGCTTTGCGGCATCTGCCTTTTCGCCGTAAGCTTCAACCTCGCCCAAGAACATCCAATTATAAAGACCTGCTACGATACGGTATTGAACGTAACGCGCGGTGAGAGCCTCGTCAAGCTCAAGAGTGCTTGCGACATAGCTGACCGAATCGGTATCCTTATGGCTTGTTACGCCTGCCTTGTACCATTCCTTACCGTCGTTGGAAAGATAAATGCGTACGAATTCGGGCGCGCCGATACCGCTGCCGAGCTTTTTACTGCCGAGATATGCAACAAATTTGTCGAGCAAATAAACATCGCCAAGGTCAACGGTCACAAGAGCATAACCGTTTTGGCGGTAATAATCGGTGTTTGAGTTAAAGCCCATAAACGCATGGTGCGAATATGCGCCGTCTTCGGGAGGAATAACGCCGTTTGTTGCGGTTTTGTTGCCTTCGTCGGGATAAGAGGCATTGCCGTCGCCGGGATGCAAGGGCGATCTCGTATAGGTTTTATTAAGCGCTACGTTTGTTTTCATAGGATTTTCCTCCGGTTTGCTCGACTCATCGGGCTGGCTCGACTCATCGGGCTGGCTTGATTCATCGGGCTGGCTTGATGTGTCGGTATCGCTTGCTTCGTTCGATACGTCGGAGCTTTCATCGGCATTACTCGATTCAACCGAGCTTTCTTCTGCGTTGCTCAATGCGTCGGAGCTTTCATCAGCCGCGCTCGATTCAACCGCGCTTTCAGCCGATTGGGACGAATTTTCGACAGCTTCTTCCTCGCAACCGAGGAACGAAACCGAGAGCGACAGCACGAGAAGTGCCGCAACTATCGCACAAATAATTCTTTTCATAAATGCCTCCGTTTTTTCGTTCGGGACGCATAATGCACCCCTTTATGTTTATGCTAATATTATAGTCTATCAGGATGTTTTGTCAAGCCATTTCTTCAATTCGGAAATTTGTTTTTCGGCATCGCCGACACCGATATCATAAACGCTTCGAACCTTTTTGGCGTCGTGCTCCATTCTGCCGATAGTCAGCTCAACGCTCGGTCGGATGACGAAAACCTCACCCGATGCTTCAAGCTCGCGTATATATTCAAGCGTTTTGTTGTATCTTTCGTGAAGCTGAAGCAGTGCATTGACGAAATTCGGATACTTGCGGTATTTCAGCCTTGCAAAAAGACCGTGCTCCTGCTTTTTCACGTAACCGTCGTGCCGTGTAAGCACCAAAACGTTCTTTTTATACCCCATTTCTCGGAACGCCTTTATCGGAATGCCGTCGCAACAGCCGCCGTCGAGGTATTTTTTGTTTTCAAGCTCGACAATACGGGAAAAATAAGGAAGCGAAGCCGAAGCGCGAAGGTAATCGATATCGGCAAGCATATCGTTGATCTTAATATATTCCGCCTTACCGCTTTCAAGGTTGCTTACCGTAACGAAAAATTCGCTTTTTTGCGCCTTGAACGCTTCAAAATCATAAGGCACGAGCCTTTCGGGCAGGTCGTGATAGGCAAATTGAACGCCGACGATATCGCCGGTCTTCAAAAAGCTTTTAAAGCTCATAAATCGAGGGTCGTTGCAATATTTGGTGTAATAATCGATGCTTCTTCCCTTTTGATTGGAAAGATAGGAGCATCCGTGCGCGGTGCCTGCCGAAACGCCTATAACTCCGTCGAAGCTGATTCCGTGCTCCAAAAATTTATCAAGCACGCCGGCGGTATAGATTCCGCGGAATCCGCCGCCCTCCAAAACCAAACCAGTTTTCAAATCGGTTACCTCATTATAATTATTTGGCTTATTTTATCATTATTTTTCTTCTTTTTCAATATCCGACCGAATATTTGCATAATTAATTGAATTTCGGCAAAAGATAACCGCAAGAAACAATAAAGGAAGAAATATAATGAAAAAACTGCTTGCTTTAACCTTTTCCGTATTACTCATATTCACGCTGCTTCTTTATCCCTCCGCCGAGGGCAGTGAGGTGTCTTACGGAAAAAGCTATTCTCTCATTACCCCCGCCTCGTCGGCTTATCCCGACGACGGAATAAAGCTTACCGACGGTATTTACGGCACAGTCCCCGACGGCAAGAACAATTATTACTCAAGCGCGGCTTACGTCGGCTTTAACCAAAATGACGTTGACGAAAACGGCAATTTCGTTATCATTCTCGACCTCGGCAGAAAATATACCGACCTTTCGGCTTTTACTGTCGGCTTTCTTAACGAAACCGACGTTGGAATTTACGCGCCGAAAAGCGTTTCCTTTGCGTTGTCCGACGAAAGAAACGGCGAATATAACGAAATCGGCACACTCGACACCGCAAAAAGCACGTCGGGCGGATTTTCCGAAACCTTTGCAATGACACTTGCTGCCGAGGATGCTGAGGGCAGATTCGTTCGCGTTACCGTTAAGCATCTCGGCTCATTTACCGACGAAAGCGGAGCAGAGCAGAAGGCAGGTTGGGTATTTATCGACGAAATAAGCGCTTATTCCTCGGGCAACAGCGGCGCTGTCGGTGACGTTTCAAACGATGATTCAAGCGACGTTACGACCGAAGACTCGATTGCCGAATCAAGCAATTTGCCCGAATCGAGTGACGGGACCGATATTTCCGCGGAATCGAGCCTGCCCGAGCAGGTAAAGCCGGGCGACAACGGAATTCCTTACGCAATTTGGATACTTCTTGCACTTTCGATGCTTGCTATGACGGCGGCACTGTTCGTCAGAAAAAAGCAGACCTTTTAAAATTTGATCGTTAAAAAGCCGTTTCCTAATGGCGCGCCTCCTCGTGAGGTGTGCCTGCCGTACGGCTTTTTTATGTTGACAGTTTTTAAACTTTATGTTATAATAACCGCGTTACAAAAGAATAAACGCAGATCATCGGACGTGAACGTCCGTTGTCGGGGGTATAAAATATCCTCGGGGATAAGGAAATTGCGGTGAAAATCCGCGGCAACAGCCATTACCGTAACTCTTGTAATTGCAAGTCAAGTCGGAATGCTTATCGGTCTGTGACACGTAAAGGTCTCTTGGGCAAATTGGGGGGATAAGTGTGAAGATTTCGGTTAGGGGAAAACTCTGACTGTTTTTCGGTATGGGCAGGATACCGTTCTTTTCGCACCCCAATGAAGGGTGCTTTTATTTTATCCTTTTGTGAAAAAATATTTTTTCTTTAGAAAGGATTTTAAACAATGAAAAGAACAATTTCAATCGCGCTTTTAATCATCTGCCTATTCTCGTTTGCTGCCTGCAAAGAAGCTGTCGATGCGACCGGCTTGTGGGAAAACGCGACCTATTTGCAGGACACCGAGTTCGGCGAAGGCGCAAAAACCGTTAAGGTCGAGGTAAAGGTAGAGGAGCAAACGGTCACCTTTACAATCAAGACCGACAAAAAGACTGTCGGCGAGGCGCTTGTCGAAAACGACCTTATCGCAGGTGACGAGGGCGCTTATGGTCTTTACGTAAAGAAGGTAAACGGCATTACCGCCGATTACGATATTGACCAAAGCTATTGGGCGTTTTATATCAACGGCGAAATGGCGATGACGGGCGTTGATATGACCGATATTGATGAAAATGCAACCTACAGACTTGAATACACAAAGTAATTCACAGAAAAAAACCAAAAAGAAACCGTTTTTGACCTTACCCGAAATGGCATTGTTTTCCATGTTCGGCGCCTTGATGTTCGGCACGCGAGTGGCAATGGCGGTTTTGCCCAACATTCACCTGCTCGGAATGTTTATAATGATATTCACCCTTGTTTTTCGTTCAAAGGCGCTAATACCCATTTACGTTTACGTTTTCATCGAAGGGGTGTTCGCAGGCTTTGACATATGGTGGATGCCGTATTTATATATATGGACGATTCTTTGGGGCATAACGATGCTTTTACCGAAGCGGATGCCGAAAAAGGTGGGTTGTATCGTATATCCCATCGTATGCGCGACTCACGGACTTTTGTTCGGGCTTTTTTACGCACCGGCGTATGCGCTGTTTTATGGCTTAACCTTCGAAAAAACGCTTATTTGGATCGCAGGAGGTACGGTTTTCGATATCCTTCATTGCGTTGGCGATTTTTGTGCAGGTTTTCTTGTTGTCCCGATGGTCGACCTACTTCGGAAGCTGCTTGCCAAAACACTTAAATAAAGCACAAGACAGAGCGGAGAAACGTCTTCGCTCTGTTTTGTTATATTGACCAAAAAATATATTTAATTTTTTATCATACGGCTAATTGTTTTATTGTTGCTTCCGCCTTATAATGTGCATATACGATTATCTTGAGGTGCAATATGAAAAACGTCAAGTCCTATTTTAAATCGGTTTTATTAATACTTTTCTGCTCCTGCTTGATTTTCACGGCAGTCGCTTGCGGAGATGAGTCGAACGATTCGTCCTCGAATGCCGAAAGCGTTCCCGAAAGCGTTGCTGAAAGCAGTAAATCCTCGACCGAAAGCAGTGAAGCTACTAATGAAAACAGCAAGGACGAAGAAGATATGAATTATACATACAAGCACGTGATTGTTATCGGTGTTGACGGCGCAGGTAACTTTTTCAACAGATCCGAAACCCCCAACATCGACAAAATATTTGAAAACGGCGCGGTTTCCTATAACGTGCTTACCGAAAACCCCTCGATAAGCGCACAATGCTGGGGCGCATTGCTCCACGGTGTTACCAACAACGTTCACGGTCTTACCAACGCGATAGTTGAGTCAACGCCATATCCCGCCGATTCGAAATTCCCGAGCTTTTTCAAGGTCGTGCGCGAAAACGATAAGGATGCGAAAATGGGTTCCTTCACGAATTGGAACCCGATAAATATCGGCATTGTTGAAGACGGCTTAGGCGTTTATAAATACGGCGGAGTTAACGACAAGACGATATGCGACGCGGTTTGCACTTACGTTTCGGCAAACGCGCCCAAGCTCGTATTCGTTCAGTTTGACGAAGCAGACGGTGTCGGACACTCGGTTGGATATAACACACCTGCACACTTTGAAAAGATAAAAGAAATTGACGGCTATATCGGCAAGATTTACGAAGCATACGAGCAAAAGGGCATTATCGACGAAACCCTGTTTATCGTCACTGCCGACCACGGCGGCAACGGCAAGGGACACGGCGGTTATACCGACGGTGAAAAATACATTATGTTTGCGGCGGCAGGCAAAACCGTTGAAAAGGGCACTATCGGTGATATGACGATACGCGATACCGCATCGGTCGTTCTCCACGCGTTTGGCTATGAACAGCCCGAAGCCTGGACCTCGCGAGTTCCCTCGGGACTTTTTAAGGGCGTAACGGCAGGCGAAAGACCGATTTACGTCGATAAGACCTCGAACCGTTACCACGAAACCGTCCCCACTCCCGAAAAGGGAAGCGATGGTTATATCACCAACTTCATCGACACTCCCTTGAAATATTACCTTACGTTTGACGGAGATATTAAGGATTCCTGCGGTAATACCACCGCCGAAAACGGTAAGCTTTACTTTATCGACGGTTATTTCGGCAAGGGCGTTTCGCTCGATGACGGATACGTAAGCATAAAGAACTATGCGCCGCAAAACGACAGCTTTACCGTCGGTATGTGGGTCAATACGAGCGGCGTAGCCTCCGACCCCGTGCTTTTCTCGAACAAGAACTGGGTAAACGGATATAACAACGGTTACGTTCTTTCGCTCCGCAACACAAACGACGTGAAATTCAATTTCGGCAACGGCACCGTACGTACCGACAAGGAGGTTCCGCTTCCTTCAGACTACCGCACCGGCTGGATGTACGTTCTTACCGTAGTTGACCGTGAAAAAGCAGAGGTCAGAATTTCGATAGACTTCGGTGAATTTTCTGTTCTTAAGCTCCCCGAAGCGCTCAAGGACACCTCGGCAAACGCGTTTAACGTGCTTAATATCGGTCAGGACGGTACGGGTGTTTACAACGCATCGCTTGCCGCTACGGTTGATGAATTTATGCTCTTCGACGGCGTTTTGGACAAGAATGACGTCGGCAAGCTTAAGGAATATTACGGAAAATAAAAGCATAAAAAGAAAGGCGTTGAAAAAAACAACGCCTTTTTGTATGTTGATTTATTTCTTCAAAACCGCTTCCAACAACGCCTTACAGCCTTCAAAAATATCCTTGTAGGCAATATCAAACCTATCGGAATACCAAGGGTCGGCAACGTCGCCGCCGTGCGGCGTATAGTCCATGAGCTTGGAAATTTTCGATTCCGGATCTGTACCGAAAATACGGTGCATATTGCGGATATTATTGCTATCCATTCCGATAAACATATCGTATTTACCGTAATCGTCCCTTTTAAGCTGTACTGCGCGTTTGCCGACACATTCTATCCCGTGCTTCTTAAGCTCTGCGCGTGCGGGCGGATAAACGGGGTTGCCGACGCCGTTAAATCCGATTTCCTCGCTGCTCGTGGCGCACGATGACACCGAAAATTTACATGATAAGCCCTTTTCGTCAAGCATTTTTTTGAATATAAACTCCGCCATCGGCGATCGGCAGATATTTCCGTGGCAGACAAACATAATTTTCATAATAACTCCTCGAAATTCTCAATCGGCAACAGTATTATAACAAATTTTTCGGGCTTTATCAACGGTTGTGCGAAAAAGCATTTGCAATTGTTTTCTGCGCTTTTTAGTTTTGTGTTGACTTAACTGAAAATGTTATATATAATAGCACATAAGTTTTTTGATTTGGAGCAGATTATGATCGGCATATCATTAAGATTCAGATGGCTTTTAGGCACAAAATCGGCGCATTATCCCGATCCGCAGGAGCTTTTGCCGCTTTTGTATGAAGCCGGGGTGCGAAGCATCGAGCTTCGGCCGCTTGCGCCGAACGATGACCCTAATGAGGTTTTGGGTCTTGTGAATTCGCTTTGGAATCAAGGCTTTTTCGTAACCGTTCACGGCTCGGTCGATACTGTCGAAAACGCAGTCGAGGAGGTTTTTTATCCGTTGCGCGGTGTTTTGGCAAATATGCGTCAGAACGGGCTTACGGTTACCCTTCATCCGATAAACGGCGATAACCGCGCGATGCTTTTAAAGCTTTCGGATCATATCAACGAAAACAAGCTTCCCGTTCGTATCGCTTTGGAAAACAACAAGCATATGCCCGATAAATCAAACGGCGATTGCACACGGTTCGTGCTTGATATCGTACGCGATGTCAACCGCGAAAATATCGGTATTTGCTTCGATTTGGGACATTACGCATATTATTGTGCGACACAGACGGATAATCCGATACAAATGCCCGACAAGGAATTTCTCGCACGGACGATTCACACACATATCCACGCCTTTACGAACGGAGTTGCGCATTTTCCTCTTACTGAATGGCGCGAGCCGTTTGCAAGTCAGCTTAAAGAGCTTGCAAGGAGTTATAACGGAATCTATAACATCGAGCTTTCGCCTCATCGCTACAAAACGCTTTATTGGTCGACCGATTCATTCCTCGCATCGGTTAAAACCCTAAAGGAAAACCTCAAGGAAAGCATGAAATAACAAAAAAGCACTGCCGAAGCAGTGCTTTTTATTATACTTTTGATTAGAGAGCCGCGTTGATGATGGTTGCGAAATCGGGAGCCTTAAGAGAAGCGCCGCCGATAAGACCGCCGTCAACGTTTTCCTTGGAAAGAAGCTCATCGCAGTTCTTTGCGTTCATCGAGCCGCCGTACTGGATGGTGGTTGCCTTAGCAACGCAATCGCAGTAAAGACCTGCAACGACGTTACGGATGATGCCGCAAACCTCGTCTGCTTGGTCGGAGGTAGCAGTCTTGCCGGTACCGATAGCCCAAACGGGTTCGTAAGCGATGATGATGTCCTTCATCTGTTCAGCGGTAACGCCCATAAGAGCGATCTTGGTCTGCATCGAAACGATTTCAGCGGTGATGCCCTGTTCGCGTTCTTCAAGAAGCTCGCCAACGCAGAGGATAACCTTAAGACCTGCTTCGAGAGCCGCAAGAACACGCTTGTTAACAGTGATGTCGGTTTCGCCGAAGTACTGTCTGCGTTCGCTGTGGCCGATGATAACGTATTTTACGCCGCAAGCAACGAGCATATCAGCGGAAATTTCGCCGGTGTAAGCACCGCTCTTTTCCCAGTGGCAGTTTTCTGCGCCGATTTCGATAGGCGAACCTGCAGCAGCCTTAACTGCAGCGTCGATGTCAACGTAAGGTACGCAAGCGATGATGCCGCAACCGGAGGTATCCTTGCCTTCAAGCTCTGCTTTAATAGCATTGATAAGCTCAACTGCTTCCGCAGGAGTCTTGTTCATCTTCCAGTTACCTGCGATAATAGCTTTTCTGAATTCTTTGTTCATAATTTATTAATCCTTTTGCAATATTTTATTAAATACGATTTTTTCAAAATACGCAGTATTTTTAAGATAAATTCTCATAAAAATCGGGGACATGTGCCTCGATTTTTATACCTTAGATGTTCGCGAGTGTCGAGTGCGAAGCACGAGGCGCGAGGCGCGAGTGCACGAACATCACAAAACCCCGCCGCGCGAGTATGGGGTCCCCGAAAATCCTTGGATTTTTGGGGATTATTTATCGGTCATTGCAGCGATACCGGGAAGCTCTTTGCCTTCGAGGTATTCAAGCGAAGCGCCGCCGCCGGTGGAGATGTGGCTCATCTTGTCGCCGAAGCCGAGAGTGTTAACTGCTGCTGCAGAGTCGCCGCCGCCGATGATGGTGGTAGCATCGGTTTCAGCAAGTGCCTTAGCAACTGCGATGGTGCCTTCTGCGAAGATGGGGTTTTCGAATACGCCCATAGGACCGTTCCAAACAACAGTCTTAGCCTTCTTAACCTTGCTTGCATAAAGCTCGCGGGTCTTGGGACCGATATCGAGAGATTCCATATCAGAGGGGATTTCGTCAACAGAAACGGTCTTGGTTTCTACAACCGCGTCGATGGGGTTGGGGAATTCCTTGGTGATGGTGCAGTCAACGGGGAGAAGGATTTCAACGCCGTTAGCCTTTGCGCGTTCGAGCATTTCCTTGCAGTAGTCGAGCTTTTCGTTGTCTACGAGCGACAAGCCGACTTCCTTGCCCTGAGCCTTAAGGAAGGTATAAG
>JAZRTE010000065.1:0-8088 GCA_045651785.1 Eubacteriales bacterium | reverse complement strand
CCACCGGGCTCGCCCTGACGTCCCGCACGGCCTCTTAACTGGTTATCAATACGTCTGCTTTCGTGTCTTTCGGTGCCGAGAATGAACAAACCGCCTGCTTCACGCACCTTGTCGGCTTCGATACTGATGTCCTTTTCGAATTTTTCCTTAAGCTCGGCAAAGCGCTTTCTTGCGTTAAGGATTTCTTGGTCGTCGGTTTCGCCGTAATTGGTCGCCTCGTAAAGCATATAGTCGTCAAGACCTTCCTTGCGAAGCACGTCCTTTGCGAGAAATTCCGAGTTACCGCCAAGCATAATATCGGTACCTCTACCTGCCATATTGGTCGAGATGGTAACGGCGCCGAGCTTACCTGCCTGCGCGATTATTTCCGCTTCCTTTTCGTGGAATTTAGCGTTCAACACGTTGTGAGGGATATTTCTTGCCTTTAATACCTTGGAAAGCTGTTCGCTCTTTTCAACCGAAACGGTACCGACGAGCACAGGCTGTCCCTTTGCGCGGCATTCCTCGATCTGGCGAACGATTGCCTCGGTCTTGCCGCGTACGTTTTTATAAACGACGTCGTTATGGTCCTTTCTGACCATAGGACGGTTTGTGGGGATTTCGATAACGTCAAGACCGTAGATCTCGCGGAATTCGTCCTCTTCGGTCATAGCCGTACCGGTCATACCCGAAAGCTTTTTGTACATTCTGAAATAGTTTTGGAAGGTAACGGTTGCTTGGGTGCGGTTTTCGTTTTGAACCTCAACGCCTTCCTTTGCCTCGATCGCTTGATGCAAGCCGTTGGAGAAGCGTCTGCTCGGCATGATACGGCCGGTGAAGGAGTCGATGATGATGACCTGACCGTCCTTTACGAGATAGTCGATATCTCTTTGCATAACGCCGCGTGCGCGGATAGCGTTATTGAGGTAATGCATAAGCTCGTTGTTTTCGGCATCGCCGATATTTTCGATTCCGAAATATTTTTCAGCCTTTTCCAAGCCGACGGTCGAGAACATACAGCTTCTTGCCTTTTCGTCGACGATATAATCTTCGGTGATATCCTCGTCGCTCTTTTTGCTGTCAAATTCCTTAATGCGGTAGCACTTTAAGCGGCGCACGAATTCGTCCGCCTTTTTATACATATCGCTCGATTCGCCGCCTGCGCCCGAAATGATAAGAGGGGTACGGGCTTCGTCGATAAGGATAGAGTCCACCTCGTCGACGATGGCGAATTGGTGACCGCGCTGAACGATTTGCTTTTTGTAAACGACCATATTGTCGCGGAGGTAGTCAAAGCCGAATTCGTTATTTGTGCCGTAGGTAATATCGGCATTATAAGCTTCCTGACGCGCCTTGGAATCGAGTCCCTGAATGATAAGGCCGACCGAAAGTCCCAAATATCTGTAGATATTGCCCATCCATTCGCTGTCGCGCTTTGCGAGGTAATCGTTAACAGTAACGATATGTACGCCGTTGCCCGAAAGCGCGTTGAGGTATGCGGGAAGGGTAGCCATAAGGGTTTTACCTTCACCGGTCTTCATTTCGGCGATTCTGCCCTGATGCAAAACGATACCGCCGATGAGCTGAACGTGGTAATGGCGCTTGCCGAGAACTCTCCACGATGCTTCTCTTACCGTCGCGAACGCTTCGGGAAGGATGTCGTCAAGCGTTTCGCCCTTTGCCAATCTGCTCTTGAGTATCTCGGTCTGACCCTTGAGGGTCGCTTCGTCCATTGACGAATATTTATCCGATAAAGCTTCGATCTTTGCCGCGATAGGCTCGATCTTTTTAAGCTGTTTATCGCTGTAGGTTCCGAAAAGTTTTTTGAATAAAGCCATTGCTTGCTCCTTTACCGCACAAAAGAAAATGCGGGAGATATAATTATACAAAGTATATCATATCACAAAAAAAATAAAAAGTATATAGTTATTTGTAAAATTATTGCAATCCATCTTCAAAAGGTGTATAATACAGTGAATTGATATGCAAACAAAAAAGGAAAAGCAAAATGAGTACGATTGCGGCTGTCGGCACACCCCACGGTAAGGGCGGTGTTGCGATGATAAGAATAAGCGGTGAGGATGCCTTTTCGGTTGCCGAAAGGATATTTATCCCTGCGAATAAGGAACGCTTTGCGAAAAGAAAAAGCGGATGCACCTATTACGGCTCGTTTGCCGATGAAGGCGGTGTTTTTGACGACGGACTTTGCATTCTTTTCACGTCGCCTGCTTCGTTTACGGGCGAAGACGTTGCCGAGCTTTATTGCCACGGCGGTATACTCGTTACGCAAAAGCTATTATCCGCCGCGCTCAAAAACGGTGCCACGATTGCAGGCCCGGGCGAATTTACCCGCCGCGCTTTTATCAACGGAAAAATAACGCTTACCCAAGCCGAGGCAATAGGCGGAATTATCGATTCGAAAAGCGAAAAGCATTTGTCGGTTTCGGCAAGGCAGGCAAACGGCTCGTTAAGCCGTGCGCTCGATTCGGTTTATACCGATCTGCGACTGCTTGCCGCATCGGTTTACGCGTTTATTGATTATCCCGACGAGGATATGACCGACGTTTCGATTGAGGAAATGCGCGAGCGCTTGACCGATTGCAAAAAACGGCTTGACCGCCTTGCGGGAAGCCATACCTACGGACGTGCGATAAGCGAGGGCGTTATTACCGCCATCGTCGGCAAGCCGAACACTGGTAAAAGCTCGCTCCTTAACGCGCTTTGCGGTGAGGAAAGGGCAATCGTTACCGACGTTGCGGGTACCACGCGTGACGTTGTTACCGAAACGGTTCGCTTGGGCGATTTGATATTGCGTCTTTCGGATACGGCAGGTATCCGCGATAGCGACGATAAGGTCGAAATGATCGGTATCGAGCGCAGTAAAAAGGCAATCGAGGAAGCCGAGCTTATACTTGCGGTGTTCGATATGTCGCGACCGCTTGACGATGATGACAAGCGAATAGTCGACGCGATTATTTCAAGCGGCAAGGAAGCAAAAACCGTTTGTATTCTGAATAAGATCGATATTGCCGATGATTTGACTATAAAGCTTCCATTTGAAAAAATTCTTACTGCAAGCGCAAAGAACGGAGAGGGAATCGATGAGCTTGTCGATGCCGTATCGCTTATGTTCGGCGCAGGTGAGATAGGCGAAAACGATGAGATCGTTGTTAACGCGCGCCAATGCGCCGCGGTCACCAACGCCTCGAACGCAATTCAAAACGCGATCGATGCGCTTGATTCATTCACTCAGGATATTGCGGGAATGGATATCGAGGTTGCGCTTTCGGCAATTGCCGAAGCAGACGGCAGAAGCGTTTCGGAGGATATCGTTAACGAGATATTCTCGCACTTCTGTGTCGGAAAATAAAAATTAAAAGGATTCGCCGATTATCAGGCGTTAACGATTATGATAAAATACGAAGCACAAAAAATCGACGTTGCCGTTATCGGCGCGGGACACGCGGGACTTGAAGCGGCGCTTGCCTCGGCAAGAATGGGCGCAAGCACCGTTTTGTTTACCCTTACGCTCGACCTTGTAGGCAATATGCCCTGTAATCCGTCAATCGGCGGAACGGGTAAGGGTCACCTTGTTTTTGAAATAGATGCCTTGGGCGGCGAAATGGGACGCGCGGCAAATGCCGTTATGCTTCAAAGCCGTATGCTTAACGCGTCGAAAGGCCCTGCCGTGCGCTCTTTAAGAATGCAGTCCGACCGCGTGAGATACCGCGATTATATGAAGCAAATCGTCGAAAAGACCGATAATCTGCTTCTCAAGCAGTGTGAGGTCGTTTCGGTCGAAACCGATGAAAACGGCGTTACGGGTGTAACCACCTCGTTCGGTGCGTTTTATCCCGCAAAATGCGTTATTATCGCAACGGGTACCTCGCTCGGCGGAAGAATTATCGTCGGTGAGGAGGCTTATGAATCGGGTCCCGACAACACGCTTCCCGCAAAGAGATTGGTCGATTCGCTTATTAATGCAGGGGTTAAGCTGACACGCTTCAAGACAGGTACACCGCCCAGAATACATGCCGATTCGATCGATTATTCCAAGCTCGAGCGTCAAGACGGCGATGAAGAGCCGACGATGTTCGGCTTTGCCGAAAGCAAAAGCAATCTTTTGCCCTGCTATATTGCCTATACCAACGAAAACACGCATAACATAATCCGCGAAAATCTTCACCGCTCGCCCTTGTTTTCGGGCGTTATCCACGGTACGGGGCCGAGATATTGCCCGAGTATCGAGGATAAGGTGGTTCGTTTTTCGGATAAGGAAAGACACCAAATCTTCGTCGAGCCGATGGGCACCGACACCAAAGAAGTGTATTTGCAAGGACTTTCAAGCTCGCTTCCCGAGGAGGTTCAGCTTCAGCTTATCCATTCCATCGAGGGACTTGAAAACGCAGAATTTATGCGTACCGCTTATGCGATCGAATATGATTGCTGCGATCCGCTTCAATTGACGAATACTCTTGAATTCCGCGAAATCAACGGGCTTTTCGGCGCAGGACAGTTTAACGGAAGCTCGGGCTATGAGGAAGCCGCGGCTCAAGGTCTTATCGCAGGCATCAATGCCGCGCTTAAGGTTCAGGGTAAGGAGCCGTTTACACTTTTGCGAAGCGAAAGCTATATCGGCACGCTTATCGATGACCTTGTAACAAAGGGCACTAACGAGCCGTACCGCATTATGACCTCGAGAAGCGAATACCGTTTGCTTCTCCGTCAGGACAATGCCCAAACACGTCTTTTGCCCAAGGGCTATGAGGTTGGACTTGTAAGTCGGGAGCGTTACGATAAATTCCTTGCCGATGAAAAGGCGCTTGAGGAATTGATATATTCGCTTGAGCACGAAAGCATCAAGGGCGGAAGCCGACTTGACGACCTTCTTGAAGCGCGCGGATATGCGCGCACAGGCGCAGGAATCGTTAAGGCAGAGCTTTTAAAGCGCCCCGAAATCACCATTAACGATATTCTTGAGCTTTCGGATTGCGAAAATATATACGATAAAAATCTGTTAAACCGTGCGGAAACCGAAATAAAATATTCGGGATACATAAAGCGTCAGCTTGCCGAGGTGGAAAGATTCAAAAAGCTTGAGGAAAAACAGCTTCCTAACGATATTGATTATACTTCTATCCGCGGACTCCGTATCGAAGCGGCGCAAAAGCTTCAAAAGCTTCGTCCCGAAAACGTCGGTCGCGCGTCGCGTATAAGCGGTGTTTCGCCTGCCGATATTTCGGTGCTTCTTATTTATCTTGCACAGGGTGGTAAACAATGAGCTTTTCGGAAATAACAAAAAAATACCGCGATTCGCTTACCGATAACGAATGTTCATCGCTTGACATAATCGGTAACGAATTAGTTAATACAAACGCGGTGATGAACCTTACCGCGCTTACCGACGAAAAGGGCGTGGGTCTGCTTCACTTTTGGGATTCGCTGACGCTTATCGATACGGGTCTGTTTAAAAATGCGCGTGTTATCGACGTCGGCTGCGGCGGCGGTTTTCCGTCGCTTCCGCTTGCGCTTTGTGCGAGTGATTGCGTTATCGTTTCAAACGATGCGACCGCAAAAAAGCTGACTTACGTTGCCGAAACCGCGAAAAAAGCGGGTATTAACAACCTTCAAACGCTTTGCGGCAGAGCCGAGGAGCTTTCGGTTCTTCCCGAGCACCGCGAAAAATACGATATAGCCGTTGCGCGCGGTGTTGCAAGATTGAACGTGCTTTGCGAATGGTGTATGCCTTTCGTTAAAAACGGCGGATATTTCGTTGCGATGAAGGGCGAAAAGGGACGTGAGGAAGCCGAGGAGGCGAAAAAAGCGATTTCGGTGCTTGGCGGCGAGTTGGTTGAGATAATTGATGTAAAGATTCCCGAATTCGAATATCTTCACACGCTTGTTATTATTAAGAAAACAAAAAACACACCCAAGAATTATCCCCGCAGAAACAGTCAGATACAGAAAAAACCGCTTTAAATAACGAAAGGATATGACAAAATGAAAAAAACGCTGTTATCCTTACTTTTGCTTATCGCGTTGGTTTTACCTTCCGCCTTGTCGGTTTTTGCCGAGGAGGATCTGTTGGGCGATGCTAATCTCAGCGGAGCCGTTGACAAATATGACTATATCCTCGTTAAGAGAGTCGTTATGGGAACGGCGAAGCTTAGCGAAGAACAGATATTTAATGCCGATGCGAACCAAAACGGCGAGATGGAAAAATTCGATTACATTCTTATAAAAAGGCATATTATGGGCTCGTTTGAGCTGTTCCGCGTTGATCCTACGCTGAAATTGACTCAGAAAAAGACCGTAAAAACCGAAAACTTCACGAATATGTCGGTTTTTTCAAGCTTCCTTAAGGATTCAGAACGGTTTGCGATAGTTCCGGGACTTTCCGAAAACGTTGTACCGCAGGGTATCGGCAGAAACCCCGAAACGGGATATACCTATATTTCATCCTATTTTAACGAATCGGGCAAGGCATCGGTGATCTCGGTGCTCGACGAAAAGGGCAGATTCGTTGCCGAATACCACGTTTACAACAAAAACGGCACACCCTTTACCGGACATATGGGCGGTATTTGCGTTACCGAGGATTACCTTTACTTTTCGGGCCCCAATGCAGGTAATTATTATTCGGTTGCGGAATTTGCGCTTAAGGATCTGCCTCTTACAGGCTCGCACGATATAACAATCGATGCGACAGTTACACTTCCGATACATTCAAGCTATCTCTTCTATGATTCGGGAATACTTTGGGTTGGTACCTTCTATCTTGCAGGCTCTTACGATCTGGGTAAGCATTTTAACTTCAAAACGCCTAACGCGGACGGAACGCAGTACGGCGGTTATGCCGCGGCGTTTGTGCTTGACGGCGAGGAAAAGCGTCTTACCGTTAAATCGGGCGAAAATTATGCAGTTCCCTCGTTCGTTCTCGCAACACCCGATAAGGTGCAGGGATTCGCATATAATGATGGCAAGGTCTGCCTTAGCAAGTCCTACGGCAGAAACAACAATTCCACGCTTGAATATTTTGAAATCGATATGGCAAAGGCGGATAAAACGATCACGGTTGACGGAAAAACCTACCCCATGACCGTGCTTGACCGCTTAAACCGCACCAAAACCGTTACCGCAATGTGTATGACCGAGGGCATTACGCTTGATGCAAACGGAAGGATTATGGTTCTTTTCGAATCGGCGGCAAAGAAATATTACAACTCCAAAAACCCCACCGATTATATTTGGACAACCGAATTTTACGGAAAATAAAGGAAAAAACGGCGCGTTTGCGCCGTTTTTGTTATGAATCGCTTGATAAAAGCTCGTCGTAGGAAATCTCGAAGACCTTGCAAAAATAATTCAGTTCAATATCGGTGACAAAGCGTTTTCCCGCTTCGATACGCTGAATCGCATTTTTGTCAACGTCAAGTCCGAGTATTCGTAATTTGTCTGCCAGTATTCTTTGGGAAATGCCGAGTTTGTTGCGGTATTTTGCAACGTTTTTGCCGCACAGATTGTTTTTGCCGTCGTTTGTTTTGTTAATAAACATATTAACTCCTAAAATAATGACATTCAGTGATTTACACATATATTATTGTATGATATAATCACTCTATGAGTGGCATTTACTGAATGTCAGTACTTTGGGAGTTTTAAAATGAGAAAGACCTTTATTTACAATGAAGACGTTAAAAAATCGGCTTTTACGATTATGATGCTTCAAGCAATGGGCTTGAAGCTTGTCGATTCGACCGAGGTCGGGTTTAATGATTTTGAAAATTCCGACGGAGAAACGCAAAACGAATCCAAATACATACGTCTTGCATTTCAACGCGAAAATACCGAAAAAAGCTTCCTCTTTTGGTGACTAAAAAACAAAGCCGTACTGTTTGGTTGTTCTCTAAAGGATAGTGTTCGAAACCCAAAAATATGTTGCTTGCCAACAGGAAAAGGACGAAGAATTGTTAAAATTCCTCGTCCTTTTTTCTTGACAAGCACTGCATTTGTGTCCGCAAATGCTATTTTTAGTTATGAGTTATAAGGCTCGCTTTTGCTCGCCGTTATGAGTTTGCTTCGCAAACGTTATGATATGATCGCCCGCTT
>JAZRTE010000064.1:0-2648 GCA_045651785.1 Eubacteriales bacterium | reverse complement strand
TGCATCCCAGTTACAAACGGTCATAATGAGTTCGAAAAACTGATTTCTTTTCATAAAACTATCCTTTGTCAAATTCTTATTGATCTATTTTGTTCCAGTTTCGCTTTTGCTCGCCGTTATGAGTTTGCTTCGCAAACGTTATGATATGATCACCCGCTTGTTTTCAAACTGTGCCAAAGGCACACCATAACTTGGCGTAGCCAATCATAACTCATAACTCGCCGTAGGCAATCATAGTTGGCGCAGTTCCCTTAAGGGAACTCGCCTTTGGTACGGCTTTGCTTTTATTTTGATTATTTGAATTGGTTGTTGTTCTTGTTACGCTTTTTGCGTTTTACGAGCTTGACTATTATGATAACGATTGCCGCGACAGCGCCGAGTATCAAAAGTGCAGGGAATACGGCAACGATGAATATCGCAAAATATTCGAAGAAGGTGCCCATACCCTCCCAGCTGCTTACAAAGGTATCGTAAAGCTTGTTGCCGAAGCTTTGATTACCGTTGTTGGTTTCGGTATATTCAAGCACCTCGGTGATCGAAAGACCGACTGTGGAATAGTTGACCTTGTTGTCATAGACGTTGAGCTTGGATTTTAACGATTCGATTTCGGTGATGACCGAGAAAAGCTCATCCTGATAGGTTTTTATCTCGTTGACGCTTTTCGCGTTTTCAAGAAGCGTTTCGAGCGAGCTTTTTTTCATTTCAAGCGTTTTAATGCGCGATTGGAGGTCATAATAATCAAGCGTTACGTCCTTTGTGTTTTCGGTATAGGAGGTAACGTTGAGCATATTTTTGAGAAGATCAACGTAGTTATCGAGCTTATCTGCAGGGACACGGAGCACAAAGGTCGCCTTTTTGGGCGTTTTGCTTCCGTTATAAAGGCTTTCGCCGCCGGTAATTTCGGAGGATTGGATATATCCGCCCGCCGCAAGCAATTCCTTCTTCACGGTTTCGGTCGCGTTTGTGAAATTTTTGGTTTCGCTGTAAATCTTTACGGTGCGGAGGATCTTTGCATTCGTATTTACAGTTGTAAATTCGACCTTGTCGGTATTTTCGGGCTCGTTATCGATGCCGTTACCGACGTTTTCGTTCGGCGCTTCTGCGTCGACGCCATCTTTTACTTCCGCCCCGCAGGAGCAAAAGACAATCATACAGCAAGTGAGCAGTAACAATAAAAGAAGCTTAAGATCGATCTGTCTTTTCATTATTAAAATGCACCTCATCTTTCCTGCAAAGCGTGAAACAATGCTTTGCTTTGTGATTTTATTTTACCATATTAATGCGGTTGTGTCAATTTGGCTTTTCGGATATTTTGTAAACAAACATCGGTTTATTCATAAATTATTGTTGATTATCTTCGAAAAATATATTATAATGTCAACACGGTATTAAAAATAATAACAGAGAAAGAAACGAGGTAAAAAGTATGAAATCCTTGCAAAAATATCTCAGCGGAATGGTTTTGAGTCTTTTTGAAATTTTTGTCGGCATTTTGCTGCTTATCGACCCGTTTGCATTCACCTCGGGCATTATTATGGTGCTCGGCGCAATATTGATGTTTGTGGGCCTTATTTGCGTGTTTAAATATTTCCGCGAGGATGCGGAGAAGGCTTCGCTTGAGCAGAATTTGTTTAAAGCGCTTATCGCTCTTACTCTCGGCGGATTTTGTGTGCTCGGCAACGGCTTTATCGTTGAAATTTCGGCGTTGCTTACCTTTGTATACGGCGCTGTTATACTTATCACCGGTTTTTCGAAGATTCAAAAAACCATCGACCTGCTTCGTCTTAAAAAGACAAAATGGGGCTTTACCGCAATAAGCGCGGCTGTAACCGTAATTTGCGCGGCGCTCATTCTTTTTAACCCCTTCGGCGCAACCGAATGGATTTGGAGATTTATCGGTATTTCGCTTATCGTTGAAGCGCTTATTGATGCATTGGCGGTTCTTTTGGGCGGTAAGGACAGACCTGTTGAAGCAGAAGCGACAGAGAAGGATTCGGAAGAAAAAGATTAAAGTATAATGAACGCAGAAGAAATTAAAAAACAGCTCGATAACGTATTCAGCGACGAGGTTATCGAGTGGGGTAAGCCGATAATGCAAAATTTCTCCAAGCTGATGGCTTATTACCGTTGCGCCCTTATGGAGATAGAAACGAAATTCAACGTGCTTAACGAGGAATTTTCGCTTCGTTATGACCGCAACCCCATTAACAGCATCAAAACGCGGCTGAAATCCTTTTCGAGTATGCGCGATAAGCTTCAAAGAAAGGGAATCGACCTTACAGTTAACAGTATCGAGGAAAATCTGAACGACGTTGCGGGCGTGCGCGTTATATGCTCGTTTACCGACGACGTGTTTATGCTTGCCGAGGCTCTGCTTAATCAAGACGATATCACGCTTGTCGAGGCAAAGGATTACATTAACAACCCCAAGCCCAACGGATACAGAAGTCTGCATCTTATCGTTACCGTGCCGATATTTCTTGCGCACGAAAAGCGACTGATGAAGGTTGAAATTCAGCTTCGCACCATTGCGATGGATTTTTGGGCAAGTCTTGAGCATCAACTGCACTATAAAAAGGATTTTCCTTTTACTGACGAAATGGCATATGAACTCAAATCTTGTGCTGATTTAAGTGCTGAGAAGTCGG
>JAZRTE010000063.1:0-9046 GCA_045651785.1 Eubacteriales bacterium | reverse complement strand
ACCTACGAAATGCCAGAGTCAAAGTCTGGTGCCTTACCACTTGGCTACATCCCTATATTATTTTCTGCGGAAAATTTACCGCGCAGACGAAATTATAACCTAAAAATATGGATTTGTCAACTGATTTATGATATAATTAGCAAGAAAATATTGATTTTTCTTAAAATAGGGTGGTTTTATGAAGAAAAACACGCTTTTATCAACACCGCTGTTTAAAGGAATGCGTGATTTTGACGTCGAAAGGGCGTTAAAGCTTTTCAATTCTGTTGAGAAAGTATATACGAAAAACGAAATTCTTGCTCGGACGGGCACTAAGCTGACTCACTTCGGTATTGTGCTTGAGGGTACGGTGCAGGTCAGCTTTATAGACATCGACGGAAATTTGGTGCTTATGGCGAGCGTTACGGAGGGCGATGCCTTTGCCGAATCGCTTTGCTGGTTGAAGATCGAAGAAATTCCCGTTACCATCACCGCATTTACCGATGCACGCGTGCTTTGGCTCGATCCGTCGGCTTTGGCGGCAAACTGCGACGACGAGCTTGTCAAGGAGATTCGCAACCGATTTATTTCCATTCTTGCAGCAAAGACCCTTGCGATGAACGATCGGGTTCAGGTGCTTTCAAAACCGTCGCTCAGACAGAAGATTATCACCTTCCTTTCGCAGTACAGCAACAAAAATTCGTCAAAGACCTTTTCGATTCCCTTTGACCGCGAAAGCCTTGCGCTTTATTTGGGCGTGAACCGTTCGGCACTCTCACGCGAGCTTTCGGTGATGAAAAACGAGGGAATTATAGATTTTTACAAAAATACCTTTAAAATCTCAAAATAGGGTAACAAAAGTCGAACCCGATGCGCCTCACGACGGTAAATTTCGGCTTATTTACCCCGTTCTTCATTGCAATACGCTCTATCGGGGAATTATGATGATGTTATGGCGAAAATAGGCATTTCAAAATCGCATTGTGTTCAACTTTTGTTACCCTACGTTGCGTACGCAACGGAAAATAGGCGTGGCATAGTATATAATGCCCATAGCAAATAAAACTATGAGGTGTTAATTATGTCTGTTAAATCATTACTTGCATTAATGTTATCATTACTTATAACGGCGCTCGGCTTTGCCGGATGCGCTTCCGGATCGAACGAAGGCTCCGATGATCTCGGTGACGTTTCTTGGGTATTTTCGGATGACGGCGAAAGCAAGACCGAAGAAAGCAAGACCGACGAAAAGGTAACCGTTCGCCTTGCGGGAATGAAGGGCCCGACCTCGATCGGCTTGGTCGGTGTTCTTGAAAACGATGCCAACGGTATGGCTCAAAACGAATATGAATTCACTCTTGCAGGCGCGGCGGATGAAATTACTCCCTTGCTTATCCAAGGCAAGCTTGATATCGCGGCTGTCCCCGCAAATCTTGCAAGCGTTCTTTACAACAAGACCAACGGCGGAATCAAGCTTCTTGCCGTGAACAATCTCGGCGTACTTTATATTGTTGCCAAGGGCGAAAGCGTTGATTCAATCGACGATTTAAAGGGCAAAACGATTTATGCGACCGGTAAGGGCACAACTCCCGAATTTACGCTTCGCAACATTCTTACAAAGAACGGCATCAATCCCGACAGTGACGTGACTATTGAATACAAGGCGGAAGCGACCGAGGTGGTTGCCGCTATATCACAATCCGAAAACGCGATCGCAATGCTTCCTCAGCCCTACGTTACCGTTGCTTGCAACAAGGTTGAAGGACTCGAAATCGTGCTTGACCTTAACGAGGAATGGGGTAAGGTAAGTGAAGGCAGTATCGTTACGGGCGTTATCGTTGTCCGTGATGAGTTTGCAAAGGCAAATCCCGAAGCTATTAAGAAATTCCTTAATGAATACAAGGAATCGATAAACGCAGTCAACGCAGATGCAGCCGCTTCGGCAAAGCTCGTTGTAAAGCACGGCATTTTCGATAACGAGGGTGTTATTGCAAAGGCAATCCCTGCTTGTAACATCAAATATATCGCAGGAAACGACCTTAAAAAGCCTGTCGGCGAATATCTTTCGGTCTTGTTTGCACAAAATCCTCAATCGGTCGGCGGTAAGCTTCCCGGTGACGATTTCTATTTCATAGCAGAATAATTTGATTTTATCCGAGCGGCGACCCCTCTCGGATAAATTTTTCAATAAGGAGGGCAGAGAATGCTCGACACACGAAAAAAGAAAATGCTTGCAAAAGCATCCGCCATCCTTTTGGCACTTGTCGTTTGGCAGGCGGCGAGCATTTTCGTCGGCTCGGATATACTTTTGGTTTCGCCGATCGAGGTCGTAAAACGGCTTTTCACCTTGGTTGCCGAATCGGAGTTTTTAACCACCGTTTGCTTCACTCTTTCGCGCATTGCCCTCGGCTTTTTCGCAGGGCTTGTTGTCGGCACTCTTTTGGCGCTTCTTGCAGGACGGTTCCAAATCGTCGAAATTTTGCTTTGGCCTTATATGATAACCGTCAAATCGGTGCCCGTTGCCTCGTTTGTCGTAATCGCGCTTATATGGTTCGATGCAAGCGGACTTTCATCGCTTATTTCCTTCCTTATGGTTTTGCCGATAATCTACACCAATCTGCTTGACGGTATTAAATCGGTCGATAAGAAAATGCTTCAGATGGCAGACGTTTTCAAAATGTCGCATTTTCGGCGGTTGCGCTTTATTTGGCTTCCGTCCGTAAAGCCGTTTTTGCTTTCGGGCTGTAAAATATCGCTTGGACTTGCTTGGAAATCGGGCGTTGCGGCAGAGCTTATCGGTTACCCCGAGGGCTCGGTCGGCGAGGCGCTTTATTACTCAAAGCTCTTTCTTAACACTGCCGACCTTTTCGCTTGGACGGTCGTTATCGTGTTGCTTTCGGTCACATTTGAAAAGCTGTTTTTGTTTATTTTAAAGCGTATTTTAAAGGGGGTTGAAAGTATATGAAATTAAAAAATATCAGTAAATCCTTTGGTGATAAAAGCGTTTTAAATAACCTTTCGGCCGATTTTGCAAACGGCTTTAGGGTGTGTATTATGGGCGCATCGGGAAGCGGAAAAACGACTCTGCTCAATATTATTATGGGACTTATCAAGCCCGACAGCGGCGAAATTATTGATGCTCCCAATCAAATTTCGGCAGTCTTTCAGGAGGATAGGCTTTGCGAGCCATATTCCGCCGTTGCAAACGTTTTGGCGGTTACCGGCAAGGAAATATCGGAGGAAAAAATCGTTTCGCTGTTAGGCGAATTGAAGCTTGAGGGAAGTGAATATCTTCCCGTAAGCACCTTATCGGGCGGTATGCGCCGCCGTGTTGCGCTTGCGCGTGCGTTGCTTGCAAAGGGCGATATGCTTATCCTTGACGAGCCGTTTAAAGGGCTTGACGAGGAAACGCGAAGGGTGGTTATCGACGTCATAAACCGATATACAAAAGGGAAGACGCTGATAGTTTCGACCCACGATATCCGCGATGCTTCAGACCTACACGCCGAAATATTTAATTTGTAAAACAAAACCCCGAAAACGTGTGTTTTCGGGGTTTTTGTACGGATTTTAATGAAAAGAGCCGTTGTCATCCAAATTCATTTCAAAGGAGTATATCGTCCAGTAGAGGTAGCGGTCTTTGTAATAGCGGAAATCTTCATCAGAACAACAGAGCTGCTGTTGGAAGATACACGTGTCACCCTCGCATGCGGTGATGATATAGCGCATTCCTGCCTTGTTTTTATAGGTGATATAGGGAATACCTTCATCGAAAACCTTGGTCACCTCAACGTTGGAAAGGCTTTCACCGACGCTTTCGAGATATTCCTCGACAGTCATCTTTCCGCCGATGTCCCTATATTCATCCTTCTTGATCAATACGGTTGCCGAATCTCCCTTAAATGCATAGTAGTGAGGAGGCGCTTTTGACGTTTCAAAGTCTTCGGGGAGATAGATCAACAGATCATCTTGGATGACAAATGGCTTTAAAGGCTCGTTTAAGAAATAGCCTTCAAACAGCGTATTCCAAAGCATTGCGTAAAGGTTGGGACATTTTTTGCTGAATTCCTGTTCCACGGTATCGCGGTCGTAGCTGTCCAAATCGTCGTATTCGGTGACTTCTTCAAGGGTTACGTCTTTATATTCCTGAACCGAGGTAAGGGTTGCGGAAAGCTCGGTTTCGCCTTCTTCGATCATCTTATAGGTTGCGGTTACCGTTCTTTCGCTGTCAGTTTCTCGGTATTCCAAGGAAAGGACAAGATTCAAATCCTCCTGAACGTCATTGGCAATCATAATAAAGGGACCGATCTTAAGGCTGCAGTTTTCTTCCTTGTCAACCAATTCATATCGGAACGACAAAACGTCGCCGCCGATATTAAACGTAAAGGTGCCATTGTGTACGCTGTCCTTGTAGGTGCCCACAAGCTTAAAAATTTCTTCGTCTTCGCCGTTTTCGCTTGTACCGACCACGAGCGTTTCGTCTTCACCGTCAAGGGTGTAGTTTATAAATGAATAACCGTATTTTTTGATATATTCGCCGTTTTCGTCGACGGGACCGAAATCAAGCTTGAAATTGTCACCGATAAAGCTTGAATGCAGTACGATCTTGTTGTAATCGCGGCTGTCCTCATTCGCCAAACCGTCGGTTTGTGCGAGCTTGAACGCAATCTCGTTGACATTTGCTTTCTGCTCGGGCAACTCGATGATAACGTCAAGTGCAATCGATTTTTTATCAACAGCGGTGCTGATTATCTTAACTGATTCGGGAATGTTTTCTTTATCGAGTTCAAAATCATCGCCTACGCTTGCCACAAAATCCTCGTTGGCAAGAAGAGTATCGGTAATATCCTTTACAATCGCAGTTACTGTTTCCTTCGCCATTGAAAGAGTAATAACGTTTGCATCTGCGTAACTGTTGCCGTCAACGGTTACGTTTTTGATTTCGGAGTCGAACGTGAACTCGTTTGCGCTTTTATTGATGGAATCAATTGCCGCATCGTAGAATATCTTTAACAGATCAATGTCGGTGCCTGTTTCAAAATCGTTTACGAGTAAACCGTTGTTATAAGAAAGCGGCTTTTTAAGTGCGCCCAAGAAATCGGTGAAGAAGATATTTTGATTTGCGTCGTCATACAGGATGCTTGCGGAAAGCGTTTCCTTCAAGGCATTTACCGTGAAGTCGATATTGGTGAGTTGAGTGTCGGCATCGAATTGCGTTTTTCCTGTGAAGGAAAATTCGCCGCCGGAAGCAAGGATATCATCGCCTTCCATTTTGAGCGTATCAACCTTCAAAGAAAACTCGCCGACAAAGTCCTTTGATTTTTCTTCGCTGCCGAAGAGCTTGAAAATGAGCGAATCGTTTCTATCGGCGTTAGCGTTGATAAGAGATTCGATAAACTGTCCCTGCGGTGACATTCCCTCGGTGCTTTCCTCCGACGATGCTTCCGAGGAAGCTTCGGTCATTTCCGAAACGACTGAATTTTCAAAATCTTCCGCGTTTTCGTTGTCGCACGACGCAAAAGTAATTGCAGTCAAAAGCATAAGGAAAACCAAAAATACGGCAAGAAATCTTTTTTTCATAAAATTTGTCTCCTTTCGGGGTTGCTGAAGTTTTGTTTACAACATTAGTGTTATATACCTAATTATGAGGAAAGCCAACCGTGCGTTTTAATTGGTTATTTAGTTGAAACGATTTGCGGGTAAAAAAATTTATCGAGTCAATGCAACTATGATCGGCAAAATGGCAGATGCGGAAATATAGACCGCACCATTATCTTTATATCGCGCCTAATACCAGCTGGAACGAGGAAAATCCGCTTCCGTTGTCATTGGTAAGATATACCACGTTTAAGTAAATAACGTTGCCGTCGGAAAGCGTTGCTTTGTATGCAGATTCCTCTTGTCTGATATTGCCTGCTGTACCGCTTGAGTTTTTAACGTTGATGTTTATAAGCTGAACGCTTTGGGTTTTACGGCCGGAAAGGTATTGGCTCATTTGAGTATATGCCGAATCGGGCTTGTTGTTAGCCTCGGGATGCATAAATGCTTTTGCATCGGGAATACGGTTTTCCGCCAAGGCGGTCATCATTTGCTCGACCTTTGGTGTTGCTTGCGAATCACCTGCCAATGCGCCCGATACGTTTGAGTTGAAATTACAACCCGAAAGGCAGGAAGCTATAATTACAAAAACAAAAGTAAAACAAAAAAACTTTTTCATAGCAAATTCTCCTTGTTGAATAATTTTGTTTTGATAAATATAAAAAGTGCGCAGCCGAAACTGCGCACTAAAAAACGCAGTTTGCTTCTGTTGCTACACAGTTCACATCGCTCGAAGATATGACAAGCAAAGGCTACGTTTTTTGTAACGTAAACCTCGGGCGATAGATATTAAACTGTGTAGCATGTACATTGTAACATACTAAAGCGAATTTGTCAAGAGTAACACTTATCGATAAGACAAAACCCCGAAAACACACGTTTTCGGGGTTTTTGTATGGCAGGATCAGAAGGATTCGTCTACGAGTTCAATGTAGACAACACCGGAACCGTATGCCCAAGCGAGGAAGCGGTCGTGATAATCGTTAAAATTATCCTCCGAACAGCAGAACTGAACGAGCCAGAAGGAGTCCTCGCCCTCGTAAGCGGTGATGAGATAATGCATTCCGTATTCGCTGTTTTCATAAATGAAATAGGGGAGATCATCACCGTAAATTTCGCTTACGTTGCCTTGAACGTTATTGCGGATGATGGTGATATATTCTTCAAGTGTAAGCTCGACACCGATATCGTCGAATTTTTCTTCCAATACGAGAACCGCTACCTCTTCACTGTCGAACACCGCGGTATAGCCTGCGGCAGATTTTTCTTCAAAGCCCTCGGGGAGATAAAGCGCGAATCTGTCGTCGATAAAGTAGGGAACGAGTTCTTCGTTATCGCCCATGACCATTTGATAAAGGGTGGGGCATTTTTCCTTGAATGCATTTTCGATCTTCGATTCGTCGAATTCTTCGATTTCGATATAATCGGTTATAGCTTCAAGTGTAACGTCCTTGTATTCGAGAGTTTCGGTAAAGGAAAGCGCGATTTCGTTTGTGCTTTCCTTGAAGGAAACAGTGCCGTTAAGGCTCGTTTTTGTATCGGTTAAGGTGTAATTTGCGGTAAGCTTAAGGTCAAGCTTTTCGGTTTCGCCCGAACCGTTCGATTCAAAGGGTCCGATTTCAAAGCTGCCGCCGTTATCGTTTTCAACGAAAACATAGGGGAACGATATGTTATCGCGATCGGTGCCGAGCGAAGCGGTGCCCTTATGCTCGCCGTTTTTGTTGGTGCCTTCGATTTTAATAATCTCAACTTTTTCGCCGTCTTCCATACCGCCGAACACGAATTTTTCGTTTTCGCCGTCAAGCGTGTAGGATATTGCGATATAGCCATGCTCGTCAAAATATTTGCCCTCTGCATCAACGGGACCGACTTCGAGCTTGAAGTTGTCGCCTACGTAGCTTGTGTGAATTACAACGGTATCGAATTCGGGGCCTTCGTCCTCATCATCTTCGGATTCTTCGCCTACGATAACCGAAGTTTCCAAAATTTCGGTAGTCTTTTCGCCAAGCTTGATTTCAACGTCAAGTGCAAGAGATTTTTTGTCAACAACGGTGTTGATGAGCTTTATCGATTCGGGAGCGCCGTCTTCTACAACCGTAAGACCGTCGGGAAGCATAGACTTGATCGTTTCGTTTTTGAGAAGCGAATCGGTAAATTCCTTTGCGATTGCTATTGCGGCTTCCTTGGGAACGGTAAGGGTAATAACGGTTGCGCCGTTATAGCTGTTTCCGTCAACGGTTACGTCCTTTGCTTCGGAAGTGAACATATCGTCTTTGATATGGTTACCGATTGCATTTACTGCGGAATCGAAGACGTATTTAAAGTCATCCATATCAAAGGTGTATGCGCTGTTATAGAAATCCAGATCAACGGAATCTACAAGAAGCGGTTTTTCAAGCGAATCGAACAGGTCGGTTATAAAAATCTTCTTATTCGCATTATCGTACATAATGCCGCCTGTCGGCGTTTCACCCATAAAGTTAAGGGTGTAATCGATCTTGCTGATCTTGGTATCCATATCTACCTGAAAATCAGCATCAATCGAAGCCTTGCCGCCGAACGCTTCAAGGGTAGCACCCTCTATGTTGAGCTTGTCGATGCTTAACGAAAGCTTGCCGACGCCGTCGACTGCAGTTGTGTTGCCGTTAAGCATATTCCAAATATCATCGACCGAGTTGTCGGTGTTGATCTCACTGTCGGCAACCGATTTGAAGATAGAAGCTGTAAACAGCTCTCTCGGAGTAAGCTCCTTAACGCTTTCCTCTGCCGATGCTTCCGAGGAGGTGCCGGTAGCTGTTTCGTTATCGCAGGATGCAAAAGCAAAGACCGACAAAAGCATGATCAATGCGGTAAATGCCGCAAAAAGTCTTTTTTTCATAAAATTTGTCTCCTTTCGGGTTGTAGCAATACTGTTTATTGCATTAGTATTGTACACCTCGCTTGTTAAAAAGTCAATACTTATTTGTTACATCAATATTGCGAAAATACGTTAATTGTGTAAATTATGCAATAAAGATTAGAAAACCGCGATCCTTCGGGGAAGTAAAAAATAATCGATTTTAGTGATCATAAAAATAAAAGAGTCGGAAAAACCGACTCTTCCATAATTTGAAAAAGTATTGTCGCATAAAGTATTGCACCGTATTTGCGCCAAAATCACACTAACATTCAACGCCTTTCGGCTCGACAAATTGGAATTTATCGGTTAATCCACTCATCTTTTGAAATCGCAAATACCTTTGTAATTTCATTTGTCTCATCGGAAAACTCATCTACTTGCTTGCAACCGTATGACACAGCAGTTTTGGCCGATGCTTCGTTGGTATACTTCATATAAGAATAAACGATGTTAAAAGGAGTGTTGTTAAAAGTCCAATCTCTGACAGCAATCGCCGCTTCTTTTGCATATCCTTTTCGTTGCTTGTCAGCTCTGATATGGTATCCGATTTCGGGTTTTATTTCTCCGTTG
>JAZRTE010000062.1:0-33281 GCA_045651785.1 Eubacteriales bacterium | reverse complement strand
TTGACAACGCTCCAAGCGTTGGTGAAGTCAAGAAACTTCTTTTTGTTTTCGCCCGTAAGTGCTTCGGTTAGAAATTCCTCATTAAGCATTAAGACTTCCATCTGCTTTTGAACAGTCTTGTTTTGCTTAGTGCTTCGTGCTTGGGGATCAATGTTACCGTAATAGAATTCTTCAATAAATTTTGACATAATCTTGTTTCCTCGTTTCTGTAGTTTTATTTTACGAAGAAACCTTGAAATACACAAATGTGTGAGTGAAAAATATGTGTGTTTATGCCGGTATTTCAATACTTTTTAATCAAATCCGTTATGAACACCCGCACCAAAGCAAAGGACACCATTCGGTGTCCTCTTTGCTTTGGTTGCGGAAATGTATTTTAACTTTCGTTCTCTGGGTTATGGCACCGCCGAGCGTAGCTCGTTGGGGAAATGTGCCGAATGCTGTCGGGGACAGATTCAATGAGGCGCATTTCCCGCAGCGGTCGAAAAAATCAAGTGAGCCACGCGAACGATAGATTTTTTCGGGTTACCGCAAGGCGGCTTTTTAAGACAAAGACTTAAAAAGATAACCCGGAGGTCGCAGGTTCAAGTCCTGTCTCCGCAACCAAAAAATGAAGCAACCGTAGGGTCCTTGATTTTTTTATCCATTGCGAAAGCAATGGTATATAATCGCCGTTAGGCGTATATCATCACGCGTAGCGTGTATATCATCAGCCGTAGGCTGTATACCGCTTTCGCAATGATGATATACAAAACTTCGTTTTGATGATATGCAATTCCTTCGGAATTGATGATATACAACGGCTCATGCCGTTGATTTTTATGCCGCAATGTGCTATACTGTTCAAAAGGATGTGAGGATATGACTAAAAACTACTTGTTGATATATTCGGAGCAACTCGCAACAGAGGTAGAACTGCTTTGTCAAAATATAAAAGCTCCTTCCAATACTCTTTTCCAAATTCGTAAAAGTTCAAGCAGCGTTTACGCAAATATTAGAGAAGCTAATTACGGGCAAAGTAAATCAGATATGATTTCTAAATTTGAGATTTCTTTAAAAGAATGCACCGAAACAGAGGGCTGGTTGAAGTTGTTGTTCGAAACGAACGCCATTGACGAAGAAGTTTTTAGAAGACACAGAAATCTTTGCGGTCGCATCAGACGAATGTTAATATCAAGTTGCAAAACGCTAAAGGAAAATCTAAAATGATATACAAGATTAACGAACCCGTTTCGGCAAAAGCGATTTCCGATCTTCGCGCAAGCGTTGGCTGGAATCGAATGGTTGATTCCTATAAAAATCCACTTCTAACATCATATCTAAATATTTCTGTTTTTGATAATAATAAGTTGATTGCTTATATCGACAGTGTTTCTAACGGTGTTACCGATGCATATATACAAGATCTTATGGTTCATCCCGATTATCAGGGACAAGGTATAGGGACTGAACTTATGAACAGAATGATAGCATTGCTCAAGCAAAATCATATTTATATGATTTCTGTTATTTTTGATGAAAATTTAAAGGGGTTTTATGATAAATTCGGATTTCAATATACTTCTGCAGGGCAAATACAAACATTTGAATGCGAATAATCAATGCATCTTTTTTGGTACCTCTACTCAAAAAAATTCCTCGGACTTGTTCCGAGGATATTTTTTTACCTCTTCACTTTTCACTCTTCACTTTTCACTCTTCACTTTTCACTCTTCACTTTTCTCCCAATGCGAAAAGCATTTTTATTATACCGTTAGTTGAATAGGGGGCGCATTGCTTGACACGATAATTGAGATAATATATAATCAAAGCGAAATAATTTATAAAGGGGCTGATCATTATGTCTGCAAATATATATACTAAAAACGAATCACAAACACAAATGAATAACAGGAGATATAATGATCAAATTACAAGGGAAAAGAAACTCGGCAATTATTTATGCCGATAAGCTTGACAAGCCTACCAAGACACAGATCTCATCGCTTTTACGCGAGGAAGCCTACTCGGACAGCAAGATACGCATAATGCCCGATGTTCACTCGGGGAAATATGTTGCGGTAGGAACAACAATGACGGTATCAAAAAGGATTGCTCCTGCGCTTGTAGGCGTTGATATCGGCTGTGGTATTGAGGCTGTAATTTTGAAGGAAAGCAAGCTCGATTTAGAAAGGTTAGATAATTTAATCCATTCTATAATTCCGCATGGCGCGAAGATACATGATAATTCAATTGCCGATTTTGACCTCGGCAGTTTGCTCTGCAAAGGTAACGTTGACTGTGAGCGTGCGCTTAAAAGCATCGGAACACTCGGCGGCGGAAACCACTTTATTGAGGTTGACAGGACCGAAAACGGCGTACTAATGCTTGTTATACATTCGGGCTCAAGGCAGTTGGGCAGCGATGTTGCAAGCTATTATCAGGAACAGGCATATCGTTATCAATGCAAGAAGCAACGCAAGCGCACGAGGCAAAGCTATTACGAGAACAAGGACTTTGGCTCACGTTACAGTGTGAAACCCGAAAAGCGGGAAGTAAAGGTGAAAAGAGAGGAATCGGTTCTCGAGGGCGATCTATTTGATGATTACCTGCACGATTTGAATATTGTAACCGCATTTGCCGATTTAAACAGGAGAACGATTGCTGAGCTGATATGCAAGAATATGGGACTCACTGTAACAGATAGATTTTCGTGTGTTCATAACTATATTGATACAGAGAGTATGATATTGCGAAAGGGCGCCATTTCTGCTCGGCTCGGCGAGCGTGTGATAATACCGCTTAATATGAGAGATGGCGCATTGATCGGTCGTGGGAGCGGAAACCCCGAATGGAACTTTTCTGCGCCTCACGGTGCAGGGCGTGCGTGCAGTCGAACCGAGGCAAAATATGCGTTTACCGTTGAGGATTACCAAAAACAGATGGAAGGGATATTTACAACAACGGCGCAGGCAGGCTCTATTGACGAATGTCCTATGGCATATAAGGCGCCCGAACGGATACTTGATTTCGTTTCCGAAACCGTTTCCGATATTGAGTTTATAAGACCGATATACAATTTTAAGTCTTGTTGAATCTTTTCAAAAGGTCATCGGTTTTCCGATGACCTTTTTTAGCGACGCATCTTTTTGCCGTGGCAAAAAGCATTTTTATTATATTTATATGATATCGAGCGCCGTCGGGGAATAAAACAGCGAGATGTCAAAGGGGCAGTGGTCAAAATTGCGTTCGCGGTGCGACACAATAGCTCTTTTTGGGTACCACAACCCGAGCTTCCTTCAAGTCCTGTCTTAGCAACACAAAATAAATTTTTATAATACAAACCACTTGCTTTTTTGCTATAATGTGATATAATTATTTCGCTGACAGTTCGTTTGTACCATCCTGTCATTAAACAAAACCAGGACTACTTATCATAAATATTTGTAATGATTGGTGGCTTTGCGTTTTGCAATGCCACTTTCTTTTTGGGTGAAAAAATGAAAACGGTTATAAATTGGATAAAAAGAGAGCGTATAGAAACCTCGCTTTTGTTCAGGAGCATTCCCTCGACGGTTGTGTCGTTGTTTGTCGTAAGCGTTATCAGTATGAATCTTTTGGCGAACAAAACGCTTGTTCAGACCGAAGCTATTGCGCTCGACGGCGGAGTTTTAATATCCTGGCTTTCCTTTATGTGTATGGATATTATTACGAAATATTTCGGACCCAAGGCATCGAACAAGGTAGCAATTCTTGCATCGGGCATCAATTTGCTTACCTGCCTGCTGTTTTATATAGCCAGCATAATTCCTTCAAACGCGAATGACTATACCGCGCTTAACGGAATTTTGGGTGGCTCGTGGTTTATTTTGCTCGGCAGTACGATTGCCTTTTTGATATCCGCCTTGATAAATAACTTTTTGAATTGGCTTATCGGTAAGGCGTTTTTTAAGAATCCCGACGGCAAATTGGCGTACGTTACACAGTGTTACATATCGACTTTTATTGGTCAGTTTGTGGATAATCTTATCTTCTCGGTCATTGTTTTTACGGTATTTGCGCCAATCTATTGGGACGGCTTTTGCTGGACTTTCCTGCAATGCGCGATGTGTGCGTTGACGGGGGCGGTTGCAGAGCTTATTATGGAAATAATCTTTTCTCCGATAGGATACAAGGTTGTGAAAAAATGGAAAAAACAAAGGGTCGGAGAGCAATATCTTGAATTTATCAACGGAGGTAAGGAATGAAGGTTTTAATAACGGGAACGTCACAAGGCATTGGCAAAGCAATTGCCGAACGTTTTTTGAAGGAAAAATATACCGTTATCGGCATCGACAGACAGGACAAGAGCATCATAGACGAAAATTATACCCATTATCAATGCGACGTGCGTGATTACGAAAAGCTCCCCGATATCGGTGACGTTAACATACTTATTAACAATGCAGGTACGCAGAACGAGCAGGATATCGACGTTAATTTAAAGGCGCTTATCCATATCACCGAAAAATACGGCATTCAAAAGAATATACGCTCGATTTTGAATATCGGCTCGGCGAGCGCCCATACGGGAGCCGAATTTCCCGAATACTGTGCGAGTAAGGCGGGAATTATGGCATACACCAAAAACGTTGCAATGCGCGTCGCTCCTTTTAACGCCACCTGCAACAGCCTTGATCCGGGCGGTGTTATAACCCCTCTTAACGATTGCGTTATTAACGATCCCGTTCTTTGGGATGCGATAATGAACGAAACTCCGCTTAAAAGGTGGGCAACCGCCGAGGAGATTGCCGAATGGGCATATTTCCTTACGGTAACAAACACCTTCTGCACCGGTCAAAGCATTTTGGTGGACGGCGGAGAATCGATAAATTACAATTTCATTTGGAAAGAATAGGCGCACAGTTTTTTTGAAAAATACGATATTATAATCAAAGTGCATTAAAAAAGGACGTATTTGATATGCTTAATAATTTAACCACGAAAAAGAATATAAAATCATTTTCGATATCGCCCGAAAATTTAACGGGTGAAAAGGGCGGCGGTGGAAGAGCCGTTGTCGGCAGTGCTTCGGAGGCATCGCGCGAGCTTGGTGTCGGTTGGAAGGTAAACCCCTATTTAAGGGTCGAGCCGCACAGCAAAATAACGCTTGCGGATTATAAGGGTCAGGGCGCGATAAAGCATATTTGGATGACCGATTGCGCTTTTGCAAGCCGTCAGCTTATTTTAAGAATTTATTTCGACGGTCAGGAAACGCCCAACGTCGAAGCTCCGCTTTCGGATTTCTTTTGCAACGCCGACTACAAGGAATTCAGACAGTTATCGAGCCTTGCGATGTGCATCAATCCCGCAAAGGGACTTAATTGCTATTTTGAAATGCCGTTTTTCAAAAGCTTCCGTGTTGAGCTTGAAAACCTCGGAGGAGAATGTAATATATATTACCAAATCGATTGCGAGGAAAAGAAGCTGTCGGAGGACACGTTGTATTTCCACGCGCAATTCCGCCGTGTGAATCCTCTGCCGTATATGCAGCCCTACGTTATTCTTGACAACGTCAAGGGCAAGGGACATTACGTCGGCACCTATTTGAATTGGGGTGTCAAAAGCAACGGCTGGTGGGGTGAGGGCGAAATTAAGTTCTATATCGACGGCGACAGCGATTACCCCACGATTTGCGGTACGGGCACCGAGGATTATTTTTGCGGCGCTTACAATTTCGACGTGAACGGAAAATATCAGGAGTTTTGCACGCCTTATGCAGGTATGCATAAAATCAGCACGACCGACGATTTGTATCGCTCGCAAAGATATTTCAATCTCTATCGTTGGCATATCACCGACCCGATTTATTTCGATAAGGATTTAAAGGTCACCATCCAAGCGCTCGGATGGAGAAGCGGCAACCGTTATTTGCCGTTGCAGGACGATATTTCCTCGGTCGCTTATTGGTATTCCGACAATTTAGAAGACGTTTATCCGAAATTCCCTTCGGTAAACGAATTGGAAATAATTTAATTTGTACGACAAAAAACCGCCAAATCGGCGGTTTTGGCTTTTAATTATGATATATATGCAGTTGTTTTTCCTTGTAAATATGTTATAATATTTTGGAATTGCTATGAGAGGAAGTGTTTGCAGTTGTTTTTGTGTTTTCTTTTTCCATTTGTAATATTAGTGACAATTATTTTCATAAAGCATTATATTGCAAAAAGAGAATATCAAAAAAGCTTTTATTATCAAGAAACAGGACTGTCATACAATGAAGTAATATACGATAAAGGAAAATATGGAGAATACCTAACTTACTCAAATCTTAAAATTTACGAAAATTACGGGGCGAGATTTCTTTTTAATATATACTTACCAAAAAACAATGGCGAGCTTTCGGAAATCGATGTTTTGATGATATGTTCTAAAGGTCTGTTTGTTATTGAAAGTAAAAATTATAGCGGATGGATTTTCGGAAGTGAATTACAAAAATATTGGCACCAAATTTTGCCAAAAGGAAGTGGAAAAAGTCAAAAGAATCAATTTTACAACCCTATAATGCAGAATCACTCGCATATAAAATACTTAAAATCATTTCTCGGTATGCAACTCCCTACTCAATCGATAATTGCTTTTTCGGACAGATGTACATTAAAAAGTGTTCAGGTCGATAGTTTGGATGTTAGTGTTGTAAATAGACGCAACGTTTCGATGGTTGTATCCGAATTTTACAATCGTCCTACAACACAGTATATTGCTGAGAATACCATTGATGAAATATATAGCAAGTTGCTGCCTCTTACTAAGCTTGACGAAGTTTCAAAGACACTGCATACTTCCAATGTACACAATAGCGCTTCGTCAAGAAACGATCGGCAAAATACAACCTCATCATCTTGGTTTGAAAGCGAAAACCTTTTTGTATGTCCTAAATGTGGGGGAGATTTAGTTGTGCGAATAGTTAAAAAAGGCCCTAATATCGGTAGGCAATTTTATGGTTGCTCAAATTATCCGAAATGCAAATATACAAGGAATTTATAACCTGAAAACAACATAAAAACCACCCAATTGGGTGGTTTTTGTGTTTGTTTGTTAAAAAATCGGCTTCGGGTATTCTTCCTTGTTGGATAATACAAGGTCGGTTATTTGCTCAAAGCTCATCCATTCAACGCGGTCTTTTAGATGCTCGGCAATTCTTCTGCCAACCTCGTCCATAACGCGAAGTCCTGTGTAAAGACCGTTTGACATTAAGCTTTGCCAGTGAGTGATAAGAATGGGATAGCCCTCGGATTCGAGCACTCGAAGGATGTGTCCTTCCTTACCGTCTGCGGTGATAAGATTATCGGCGATTTCGTTTACATATTCGTCGTCGCTTCTTGTCGTGTCGATGGTTTGCCAAATATAATCGCGCGTTGTTGCAGGGATGGAAACCAAGGTTCTGCCATCCTCCTCACGGGCAACCCAGGGCTTTGCCTTGGGGCGGTCGCGCAGTCCGCGCAGGAAGAACCACGCCTTTTTACTGCCGGTGGCTTGTTCTACGGCAAGGGAGATCGAATGCTCATATTCGTCCTCAACCTCGATACCGAAGTCCCAAGGGGAGGTAACGCCGATAGAATAAAGACCCGCATCGTTAACAAGCTTGACGGCTTTTTCGATATAGGGCACAAGCGTTTTGCGGTCTTGGGTGGATGCCCAATCGCGTTCATTCATCGAAAGCGCATCGCCCGTTTCCAAATCGACTGCCTTGTGGTGGGTAAGCATTTCGGGGCCGACCGAAAATGCAGGCATAACGCGTGTTTTAACGCAATCAAGCCAAGCGTCAAGGTCTTCTTTGGCAACGCCGTCGAGTCCGTTGACAATATCGCCCTTGTTGCCGGGCATAGGAACAACACTGAATTTACCGCGGATGCCGTGTCTTTCTATAATATCGCAAAAGGTATAAAGCGATTCATTCGGGTAGGTGGGGATGAGCGGGCGTCCGTCCGCCGTTTGACCCTTGCGCGAATGCTCGTGATAGACCGAAATAATAGGAGCGGGGTCGTCGATTATCCAGCTTATAGGTGTTTTCATATTTAATCCTCCATACTCTTTTTTTACTATTTTATCACACAAAAGCGACCGTGTCAACCGTTACCGTCGGTTGGCAGGCATTGATTGCGGTATAACAAAAAACACACCCGAGCGTAAAAACACGTTCGGGTGCGTTAAGCTAATCGAATAATCGATCGATCGTTACCGAAAAAAGCTTTGCGATGTGCGGAAGCAGGGTAACGTCGGGGTAGGAGCGTTCCTGCTCCCATTTGGAAACGGCTTGGACGCTGACTTTAAGTGTAGCCGCAAGAGCGCGTTGTGTCAAGCCGCAGCCTAAGCGAAGATTTTTGATATTTTTGCCGATAGGCAGATTCATATTAGGTGCTTTCCTCCAAAAATGTTTACTTTGTGTGGAGTGCCGCACTTTTTTTGGTAACAGCCGTTACCGAACGTGACAGAAGCCGAGCCGCATTTTTAAAACGCAGCTCGGTTCTGCTATTACTCGCATTGAGAGCTACCGTATTTTTAAAGCTTAACGGCAGCTGTTCGGGGCGAGCAATACGACACTTGCTAAATGCAGTGCGCAACAAATAATCATATACTGCCCCTCCTTTCAAAATTTTTTTATGTAACCCAAACGTCTGCAGTACGCCTTGACTACGCGTTTATTTTAGCATTCGCATCGTTGCTTGTCAAGCGTTAAATGTCTACCGTTGGTAGTAGTTGGTTATTCGATTTCGAGCGCAACGATTTGATTTGCAAAAAAGAATTTGCCGAAAATATATTTATCGGATGCACTTTCGGTAAGGGTAATAACCTTGCCGTCGGTGAAATCAAGCCCTTCTGCCATTGCGGGGCCGCTGATTTGCTTAATGCAATCCTCAAGCAGATAAACCGATGCGCCGTCAAGAGTAAAGCCCGAATCCCTTGCATCGCTTTCTTTAAAGACGTAATATTCCGAATCGGTAAGCCCGTAAGAGGTTGAAAATACAATATTTCCGCTGTCGGTAAGGCACATTCCCTGAACCTTGTCGGGAATGGAATATACCTTTTCGGGCTTTATAAGGTCGGTGTGTGAATATTTCGACATAATCGCGTATTGAGTGCCGTTTTTCGTTTCGTAAGGGTGGTCGGTAACGTATGCGCCGCCGTCGTGAAATTCACCGACGTAAACGTGGGTATCGTCGGTAAATACGAAAGATGCAGAATTGTTCACCTCTGCGCCGACGGTTACAGTTACCGAATCGCCGTCCTTGCTGTTTAATATGCTTTCGGCAGAGGCAAAATAAAGCTTGCTTCCGTTTGCGATATAAACTCGGTCACCCCAAACGGCGATACCGCCTGCGTGACCCGTGAAAGCTTCGCCGTTTTCAAAGGCAAGGCTCACGAAATATGAATTGCTTTCGTAATCGGTAACGTAAATACGGCTTGCGCTGTCATCCGTCATATAACCCGAAACGAAAATTTTGCCTTTATCCTCCAAGGCGCAAACGCCCTGACAAACAAACCCGTCGGAAAGACCGGGATTGTCGCAAAGGTCGCTTTTGATATCGTAATAATCGGAATAAATGAAAAACTTTGCGATATTCAAAACGCCCCAAATGAGAAATACAAGCGCAAGCAGGGAAGCAACGACGGTAAGCGTGATTTTACCGATTTTTTTAAGTAGTTTTTTTGATTTCATTTTTATTCTCCAAAGGATAATTTTAAAACTTTTTAAGCAGTATAGCACAAATGCACAAAAATGTCAAAGATTGCAGAAAAATTTTGAAAAATGTTTGAAATTCGTTAAAAGGTGTGATACAATATGCAGTGTTAAGAAAAATCAATATTTTCTTAACAAAACAATATATTCTATGGGGGAAAAAATGGACAAGAAACTCGTTTACGACATTCACGACAAACCGAAATTCGGTAAAATGATCATCTTTGCGTTGCAACAATTACTTGCGATTATGGCTGCAACAATCGCCGTTCCCGCAATTGTCGGCAACGGAATGTCCTCGTCTGCCGCACTGTTCGGCGCAGGCGTCGGTACGATCGTATATCAGCTTTTCACAAAATTCCGCAGCCCCGTTTTCCTCGGATCGTCCTTTGCGTTTATCGGCTCGATGTCTGCGGCTTTCGCAGGCGCGGCTTCGGCATCGCTTGGTTATTTGGGCATTATTCTCGGTGCGGTCTTCGCAGGACTTATTTACGTTGCTATCGCATTGATCGTTAAGCTTGTCGGCACAAAATGGATCGACAAGATCATGCCTGCCGTCGTTATCGGCCCGACCGTTGCGCTTATCGGTCTTTCGCTTGCAGGCGCCGCTATTAACGACGTATTCTCCTATGGCCCCAAGGAAAGCTTCGGTACTTCCTCTTACTTTATAATGGATTCTGCTTTGTGGGTATCCTTGGTTTGCGCGATCGTTACGTTCTTCGTTGTAATTCTTTGCTCTACGTTCGGCAAGAAAATGTCCAAGCTTATACCCTTTATTATCGGTATTCTTGCAGGCTACGTTGTCGGTCTTATCTTCACCGGAATCGGTTATGCGACCGAAAACGACGCTTTGAAGATAGTTGATTTTGCACCCTTTGCGGCTCTTACCGAAGGCGGTGTCGGACTCGCTACCTTCTTTGCGGTTCCCGAATTTTCGTTTATCGAAGCAATCGACGGCTTCAAGGAGCTCGACGGCTCTTATATCGCTACCGTAGCGGTTGCATATATTCCCGTTGCTTTGGTAGTATTCGCAGAACACCTTGCAGACCACAAAAACCTTTCGAGCATTATCGATCGCGATCTTTTGAAGGATCCCGGACTTTCGAGAACCCTTCTCGGCGACGGTGTCGGCTCTATCGCAGGCGCATTTTTCGGCGGATGCCCCAACACCACCTACGGTGAATCGGTCGGCTGTGTTGCTATTACAAGAAACGCGTCGGTTGCTACCATTACCGCTACCGCAATAATCGCAATGCTTATCGCGTTCCTTTCTCCGTTCGTTGCATTCCTCGATTCGATTCCCGGATGCGTAATGGGCGGTGTCTGCATCACTCTTTACGGCTTTATCGCGGTTTCGGGTCTTAAGATGATTCAAAAGGTCGATCTTAACGATAACGCGAACCTCTTTACCGTATCTGCAATACTTATTCCCGGTATCGGCGGTATGTCGATGAATATCGGCGAGGTTTATATCACCACCATCGCGTGTGCGCTTATCCTCGGTATCGTTGTAAATGCGCTTCTTCATAAGAAAAAGGATTAAGAAATCAAGATGAAAGATTATAATAACGTAACAATATTCAATCACCCGTTGATCAACCATAAGATCGCGATTCTTCGTAACGAAAAAACAAGCATGAAGGAATTCCGCGAGCTTGTTGAAGAAATCACGACACTTATGACCTTTGAATGTCTTCGCGAGGACGTTCCCACCGTTGAAATCGAAGTAAAAACCCCTCTCGAGGTTTGCAAACAGCAGGTAGTTAAGGATAACGCGATCGTTATCGTTCCCATCCTCCGCGCAGGCTTGGGTATGGTAAACGGCATCCACGTGCTTTTCCCGTCGGCAAGAGTGGGCCATATCGGCTTATACCGCGATGAAGAAACGCTTGAGCCGATGGAATATTACTGCAAGCTTCCTCAGGGCATCGAGGAAAAGCTCGTGCTCGTTGTCGATCCGATGCTTGCGACCGGCGGCAGTGCCTGCGATGCTATCGATAAATTAAAGCAACGCGGATGCAAAAACATTAAGTTTATGGCGGTCATCGGCGCACCCGAGGGTGTAAGCCGCGTTGCGGAAGCACATCCCGACGTGCATATTTTCGTATCGACGCTCGACCGTTGCCTTAACGAAAACGGCTATATCCTTCCCGGTCTCGGCGATGCGGGCGACAGACTGTTCGGTACAAAATAATAAAAAGGTAAGCATTTATGAATTACGACGTAATAATCATCGGCGCAGGCCCCGGCGGTATTTTTGCCGCTTATGAGCTTATGCAACGCCAACCGTCACTTAAGGTTGCGGTGTTTGAGGCAGGGCACGAATTAAGCAAAAGACGTTGCCCTATCGACGGAGAACGGATAAAAAGCTGTATAAGCTGTAAAAGCTGCTCGATAATGAGCGGATTCGGCGGCGCAGGCGCATTCTCCGACGGTAAATATAACATTACCAACGATTTCGGCGGAACGCTTTACGAATATATCGGTAAAAAGCAGGCGCTTGACTTGATGTACTACATCGATGAAATCAATCTTCGTTACGGCGGAGAGGGCACAAAGCTTTATACCACCGCAGGAAGCCGATTCAAGACCACCTGCATTCAACACGATTTGCATCTTTTGGATGCGTCGGTAAGGCATTTGGGCACAGATATTAACTATATCGTGCTCGAAAACCTTTTCGCATATCTTAAGGATAAGGTCGACTTTTTCTTTGACACACCCGTTAAATCGGTTTCGCGTACCGATAACGGATACGGCATCGAATGCGACAAGGGCGAATTTACCTGCAAGGACTGTATAATTTCGGTTGGCAGAAGCGGAAGCAAATGGATGGAGCGGGTCTGCAAGGAGCTTGATATCAACACAAACTCGAACCGTGTCGATATCGGTGTCCGCGTTGAGCTTCCTGCCGAGGTTTTTGCTCATATTACCGACGAGCTTTATGAAAGCAAGATAATGTACCGTACCGAAAAATACGGCGATAGGGTAAGAACCTTCTGTATGAACCCGAAGGGCGCCGTTGTTACCGAAAACACGAACGGTATCATTACGGTAAACGGTCACAGCTATGAAGACCCCGCAAAGCAAACGCGAAACACAAACTTTGCGCTTTTGGTTGCAAAGCATTTTTCGGAGCCCTTTAAGGATTCCAACGGCTACGGCGAAAGCATCGCTCGGCTTTCAAATATGCTCGGCGGCGGTGTTATCGTTCAGCGCTTCGGCGACCTTATTCGCGGACAGCGCTCGAATCACAAGCGTATCGAGGAGGCGTTTATCACGCCCACGCTTAACGCAACGCCCGGCGATCTGAGCTTGGTGCTTCCCAAACGTATTCTCGACGGCATTATAGAAATGCTTTATGCGCTCGATAAGGTCGCACCCGGCACGGCAAACGACGATACTTTGCTTTACGGCGTTGAGGTCAAGTTCTACAATATGGAGGTCGAGGTCGATGAAAACCTCGAAACCAAATATAAGGGACTTTACATTATAGGCGACGGAAGCGGTATTACCCATTCGCTTTCGCACGCGTCCGCAAGCGGCGTTTACGTTGCAAGAAATATTACGAAATAACGATTAAAAAAGAATGCACCCGAGTGATTTCTTGGGTGCATTAATTTTATTTGAGATTGCTTATAAAACGTTTTTGCCGTAGCGCTTGATCTTCTTGGTCGTTGTTTTTTCAAAGGCTTCCCAAACCACCTCGGTGATGATGATCTTTTTATAGGTCGGAAGCTTTTCGTTGATTTTCGCAACGACTTTCGCAATATCCTTAATTATATCTTCTTGCGAAGGAAGCTTTCCGTAAAGCTCTTTGATTTTATCGATACTGGGGTATATCTTTGCCTTGACTGCCTCGCCGCCTTTTGCGTTGGGGACACCGATAACAAGAGCCTCCTCGATGAACGCCTCCTCGACAAGGCGGTATTCAAGCTCTTCGGGATAAATGTTTTTGCCGTTTTGGGCAACGATGACATTTTTGCATCTGCCCGTGATATAAAGAAATCCCTCTTCGTCAAATCTTCCCAAATCGCCGGTGTGGAAATAACCGCCGCGCATAACGTGTGCCGTTCCTTCGGGGTCGTTATAATAGCCGAGCATTACGTTGTCACCGCGTACGACGACCTCGCCTATACCTTCTTCGTTCGGGTTTTCGATCTTTATTTCAACGCCGTGGATAGGAAGTCCGACGGCAGCGGGATTCATAAAGAAATCGTTATTTCCTGCAACAAGCGGCGAGGTTTCGGTAAGTCCGTAGCCTTGATAGGTGGTAATACCAAGCTCGCAGAAGGATTCGATCGTTTCGGGCTTTATGGGTGCCGCGCCGACGATAAGCAAGCGCAATTTTCCGCCCAACGATTTTTTGACCTTGCGCTTTACGATATATCTTAAGGGGGCAGGGAGCTTTCTGAGCATTTCCTTTAAGGTTGCGCCCTCTTTCGGAAGCAGGAATTTCGGCAAAGATTCGCGGATAGAGGCATCGATTCTTTTAAGGATAAATTCCAAAAGCAGGGGAACGACGATAAGCACGCTCGGTTGATATTCGTTGATATTTTTCGCAACCTGACGCAAGCCGTCGGCGTAGGATATGCAAGAGCCGCCCGAAAGAAGCAAAAGATGTCCGAGCGTGGTTTCATAGGTATGGTGAAGCGGCAAGACCGAAAGCGAATGGAGTGTGGGGTCAACCTTTACCATCGTTGCGGTTTGGTTGATGTTGGCGCAAACGTTCTTTTGCGAAAGGCAAACACCCTTTGAGCTTCCCGTTGTGCCCGAGGTGAAGATGAGAATGCTCATTTTCTCGGCATCGATCTTCATAGTGTCGACCGTTTTGTTACCGTTATTATAAAGCTCTGCGCCAACGGACACAAGACCTTCGATCCTTTCAAAGGCTTCGCTGTGTTTTTTGCCGTCTGCAATGCTGAATTTGTTAATGCTTTCATCAATATTAAGCTTATTGAGGATCGCGCCGTCGGCAAAAACAGCCGAGCATTCCGCGGCGTTTATAAAGTCGGCAATATCGGAAGCATCAAGCTCCTTGTCGATAGGCACGGCAACGCCTACGGTTGCGGAGGCAAGGTAAGCAAGTATCCAATTATAGCTGTTTGCACCGATTATCGCAATGCGCTTTTCGGCATATCCGCGAGAGATGAGCGCGGTACAAAGCGCGCGGTAATCGTTGGCAAAATCCGAATAGGTGATATTTTTTTCGCGAAGTATAAAAGCAGGAAGCTCAGCAAAATCCTTTTCGCTTTCATAAACAAGCTCGCGGAAATCATAAACGGGACGAGTTTTGTGCTTTTTCGTAAGAAATTCTTCGTAAATGCTCATTAAAATACCCTTTCAAAATCGAATGAAATTATTATACACCACTTTTCATCTGATTTCAATACCTAAATGAAATAATTTTGAAAACTATTTATAATGGTTCGCAAAACAATGTTGCTTTTACCCTTGTAATGTTGTGAATTATATGGTATAATTGCTGTATAATGGTAAATCAAGGAGGAATTAACATGTTTAAGCAAATCATAGCAGTTTTTTTGATCCTTTCCGCATTACTTTTTGCTGTCGCTTGCGGAGAATCGACCGAAACGATTTCGAACGTGGTTTCCGAAAACAGCGAAGAATCGAAATCCGAATCGGTTATTGTTGAAGAATCGAGCGAAGCAATTACCGAATCCTCGGTCGATACCGATGAAAGCAAGACTGAAGGCGATAACATTCCCCCTGCATTTGTCGATGCAACCGACGGCAAATTAGAAGCGATAACCCATAACGCAGGTGAAGAAATCGATATTCTTGAGGGTCTTACCGTGCGCGACAACGTCACCGCAGATGCGGATATCGTCATTTCGATTTCCGATGACGGCGGTTACAGCAAAGACGTTGCGGGTACTTACACCGTTACCGTCGAAGCAAAGGACCAAGCGGGCAACACCGCGACCGCTACCGTTGAAATAACCGTAAAGGCGGTTTCTTCCAAGAAGGAGATCGCTCTCGGCGGCAATATTCCTTACGTCAAGAATGAAGAGGGCGCGCTTTCCTATACCACCTCCGGCACGAAATTCCGTACTGTTGATAAGGTTCAGGTAATGGATAAGGAATTTTTCATTGACCAATATAACGAATTTAACAAGGATCACACCAACAACGGCAAGGTTCCCTATTTCCCCAACGGTATAATCATTTTTACCGATAAGGATTACAATATCGTTCAGACACGTCTTGCTGTCGGCGAAACCGTTCAGATCGATTCGGACGGCAACGTGACCAATCAGGACCTTACCTGGACCAATTCCATTGATGCGACTAACGGCGGCGGTATGTTCAAGAATATCGTTAACGATATCAAGTCGCTTCTTCCCGACGGCGGTTACATTATTTTCGTAGGCAACCCCGGTGACGCCGTTTGCCGTAACACGCTTGTTAAGGAGCTGTTCTTCAGCGGCTATGCGGGCGGCCCCGTTACACTTGACCAATGCGACGTTTCTTTGGCAGATGCAAAGGTAAAGCTTGGCTGATATCGGGGGAAAAACGATGAAAAGATTCATTTTGCTTTTGCTTGTCTTTTCCGCAATGCTCACCGCTTGCTCGGATAGCGGCGAAACCGTTTCGGTCGAATCGGACGAAGCGGAGGAAAGCGCTGTTTCCGAAGAGGAAAGCAAGGCTCCCGATACCGAAAAGCCCTTGATACGCATACCCAAAGGCGTGACCGAGGTTATCATCAACAAGGGCGATGCTTACGACCTTATGCAAAACGTAACCGGTTATGACAAGGTCGACGGCGACATTACCGATAAGATACAAATAAATGACGGAGGTTTTGATCCGAATACTGTCGGAGAATATACCGTGACGTACTTTTTAGCTGACAATGCGGGTAATGCGGCTGACCCGAAATTCAAAAAGATAACAGTCCGCGAAACCGACGTTCTTGCCGCACCTCCCGTTTGGGACGGTAAGATCGACGGCGAAAAATTAAACCCCAAGGCGCCTGCCGTTTTCGGCGGTGCTTGGTATCACAAGGCGGTTTCCTCCAAGGATAAATGGGTGGGAATCGAAGCGGTAGTAACTCTTCCCGAGGTAACTATTCGCCGTTACAGCGGCGATTACGATGAATCGCTCAAGGTCGACCCCAACGTAAAAAATCTCGATAACCCCTCGGTTTATATGGGCGGCAACGCGTTGAGCGAATCCGACGTCGGACTTTCGTTCTCCAAGGCGTTGATCGATACAAAATCGAACACGCTCAGCACGGGAAGCATCGCTTTCCGCCCGTTTTGGAGATATATCACCGATAAGGATCAAGACCTCGGCGGTTATGATGCTCACGGCGGTGAATATGCCGTTTCTGCAAACGGAAACAACTGCATCGCCAACTACCATTGGAAGTATACCGAATATTATTATCTCCCCGGCGATAAGCTCCGTATGATCGTTTACGTTCCCGAGGAGGGCAAGATGCAGCTTCAAATCGAGGTGCTTGAGGTTTCGACTCTCCCCGAATCGGTCGCAATGCGTGAAAAATACGGTTGGAAGAATCCCGAAGACTTTTTAAGCCCCATCTTCACATCCCCCGGACACGGAACCGGTATGGATGCCGAATTCAAGCGCGTTAACGCTATCGACCAGGTAAGCAACGAGGGCGGTACCGCAATTTTCGGCGATACTCTTATAAGCAACATTATCTGGCACGAAACCTATCTTTACCGCGAAATCGACGGCACGCTTTACCGCGTACCGATGAGCGAGGACAGACGCGGCGTTACCAACGCGCCGTTGGATGAATATTTCGACGTTGATTTTGAAGGCGTTGAAACGAACCTCGGCGGCGAAAGGGTAACCATTCACCCCGGTTATAAAAACTAAAAACAAGAAAATGCTCGTTATAAAAAACGAGCGTTTTTTTACAATTTGGTATAGAAATATTGAAATTTATAGGTTATAATAAAGACGTAAAACAAAGAAAGGATGTAAACGATAATGTCTGTATTAAAGTTAAATAAAAGCAATTTCGATGAAGTGAAGAACAGCGAGAAAAAGGTTCTTATCGATTTCTATGCCGATTGGTGCGGCCCTTGCAGAATGGTTTCTCCCATAGTAGATCAGATCGCCGAGGAATACGGTGAATACCTCGTTGCAAAGGTGAACGTCGATGAAGAGGGCGAATTGGCAAGTGAATTCGGCGTTTCGAGCATCCCGATGCTCGTTGTGATGCAAAACGGCGAAATTATCGCACAGTCCGTCGGCGCAAAGCCCAAGGAACAAATCCTGGCGATGCTTCAAGGTTAAGCTATGGAAGAACGTATTTACGATATGATAATCGTCGGCGGTGGGCCGGCAGGATATTCTGCGGCGCTTTATGCGGCGCGCGCAGGCTTGGACACGCTTGTTATCGAGCGTATGTCGGCAGGCGGACAAATGGCGCTGACCGATATAATCGACAACTATCCCGGCTTTGAAAACGGTGTCGACGGGTTCGAGCTCGGTATGAAAATGCAACAGGGCGCAACCCGCTTCGGTGCAAAAACCGAATACGGCGAGGTTGTCGGCGTTGATTTTTCGGATGCAGTTAAATCGGTTCAAACGTCGTCAAAGACCTTTTACGGCAAAACCGTCGTTATCGCAACGGGCGCAAATCCGCGTGAGCTTGGCTTGAAAAACGAGCCGTTGCTTGTCGGCAAAGGTCTGCATTACTGCGCGCATTGCGACGGCAGATTTTATAAGGACAAAACGGTGGTCGTTGTCGGCGGCGGCAATTCCGCCGTAAGCGATGCACTTTACCTTTCGCGTATTGTGAAAAAGGTTTATCTCGTTCACAGACGCGATACGCTTCGTGCCACGAAGATCTATCACGAGCCGCTTATGAAAGCTTCAAACGTCGAGTTCGTTTGGAACAGCCGTGTTGCAGAAATACTTGAAGGCAACGGCAGAGCAAACGGTATAACCGTTGAAAACGTTCACGATGAAGGCAGAAGGCAGATCGAATGCGACGGATTGTTTGTAAGCATCGGCAGACAGCCGATAACGGCATTTCTGCGCGATTCTGTCAAGCTTGACGAAAACGGTTATATCATCGCCAACGAATCGACAAAAACAAACGTCGAGGGCGTTTATGCAATCGGCGACGTAAGAACAAAAGCGCTCAGACAGGTCGTGACCGCCGTTTCCGACGGCGCAGTCGCGGCACATTACGCCGAGGAATATTTATCAAGCATATAAAACAAAAACCGAAGGTTTTAATGCCTTCGGTTTTTTGTCGGTTGAATTTTTATTTGTTCTTGGCTTTGCCGATAGCCGCCTTGACGTAACCAAATGCGCCGACAACGCAGAACAGCAAGCCGATACCGAGATCCTTGAGGTATGCGGTAGCAATTTCGGAATCTTCAAAGAAGACGGGCACTTCGCGGATCGCATCAAAGAAAGATGCGGTGAAATCGATATCTCCGTTTGCAAACCATTCCTGATATGTGGAATATATGTCATATCCGATGCAGAGATACCACGCGAGCACGATAACGAGAAATGCTATAACGGTCGAAATTATAACGCCCTTTACGCTTTCACGCTTGCCGAATATGGCATAGCCCTTAATTGCGCAGATAACGCCGACGATGCCGCTGATTGCCGCCAAAAATCCGACCTGATAAAGCACAAACCAGACAATACCACCCGCGAGTGAGAAAAGAAACGCGCCGAGTATACCTGCAAGAACGTTTTCCTTTTTTTGTTCAACAGGTTGTATAGGTGGGATTGTGTTTTCGGGATTGCTGCCGGTAAAATTGGGTTCAAATTGTTCGTTCATAATAAGCTCCTTGAGATTTTTCAATAAACGGTAAGGTTATTATAGCGAAAACGTCGAATGTTGTCAACGCCTTTTTTATTTCACGTAAACGATGCCTTCGGATTTTGTTTTATATTGATCGGGAATTTCGGGTGTTTCAAAAACAGCTTTTCTTGCCGCTTCCTTCAATACCGAGGTGATATTTCCGGTAAGGCTTCCGTTGTAGGTGACCTCATCGGGGTTTATCTTGGTGATCTCGGTGAAAATGGTGATTGCCGCGAGATAACTGCCGCTGTAAGAGGGGTGAGTGAGGTCGTCGGCGTAAAGATTCGTAAGCGTGGGGTAGTTGGTGTATACGTCGGTGAATGAAAGCCCGACGTATGCTACGTCGATGCCGACCTCTTTCGCGATAGCGGTATATCCTGCCGCCAGCTTCCAGGTCATGCTTTCGTGGGTCAGACCTCTGTTCGTAAGCGTTTCGCTACCCGTCTTTCTGCCCCAGGTGCAGTAAAGTATCGGTGTCGCGCCGTTTGCCTTTACCTTTTCGCAAATATTGCGTACTCCGTCATAGAAGCAACCGGGGTCGTCGATCGGCAGGGTGCTTTGATCCTGAAGAATAACGTAATCGTATTTGGTCTTTTTGAATGCTCCGTCGACGATCTTGCCCATTTCGTCGTTAGAATTTGCATGGTCCCAAAGCCACCAGCCGCCCTTTGTTATGCTGTCGACCTTAACCTTGACCCCTGCGCTGTAGGCGATGAGCTCAAATATCTTTGTGGGCATATCGTTGTAATAGGTATAGCTGTTGCCTATAAAAAGAATATTGTAGGTCTTTGTTTTGTCAAAGCTCATATTTTCGTCCTCGCTTGTTTCGGGCTCGGAAGCTGCTTCGTCGCTCGTTTCGTTTTCGGATTCCTCTTCGGATCCTTCTTCACTTATATCAGAGGTTTCCTCGGTGCTTGATTCTGTATTCGTTTCGGAATTGACCGGATGAGAGATTTCTAAATCTTCGTTTATACTGCTTTCGTGGCTTACGTCCTCCGAGCAGGCAACGAATGGGATCGATAATGCAAGTGTTAACAAAACCGCAAAAATTCTTTTCATAAAAATCACGCTCCTTAATTGTTAAGGATACTCCTTTTTAGCCGTCAGGTCAAGCGTTTTTTAATGAAAGTTGAAATATATTGAAAAAACGATATAATTATTCCGAACCTTTTTTAAATTTTACGTGTCTTTATGAATGACTGCAGTTTGAAGAAAAAAGGAAAGGAGGAAAGATATGACGACACCGAATATTGACGTTATTATTGATGCGATAAACCAAACGCTTTGCGGAAATACCGAAGCGTACAGCGTTATTGTTCGTGCCTATATGCAAAAGCTTTACCGTTTTGCGCTTTCGTTTTGTCAAAACGGTGCCGATGCCGAGGACCTTGTTCAGGAAACGCTTATTACGGGTTATCTTCAGCTTTCCTCCCTGCGCGAGCCCGAAAGGATTGAATATTGGCTCGTGCGTATACTTAAAAACAAGGCATTCAATCATATCGCGCGTGCAAAGAAAACGGTTCCGCTTGATGAAATAGAATCGCTTGCCGACGTTGTTGACCCCGAATCAAGCTATATTTCGGAAGAGAGCATGAGGGAGTGGAAGGACAAAATAAATTCCCTCTCGTTCGCACTTCGGGAAACGGCGTTGCTCTATTTTTGGTACAGATTGCCTATGGACGAAATCGCAAGGCGGTTGGACATTTCGGTCGGTACGGTAAAGCGGCGGATACACGATGCACGCGTAAAGCTTAGAAAGGAGCATTATATGTCAGACAATTTACATACACTTTCCGAAAATTTCATTTCCGAGCTTACGGCGAAAATAAAAAAGTTGGAGGATTACAACAAGACATATACCCAAGAATCGGATTTTGACGAAGCGTATAAGGCGATAAAGGAGCTTATTTCGCAAATACCCGAAGGTAACGATGCAAAGGACTATTCGGTAAAGGCGGCAAATATCGCTGTAAATGCAAATTCGGGCAAGTATTCCGAGGAAGCGCTTGAAACCTATAAAAAATACGGCGAGACGAAAAAGGCATCTTGGCTTTATCTTGACCTTTGTTGGAATTTGGGAAGCAGTAAAGAAAAATACGAATACACCGAAAATACGGTCATCCCCGCACTTAACGAATTTCCCGAAAACGAAGCGAAGTATCTTGAAATCGCATCGCATAAATTCTGGATGGCGTATTACAGCGATACTTCCACAAAAGAGGGAATCGATAAGGCGCGTGTATGGCTTAACAGAGCGATGGAGGATTACAAGCAAACCGATGCGCCCGACGCATATTACGCAAATACTATTGCGGGGCTTAAGGCATTGGATTTGCTTGAGTCGAGCGGAAATTATGCTTGGGCACTTGTAACCGGCGAGGGCTGGAAGACAGTCGACGGCAACGTTTGTATTCATAACGAGCCGGGTTGTAATTACCGCGGCGGCAACGCGCTTGACAAGTTCCAGAGATACATTTTTATGGATGCCGGAGATAACGGCGACAGATATTTCTTTCCGCGCACTATTTCGCTTGAGGCGGGCAGGGAGGAGGAAATGCTTGATAAAAACGGCAAGCTTGTGGGTATTCGCCGAGTAATAGCTACCGATGAAACGGTCGTTACACCTGCGGGTGTTTTTGAAAACTGTCTTCACATCGAAAAGGCAAACAACGTCGGCGAGGGCGATCATATGTGGTATAAGCAGGGCATCGGCTTGGTAAAGATCGCGAACAAGGAAGACCCGATTGCCGATAAGGTGCTTTGCGATTACGATATCAAGGGCGGAAGCGGCTGGCTTCCTATCGCAGTCGGCAACCGTTGGAATTATGAAAACCCCGTTAAGCCCGATATTATGCGCGAGGTCAACGAATATGTTGTCGAGCGTATGGGAGTTAATCCCAACACCGAGGAAACGGTTTGTATTTCCGCGCTTAACTATTTTGCGCTTAATAAGGATTGGGAAAAGAATACCGAGGACCCGACGATATTGTTTATTCTTGTTGAGGATCTTTGCACTAAAAAGCAGTTTGCCGAAGCGTTGAGAATACTTAAAAATATCGTGCTTCTTAACCGCGACCGTGAATCGGTCGATATGGCGCTTTCAATCATCGACGTTATGGAAGAAAAGCTTCCCTATGACGAGAAGAGCTGGCGTTTTTGTCCGTCGTCGGCAAACATAAGTAAGATTACCAAAAAAGACAGCTCGATCTCCTATCACGAGGCTACGGAATTGAGCTTTGATATCGGCGTTTGGGGTTCAAGGGGCGAGGAAAACCGAATCTTCGGTGTTAAGCCGTTCAGGTATCTGCAACAGCTTTGCCAAACTCTTTGGGACGATAAATGGGTCGACGGTTATACCGAAAAGAAGGCGCATCCTTGGAAGGATGGAGAAATCGAAATTAAGGTTTCCGACGGCGGCAGGGTCGAAACACCCTCGGGCGTTTTTGAAAATACGGTACGCGTAACCGTTGATGCAGTAGTAAATGAGGGCAACGTTAACGATTACAACTACTATTTTTATAATAACGCCGAGTGCGGTACAAAGGAATTCTGGTTCGCCAAGGGTGTCGGAGTGGTGCGCTTTAAGTGCGTTTGGGGCAAGCATTTGGAATCGGATTGCTATTTAACCTCTTACCGCACCGTTGCAAACGAAAACGAGATGATGCCGATACATATCGGTAACACTTGGCGGTATGATGAAAAGAACCTTACCGACGAAAGCTATATCGCAAGACGCGACTATAAGGTGATAAGCGGCAACGACGGCAGGTATCTCCTTGCCGACAGCCAAATGTTTACTTGGCGCGGAAGCGTTGACGAATACGAGGCTTGGAAAAAGACCTTGTAAAAGTTATAAAAAACGTCTAAAAGAAGCGACGAAGTGTTGCTTCTTTTTACTTTGTATGGTATAATATCAAAAACCTTTGGAGGAAAATATGTCGGATATAATAAATCTTATTGAAATAGCGAAAGGCGTTGATAATTACGGAGAGAAAACGCAGTTTATTTCGGCTTTGATAAATATGCTTCAGGGCAAACGCAGAATCAGCTCGGAGGAGATAGCGGCTATAAGCAATTTTGCATTTGCCGAAGTAAGGGCTTTGATACCCGCTTTGGACAATGCAGAAAATTACCGTGCAAAGAGTGATATTATGGCGTATGAGGACGTTTTGTTGGGAATGGTAATGGGTATTTATTCCAATCCGAACGATATTCCCCAAACCGAGTTGATAATGATAAAGACTCTTGTTGACAACGTGAACAAGGAAAGCTATCTGCAAAACAATATAGAAGCGTTTTTCGCGTTAGAGCAGATGACCGAGGAGGACGCCGAAAAGCTTATTGCCGAAGTATCGTCAATTACCGATGAGTTTCACAGAGGCGTTTTTTATCAAGGCTTGCTTAATTTCCAAAAGCAGATAGATAAAATGACAAAGGGTGCGAAGAAAGTGTTTGGTGACTACGTCGCATCTGAGATGAACCGTTATTACAAAATGGAGGATATCGACGAGGATATTTCTGTCGCTATCGAGATCGCTTGCGATGTCTGCAGATATTTTATAAACGATGCGCTGATCGATGCACTTTACCAAGCGCTCAAGCTCAAACGCAACAATATTAACTATTTTGCGGCAAGAACCTTGCTGTCTTTCGGTGCTGACGTGCCGGAGGAAACGATTTTGCTTCTTGCGAACGATTTGGTTTATGCGGACAATACCTATTCGATGCTGAAAATGCTCGGTAAGGAATCGCTTTTTCCGCAGGAATTGGCGAATGTCGAGTATCTTGCGAAAAGTAATATGGTGAATTGGCTTGTTTATCCTACCGAGCTTGGCAAGGCACCCGACGAGATAGAATATCTTGGCAAAGTTGAAGTGAAAAAGGAGATATATCATATCTTCCGTTTCCGTTCCGACAGCGACAACCTTGGCGAAGAAAATAAAAACGTGTGGCTTGTTGGCTGGGCTAACGACGAGGGCGGAACATTCAGTAATTTTGACCTGTACGAGAAGTTTGAAAAGGGCACGGTCGAAAAGACCTTGAAAAATATAAAGAAAAAATTATTATAAAAGCAAACCAACCCACGGATAAACAACCGTGGGTTGATTTTATTTCCTTAAAAGCGCTGCCGTATATGCGAAAATATATTCGATTCCGTTATATTTTTCAAAATTAAAATCAACGGGATAGATTGGCAAAACGACACTGTCGTGAGCCGCGATTTCGGGATTGTATTTTTTTAAAAACGTCGGAAGTATTTTTGTAACCGTGTAGATAAGTTTAACGTCCGCGTTTTGCGGAAGTGTATTTTGCAGAATGTCAAGCATTTCCTTGATACCCGAAATCATTTCGTTGATTCTTTTAATACCGCGTAAATAAAGGGTATCGGCGCCGTTTTTTAAAAGAAAATCCAATGCTTCGTCGGGATAAACAAAGGTCTTTAATCCCACACCGAGCGTATATATTATCGAATCCATCATAGCTTTTGCGCGTTCTTCGGAAACGGAATCGCTGTAATCGCCGTAAGTGCGGCGGAGATTATGCGCGAGAAGCTTTAGGCATTCGTCTTGAATGGCTTCGATATCGTTATCGGTTATAAGCTTTAACTCAAGTGCTTTTTCTAACACGCTCTCTAAATATGCGCTTTCATCAAGCTCTTGTCGTTTGATAAGGTTAAATTTTTCAATATTCATCTCTTTAAATTCCTCGCAAGCTCTTCCATTTCGCGCGTGGAAAGCAGTTCGATCGAGCCTTTACAGCTTCCGTTGAAATATCGTTTCATACAGTCTATCAGCTCGGCATCGCTTAAATATTCTTCGGTTTCGTTTTTGTAATAATAAAATATTTCGGTCAATGCACAAAGCGTTTCAAAATAGTTTTGCTGTGTTATGTAAGGCGAATCGCAAAAGGCTTCGATAAGCTTGCCGAAAATACCCTCGCCGAATTCGAGTCTGCCGTGGTATCTAAGCTCGTCGGCGCGCACGTTTGCGAGTATTAACGCTTGCTTTTGCGTAAGCACAAGTCCGTAATTTTTACTTGTTTCGTTATATTTAAGTATATTACTTGCGTTGCGAAGCAAAAGCCCGTTTGATTTGAATAATTCAAGCCTGCTCATATCATCACCTCGAAAACAATTATATATAGAAAAAACTTTAAAACAAGACTTGTATTTCCGATTGGAGTATGATATGAAAAGCCGTTTAACGTAAAGAAATATTGATTTTTCTTTCGATTTTTTGTATAATGAATTTAACTAAAAGCTTTCAGAGGGGAAATATGCCGTATTTAACGATAAAAAATGGCGAAAATATAATAACCGTTGAATTTGTCGGCACACCGATTCTGCGCGACGTTTTGGCAGAGAACGGCTATGCCGTCATTTCGCCGTGCGGCGGCAAGGGTGTTTGCGGTAAATGCGCTGTTTCGGTCAGCGGTGATATTACCCCTTCCGACGAGAGGGAAATCGAGCTTAATTGCCGTCTTTCTTGCAGAACAAGGCTGCTCGGCGATGCTTTTGTTGAATTAAAAAGAGATAAATACGTTTTTGATAAAAGCGATGAAGCCGAAATTTATGAAAAGAAAAGCGATTGGGTGGGCTTGGGTGTAGCAATCGACATTGGCACGACGACGGTCGTTTTGAAGCTTTTTGACGATGGCGGTAAGTTGTTAGGCGAAGCTTCCGCATTGAATCCGCAAAACAGCGTTTCCGCCGACGTTATCGGCAGGATAGATGCCGCTTTGCGCGGTAAAGGGGAAGCGTTGCGCGGAAAAATCGTTGAATGTATCGATGATTTGGCGACGCGTTTATGCGTTGGCGTTGACCGTTCAAAAAATGATATCAACCGCGTAATCATCACGGGCAACACCGCGATGATGTATTTGTTAACAAACCGCAATCCCGAATCTATCTCCCACTATCCCTTTGAAGCGGACGAGCTTTTTGGAATTTGGGCTGACGAAAAGACCTATTTGACGCCTTGTATGAACGCGTACGTCGGCGGTGATATTACCTGCGCCTTGCTCGCGTCGGGAATGTGTGAAGGTGACAAGACTGTTCTTCTTTGCGACATCGGTACAAACGGCGAGATAGCCTTGAGGAAAAACGGCTCTCTTATCACTACCTCTGCGGCGGCAGGCCCTGCCTTTGAGGGAGGGGAGATAAGCTGCGGCTGTCAAAACGTTCGCGGCGCGGTGAATAGGGTAAGGATCGAAAACAAAACGGCGGTTGCCGAAACGGTCGGCAACGAAGCCGCAATCGGAATCAACGGTACCGGTCTTATCGATGCGGTCGCTTCGTTTTTGGAGCTTGGCTATATCGATAAAACGGGCTATGCCGAAAAGAAGCTTGTATTAACCGCAAACGGAAAAGATATTGAGCTTACGCAAGACGATATCCGCGCATTACAGCTTGCAAAGGCGGCGATACGCGCAGGAATCGAAACGCTTCTTGAATCGACGGGCACGAAAACCGACGATATTGACGAATTTTTAATAGCAGGCTCGTTCGGCAGTAATCTTTCGATTCCGTCGGCGGTAAAAATCGGCTTGATACCCAAGGAGCTGGAAACCAAAGCAAAATGCATCGGAAACGCTTCGCTTAACGGCGCGGTGCTTATTCTTTCGGACGATGCGAACATCAAAAAGGCAGAGGAAATCGCAAAAAATTCAAAGCATATTCAATTGGGCGGAAGCGAAGAATTTTACAACAGTTTTATTAAGGCTATCGATTTTGAATAAAATAAAACTCGCAGAGGTTTTAAGCCCTGCGAGTCTTTTTTTGTTTGATTATTTGGTGGTTTCGGTTCCTTCTGCGGTGTAGTACTTAAAGGTGTTTTCCTCTGCGTTATAGATACCGTAAGCGGCATTGGATTCTTCGTTGTTGAATTCAACGAGATAGAAGTTGCCTTCTTCAAGGTCGCAATGCTTTGCATAAGCGGATTCTTCGGTGATCTTCGAGAGATAAATACCGATAAGCTCGCGATAACCCTCGGTGCCCTCGTTTGCTTTTGCCTGTTCATAGGTCATATTGAACATCGCGCAAGCCATTTCGGGGCTTTCAACCGACATAAAGGTCGAGGAGTTGTAGCCGCACATATAAATATCGGGGTAGAAGAAGAGGATAAGCTCTGCATTGATCGAGGATTCAACGTCGATAAGGTCGAGATCCTCAAGCTGATCCTGCTTGTCGGGGTGGTTGCTGGTGGGGGTGTTGGGGTGTCCCTTGTAATAGTAAACGAATTCTTCTTCGCCGTAGTATGCCTTAACAAGGTTTACGTAGTCATTGAAATCGGGTTCGTTTTCTGCATAAGCCCACGAGCCGAGAATCATCATCGCCTTCTTGTTTGCTTCGTCAGCCGCTTCAAACATTTCGTTGTTGAAGTTGTAAAGCGATTTAAGGGCGGTCTTTTCGTCGTCGGTCATTTCCTTAAGAGGGTTAGCGAAGTTACGTTCTTCCATAACGCCTTCTTTTTTGTCGTCGTTAAGAACCATATTGATAAATTCTTCATCGGGGGAGCAAAGAACGCCTGCACGGGGACGGAGAATCCACCATTCGACGTTGTTCATTTCCTTAGCCGCAACAAAGGAATACTGTCTGAAGGTTTCAGCATTCACCGCGAAGCTGCTGCCGCCGTCGTAATCCTTGGCTTCGCGTACCTCGGTGTAAAGGGTCTTAAGCTTTTCAGCCATTTCGGCGTATTTAGCATCGGCATCAAAGCCTTCCTCTTCGATATTGAACGCCTTGTTGAAATCGGCATAAGAAGCGCCGCCATCGGAAAGGAGAGTAACGTAATAGTTGCTTTCGGGGATGCCGTTACCTGCCAAGAGCTTCAAATAAAGGTAGGAATTGTAGTCGTTGATATAAAGATTGAACTTCGAGCCGCTGTTGATGCTGTAAAGCTCTTCGATGTAAGCATCGGTCGCCGCAACCATTTTATCGTAATTGTTGTGGGTAAGAACCTCTTCGATAGAAGCGTTGGGCATTGCATATACGTTTTCGGGAAGCTTATCCCAGTTCCAGCTGTCGGGACGAGCAAGCCAAACGAATGCGGGGATCTGATGATCGTTGGTGATCTCTTTCATATTAAGAGTGAAATAAAGCTGAGGCATCGAGCCGGAAATAGGCGCGATAACGTATTCACTCGCGGAAAGAGAAACTTCCTTAAATACCTCGGCAACGCCGCCGGATTCGGAGGTAGCGCGGATGCTTACGGTATGCTTGCCGTAATAAGCGTCGATATCCACGTTGCCGTTTTTAAGAGCTTCGCCTTCAAAAACGTTGTTGGAAACTACTTGTTCGCCATGCTTAACGGTGATCTCAACCTTTTCGATAGCTTCATCGCTGTTATAGGAAACGTTGAGCTTTTGTTCTTCGTTAACCTGATTGATAACGAAAACGCAAACGAAATCACTGTGGATGGTGCTTACTTCAACCGTTCCTTCTGTACAAGCCGAAAACAGCATTGAAAAAGCAAGGATCAATGCAAGGATTACGAATGATTTTTTCATGATCGATTTTTCTCCTGTTTGTTATTGATTGACTCAAGCTGACATAATATTACCATATTCGAGTTCAAATTGCAACAGTTTACAAACAATTCATTTTTTCTTAATGCGTAATTAATAGGTTGCAAAATTATCTTCATCGGTATATAATAAATAAAGCGCTTTTGGAGAGGGAAATATGAAAAAAAAGAAAATTCAGACCGTCGACCTTTATACAGAATATGAATCGGAGCTTAAAAATGAAGCGATACCTTTTTCCGAATATCCCAGACCTCAATTAAAAAGGGATTCTTATCTTTGTCTTAACGGCTATTGGGATTTCAGCATACGGAACAACGGCGAAATCACCTATAACGGCAAAATTCTCGTTCCCTTCGTCCCCGAAAGCCGAATTTCGGGAGTAAACAGAGCGACAAAGAAGGATGATATTATTTGGTATGAGCGCAAGCTCACCCTACCCGACGGATTCAACAAGGGCCGTATAATTTTGCATATCGGCGCTTGCGATCAATACGGCGACCTTTTTATCAACGGAAAAAACGTCGGCTGGGTAGGCGGCTATCTGCCCTCGTCGAGCGATATTACCGAGCTTTTGCAGGGCGGCGAAAATATTATCCGTATCGTTGCAAGGGATGAGCTTGACACCGATATACCCTACGGCAAGCAGACCGACAAGCGCGGCGGTATGTGGTATACGAATATAAGCGGAATTTGGCAAACCGTTTGGGTCGAAAGCGTGCCCGAACGCTATATAACCGATATTAAGGTCACTCCCGACCTCAACGGCGTTGATATCGAAATCCTCGGAGGCAAGGACGAAAAGACGGTCGTTCTCGGCGAAAAGGAATATACGTTTACGGGCGAAAGGCTTCGGATCGATATCGACGATCCGATATATTGGACGCCGGATGAACCGCATCTTTACCGTTTTTCGGTGATTTCGGGTGAGGATAGGGTCGAATCCTATTTCGGCTTGAGAACGGTCGAGATCAAAGAGATAAACGGCAAAAAGCTTATCTGCCTTAACGGAAAGCCGATATTTATGCACGGCTTGCTCGACCAAGGGTATTTCCCCGACGGGATTTTTCTTCCCGCAACGCCCAAAGGCTTTGAGGACGATATCGTCCGTATGAAGCAATGCGGCTTTAATATGCTTCGAAAGCACATTAAGCTTGAGCCCGAGCTTTTCTATTATTATTGCGATATCCACGGTATGCTCGTGTGGCAGGATTTTATAAATAACGGTAAATACAGCTTTTTTATCGATACCGCACTGCCGACCGTTTTCCTTCGCAAGGGAATAAGCCATAAGGCGACCGAAAGAAGACGCGGATTTTTTATGGATACCGCAAAGGGCATTATTAAAAGCCTTTACAACCATCCGAGCGTTGTTTATTACACTATATTCAACGAGGGCTGGGGACAGTTTGATGCCGACGGCTGCTATGACGAGCTGAAGCCGCTTGATAAAACGCGTATTTTCGATACTGCGTCGGGTTGGTTCAAGGCAAAGAAGACCGACGTTGAAAGCGAGCATATTTATTTTAAACCGATAAAGCTCAAAAAATCCGAGCGTCCTATCGTTCTGTCCGAGTTCGGCGGTTATTCTCACCGTGTTAAGGGGCATATTTTCAACCTCACAAAAAATTACGGGTACAGAACCTTTAACGATAAAGCCGAATATTCAAACGCGATTGCCAAGCTTTATCGGAATGAAATCATTCCCGCGATCAAGAACGGTCTTTGCGCCTCGGTCTATACTCAATTGAGCGACGTTGAGGATGAAACGAACGGACTTTTAACCTATGACCGCAGAGTGTTAAAGGTAGAAGCGGAAGAAATGCAAGGACTTTCAAACGAGCTGTTTAACGCCTTTGATGAAACCGTTAAGGGTTAGAAAACCGAGCAGTAACGAACAAAAAAGAAACCGATAATTGACTTTTGCGCGTATGTGTGGTATAAGCTTTTTGTGTCAGGTCACACAGACACGCCAAAATCTCACCGCAAAGGAAAATAAACATGAAGAAATTGATTTCGATTTTTCTCGCAGTTGTTGTGCTGTCGGCTCTGTTTACCGTTTACGCAGGCGCAACGAGTCAGGTCGAGGGCGTAAACTCTGTCGGCGGAGATGCAGAAGCGCAGTCTGTTGATATTTCCGACGAATCGAGCGAGCCCGTTGTCAGGGAAGTGTCTGCGTTCGAGAAGGTTTTTCAGGTGATGTTTATCGCAATAATGAGTATTGGATTGCTCGGACTTCCTTACTATTTTTGGGTTAATTCCAAAAAGAATAAAGCGAATCGAGAATATGCCGAAAGCAATGACGGCGAAGACGAAAGCAACGGCGAAGAATAATTTTTTAAAAAAAGGTAAAGAGGGCGGTTTTCCGCCTTCTTTTTTGCTGTTTTTTCACAAAAAACGTAAATACGGCGGTGAACAAAAGACACAAAAACAACAAAAAAATTTTCGCATTTAGTGTTAAATGAGTATAAAATGGATTGACAACCGAAAGAATATGTGATATATATATTTTTAAGTATAGTAATATACAAAAAAAGTTGTAAGAAAGGAACCACCGAAATGAAGAAATTTTTCTCTCTTCTCCTTGTTGCTGTTCTCGTATCGGCAATGTTCGCTGTTCCTGTAAGCGCAGATGATTATTTCTGGGCTGAAGGCGAATATGAAACCGATAGTTCCGGCAACTGGCACCCCAATAATGCATGGGGCTATGTTTTCAGTATCGACGCGCTCAACATCTCGACCGTTGATGGAAACGCTGCTATTACCTCTATTTTTACCAATGCTGATGACTATATCGCAAACGCAGGCAATGCAAAGTGGAAAGCACACGTTATTCTTGCTCCCACCGAAGAAGCTAACGTTTACGAAGTTGTTCAAGGCTATGAAACTACCGGCAAGACCGCAACCGAAGCGATCAACGAAGGTATTGTCAATTTCGATAACGGCAAGATCCTTATACTTGCTTCCGACTCCGGTACCAGACCCGACAAGAACCAAGACGGCACTCTTACCTACCCCAACTGGGAAGACAGAGCAGCTTGCTGGGGTCTTGTAAAGACCATCGGCGCTAAGCTCACTCTTGCAGGTATCGATCTCGCGGGCGAAGCAGGTGCTTGCGAAGGCACCCTTACCGTTGAGGCTGATCCCCAAGCAGGCGATGATGAAGAAGCTCCCTCGAAGCCCGAACCCGCACCCTTCTTCGTAACTCATTTCGATGCAGTTGAAAGCGAAGGCTGGGGCGTTATTTACACCGAAAAGGATAGCGCGGGCGCATGGTGCTCTCACGTTTCCTTTGCTCCCGTTGAAGGTCTCGACGGCGTTTATGAAGTAGTTGAAATTAACTACGGCGCAGGCGACGGCTCGGGCGCACAGCTTGCTGTTCCCGAAGGAGGCTTCGTTTGGGTAGGCCACGCTGGCAATGCTCCTTATAACAATGCAGGCATTGCTGCTACCTTGGAGCTCATTAAATCCTGGTCCGCAGGCGACAAATTCACCTTCGAAAACCTCGATCTCGAAGGCAAGCAGGCTGCAACCACCACTCCCGATAAGAAGTGGTATGACGAAGGCTACGTTTGCACCACTACCGTTACCGCATACGATCCTAATGCAGGCGACGACGAAGAAATTATCGATATCACCAACGTAGCGCTTAACAAGGATTATGAAATTTCCGGTATCGGCGCGCGTGATTCTTACTACGGCGACGTTACCGACGGCTTCGTGGCAGAAGATCTCGGCGACAACAAGGACGCTGAATGGTTTGCCTTCTACCACAACCGCGATAACCCCACCAACGCCCCTCACAAGCTCGGTTACTTCATCATCGACCTTGAAGACACCTATACTCTCACCTCTGCAAAGGTACACATGACCAACATGGCAGGCTGGGGTATCGTACCTCCCGAAGCAGTTACCGCATACGCATCTCTCGACGGTAACGCTTACGAAGAAATCGGTTCCTTCGAAGGCATCATCGCTGAAGACGATTTCTATTGGGTAAATCTTGAAAACATCAAAGTTAAGGCTAAGTACGTTAAGATCGAAGTTAAGCTCGGCGGCACCTTCGCATTCGTATCCGAAGTTGAAGTTTACGGCGGCAAGGGCAGCGCAGGCGGCTCTACCACCGAACCCAAGGAAGACGTTGAAGCTGATATGAAGGAAGCTCTCGGAACCGCACCTGCTGACGCTAAGCTCGACTTCGTAATCGACGCTCCCGAAACCTAC
>JAZRTE010000061.1:0-24992 GCA_045651785.1 Eubacteriales bacterium | reverse complement strand
AGGAAGACAATGTCATAAATCAACTCCTTGGCTCACAGAACGACATGGCTACGATCCGACTTGGCGCGAGCGCACGGCACTCACAAAATCGACCAAAACGCTTGCGTTTTGTGTCGGGAGCGAAGCGTTATGGTGTCCACCTGCTTGCCGAGCCGCAGGGAAGAACCTCGCCGCTCGATTCAACGGGCAAGCCGATTTCCTGACTGTCGACCGTACCGCCCAGATGACGCGTGTTCTTTCTCAAAACGTATCCGTTTGCGGCAGGCGAGAGTCCCGTTGTGTAGGAGTTCAAAAGCACGAAAAGCGGATCGTCGGAAAGCACCTGACAAACCAAATTCACAAGCTCGTCCAAGCATTCCTCGATAACCCATTTTTCACCGCCCGGACCGCGTCCGAATGAGGGCGGGTCGAGAATAACGGCATCGTATTTGTTGCCGCGTCTTATTTCACGCGCGACGAATTTAAAGCAATCGTCAACGATATAGCGAATCTTATTTTGCGGTATTTCCGAAAGCTCGGCGTTGCGCTTTGCCTTTGCAACGATACCCTTCGAGGCATCGACGTGGCAAACGAACGCGCCTGCCTTTGCCGCCGCAACGCTTGCGCCGCCCGTATAGGCAAAAAGGTTTAAAAGCTTTATTTCGCGGCCGCTGTTCTTTATAAGCTTGGAAAACCAATCCCAATTCGCCGCCTGCTCGGGGAAAAGACCCGTGTGCTTAAAGCCCATCGGAGAAATGCCGAATTTAAGGTCGCCGTAGGAAATGACCCATTCCTCGGGCACGTCCTTTTTCACCCATTCGCCGCCGCCCGAGCGCGAGCGACGGTAAATTCCGTCTGCCTTCTTCCAGCCCGAAAGGTTGCGTTCTCCGTTCCATATTACCTGCGGATCGGGACGTATAAGCGTAAAATCGCCCCATTTTTCCAATCGTTCACCGCCGTTTGCATCAACCAAGCGGTACTCTTTCCAATTATTTGCAACAAACATAAAAGTTCACCCGTTGTGTTAAATTTCGTCGGTAAAGCTGACCTGCTCGGTCAAGCCCATCGGCACCTCAAGTGCAAGGTGACGGTATGCGCCCGCGGTCGCGCATCTTCCGCGCGGCGTGCGGTTAAGGAAGCCAAGCTGAAGCAGATAAGGCTCGTAAACGTCTTCAAGCGTTATCGCCTCTTCTCCGATTACCGCCGCAAGCGTTTCCAATCCGACGGGACCGCCGTTAAAATGCTTGATTATTGCGGTAAGCATTCTTCTGTCGACCGAATCGAGTCCCAACGCATCTACCTCAAGCGCGTCGAGTGCCTTGCGAGTGATGTCGAAATCGATAACTCCGTTACCCTCGACTATCGCAAAATCGCGTACTCGCTTTAAAAATCTGTTGGCGATACGCGGTGTGCCTCTCGAACGGAGCGCAATTTCATAAGCGCCGTCAGCCGTTATCGGAACACCCAAAATACCTGCCGAGCGAGTAATGATAAGGGCGAGGTCCTCGGGAGAATAAAGCTCCAATCTGAACGACATACCGAATCTGTCGCGAAGGGGCGAGGATAATTGACCTGCTCTCGTCGTCGCACCGATAAGCGTAAAGGGCTTAAGCGGAATACGTATCGAGCGAGCCGAGGGGCCCTTGCCCATCATAAGGTCAAGCGCAAAATCCTCCATCGCAGGGTAAAGCACCTCTTCAACCTGACGGGGAAGACGGTGTATTTCGTCGATAAATAAAATATCGTTTCTTTCAAGTGTCGTAAGCAACGCCGCAAGGTCGCCTGCCTTTTCAATGGCAGGTCCGCTCGTTACCTTAAGATTAACGCCAAGCTCGCCTGCGATTATGCAGGAAAGCGTGGTTTTGCCAAGACCGGGTGGGCCGTGAAGCAAAACGTGGTCGAGGCTGTCGCCTCTTGCCGAAGCGGCTTTTATGAATATCGAAAGGTTGTCCTTGACCTTTTGCTGACCTACGTATTCGTTAAGCGTTTTCGGTCGCAAGGAAAATTCGTTTTCAATATCCTCCGCAGAAAATTCCGCGCCCGTGATTCGGCTTTCAAAATCAAAATCGTCGGAATAGTCGGGAATTTTTGAATTTATCGGCATTTATCGTCCTGCCTCCTTTCCCAAGATGCGCAGGGTCTGAGCAATAAGCTCCTCAAGCGGGAGCGAGGTGTCGAGCTTCTTTAACGTGTCCGAAACCTTTGCGCGCGGAAAACCGTAAAGTGCAAGCGTGTCGATGACCTGACTTATCTTTTCGGGGTCCTTGTTCGTTTCCGAAACGGTAAACTCAATACCGTCGCCCGTTATCTTATCCTTAAGCTCGATGATAAGCTTTTGTGCGGTCTTAAGACCGATACCGGGTGCGCGCGAAATGGTTTTTGCGTCACCGCTTGCGACGGCAGAGCGAAGCTCATCGGGTGAAAACGTGCCGAGTATCGAAATACCCGCCTTGGGGCCGATGCCCGAAACCGAGATAAGCCTTGTGAAAAGGTTAAGCTCGTCCTCCTCCGAAAAGCCGTAAAGCGAAATATTATCCTCGCTTACCGCCATATATGTGTATAAAAGCACGTCTTTTCCCGATCTTGCCGAAAGCTTTTGTGCGGTCGTTGCCGATATTCCCATTTTGAATCCGACTCCTGAGCAATCTATAACGGCATATTCGGCTGTAAGCGATGCGAGAGTTCCGTGTATAAAATGAATCATTTGTGTTACCTCTTTATTGGTAATTTGTAATCCTTGTGCCGTGGCAAAGCGCAAGCGCAAGCGCATCGGCGGTATCGTCGGGCTTGGGCGTTTCGTTAAGGTTAAGCATTAAGCGGACCATATATTGAACCTGCTGTTTTTCGGCTCTGCCGTAACCGACGACCGAGCTTTTCACCTCAAGCGGTGTGTATTCGTAAATATCGACTCCGCATTTTTGCGCCGCAAGTAAAATAACGCCTCTTGCCATCGATACGTCGATTGCCGTGGTGATGTTGTTGTTGAAAAACAGCTCCTCGATAACCATACAGTCGGGCTTGCATTTTGTAATAAGCTCGACCATCGAATCATATATCTCCTCAAGCCGCTTTTCGATCATCTGCTTGGGTGCGGTCGTTATCGCGCCGTATTCAATTGCGCGGTATTTATCGCCGCTTTTCATAACCAAACCGAAGCCGATCGTCGCCAACCCCGGATCGATACCCAATATAAGCATATTCCACCGCCGAAAGCCAAAGTGTTTTTAGGTATATTTCTACATTATATATTTAATCAGTGTATTTTAACATATTTTTTTCTGCCCGTCAACCGAATTAACATTCATTTAACCTATAAATTGTAAAAAATCTAAAAACACTATTGTTTTTTTTCAAACTATCTATTATTATAGGATTGTAAAAATAAGCAAAGGTTAATTTTTCTTAAACAGAAAGGAATTATTTATTATGCAAATGATCGAAAGAGTAAAGACAGTAATTGCAAAGCAGCTTCGTATGGAGGTTTCCGATATCGCGGACGATGCGGCTATCGTTGAGGACCTCGGCGCGGACAGCCTTGATATCGTTGAAATGCTTATGACTCTTGAGGACGAGCTTGACATCATCATTCCCGACGATGCGACCGGACTCCGCACCGTTAAGGACGTTGCAGACTTTATTGACAATGAAGTCAAATAAAAAAATAATTATTTTCGACCTCGACGGCACTGTTCTCGATACGATTTGCGATCTGGCGGCGGCGGTAAATTACGCGCTTGCGCTTTATCACAATCCGCAAAGGACTGTCGACGAGGTGAAAAGCTTTATCGGCAACGGCTCGCTGATGCTCATCCGCCGTTCGCTTCAAAACGGGGGCGACGACGAATTTTGCAAAGAGGTCAGAACCCATTTTCGTGCCGAATATGAAAGACGTATGCTCGACCGGACCAAGCCCTATGACGGCATTGCCGAAATTATCGATATGCTTAACGAAAAGGGTATCGTTTCGGTCGTTCTTACGAACAAGGACGATAAAAATGCCGTTCCGATGATAAAGCATTATTTCGGCGACCGCTTTGCGCTTGTTCGCGGTGTCAGGGCGGACGGCGAACGCAAGCCCGACCCGACCGTTGCGCTTTCGATACTTGACGAGCTTGGCTTCACGCCCGACGAGGCGTTAATTGTCGGCGACGGTATGGCGGATATGAACCTTGCGAAAAACGCAGGCATCGATTTTCTTCCGATCGGTTACGGCTATACCGATCCGAGCCGCTTGCTTGACGAATGCGGCATTCAACCCGTTACGGACGTTGAGTCTTTACGTCGGGAATTACAAAAGCTTTGAATTAACGGCGTATTGCATTCGGGTGCACTGCGCCGTTTTCACTTATTTTTTCAGGAAAGGGAGAGGAAAAGCTTGAAAAAAAGGATGTCACCCACAAACGTAATAATTTTCGGATTTTTGGCGTTGATATTGCTTGGAACGCTTCTTCTCGTTATGCCCTTTTCCTCTGCAAAAAACGAATTTACAAATCCGCTCGATGCGCTATTTACCGCAACCAGCGCAAGCTGTGTTACGGGCTTGATAACCGTCGATACAGGCGTTTATTGGTCGGCGTTCGGAAAAGGCGTTATAATTATGCTTATTCAGGTCGGCGGCTTGGGCTTTATGTCGCTTGCGATGGTCTTTTCCTCTTTGCTTAAGCGAAGAGTTTCTCCGCGTGAGCAGCTTTTGTTTACTCAATCGATGAACCTCGACCCCTATTCCGACCTTGCGACCTTTGCCCACCGCGTAACGCTTTTCGCCTTTACCGCCGAGGGCTTGGGCGCTTTGCTGTTATCGTTCAGGTTCGTTCCGCAGTTCGGATTCTTAAAGGGGCTTGTTTACAGCATATTCCATTCGATAAGCGCATTTTGCAATGCGGGCTTTGATATTTTGGGAGGCGAGTTCGGAGAATTTCAAAGCGTTGCCCATTATGCCGACGATACCTATATAATGCTTGTTCTGTCCGCGCTTGTTCTTGCAGGCGGTCTCGGCTTTATCGTATGGGATGATATTTTCCATTGGCTCAAAAGCCGCGAACGAATATCGGCATACTCGAAAATCGTTCTTGCGCTTACCGCCGTTTTGGTGTTGGGCGGCGCGGCGGTTATTGCCGTTTCGGAATGGAGCAATCAAGCGCTTCTCGGAGAAGGTAACGCTTGGACAAAAATATTGCGTTCGCTCTTCCAATCGGTCACCTTAAGAACCGCGGGCTTTGCGGCTGTCGATCAGGCGGCATTGGGCGAGGGAACAAGACTGTTTTCGATGATACTTATGTTTATCGGCGGAAATTCGGGCTCGACCGCAGGCGGTATTAAGGTCGGCACGCTTGCCGTCGTTTGTGCATCGACCGTAAGCATAATCCGCGGTGAACGCGACACCGTGATGAGAAGAAGAAGGATAGATAACGATGCCGTTCGCAGAGCTTACGCGCTGTTTTCAATCGGTATCACCGTCGTTGCGATCGGCGGCTTTGCACTTTCCGCTTCGGAGGGCGTTTCGCTCAGTGATTCCTTCTTCGAGGTATTTTCCGCCTTCGGAACGGTCGGAATAACGGTCGGAATAACACCGACGCTTTCGGTGTTCGGCAAATTGTTGATAATATGTCTGATGTTTTTCGGACGTATAGGAATAACCTCGGTAATGTATGCGATAATGGTGCGAACAAATCGCGAAAAGCCGCATATAAGCTTCCCGAGAATGGGTATGCCGATAGGTTGATGAAAGAGAGGGTAAAAATAAAATGAGTGCAGCTAAAGCTATTTGTGTTATCGGCTTGGGCAATTTCGGAATGAATCTTGCGCTGACGCTTGCAAAAACAAAGCAATCGGTGCTTATTATCGATGAAACGCAGGAAAAAATAGATTTTGTGGGCGATAAGGTATCAAACGCAATATGCGGCGACGCCACAAACGAAGCGGTGCTTCGCGCCGCAGGGGTAAAGAATTGCGATTGCGCGGTAATATGTATGGAAAACAACCTTTCCGACAGCATTCTTATCACCCTGCTTTTGAAGGAGCTGGGCATAAAGAAGATCGTTGTCCGCGCGACCGACGAGCGCCAAAAGAAGGTGCTTTTGAAGGTCGGCGCCGATTTTGTCGTGCTTCCCGAAAAGGAATCGGGCACAAAGCTCGCTTATACGCTTTCACGCCGCGGAATGGTGGATTATTTCGCTCCGTCGGGCGGCTTTGCCATTGCCGAAATAGTCGCGCCCAAGGGCTGGGTAGGCAAAACGGTCATCGAAGCCGACGTGCGTAAAAAGCATAACGTAAACGTTATTGCCGTAGCGACCGAGGACGGTGAGGAATTTGAGCTTCTTGCCGACCCCAACCGTAAATTTGTTGAAAACGAGCTTTTGGTGGTTGCGGGAGATAACTCGGCTATCGAAAAGCTTACCGTTAAATGATAAACAGAGATAAACACAGTATAGGAGGATATTATAATGGGACTTATTAAAGCCGCTTTCGGCGCTCTCGGCGGAACGCTTGCCGATCAGTGGAAGGAATTTTTCTATTGCGATTCGTTGGATAAGGACGTTCTTGCCGTAAGAGGACAAAAGCAGGTAAACGGCAGAAGCTCCAACACAAAGGGACACGATAACGTTATTTCAAACGGCTCGGGAATCGCGGTTGCCGACGGTCAGTGTATGATGATTGTCGAGCAGGGACGCGTTGTCGATATCTGCGCCGAGCCGGGACAGTATACCTATGACACCTCGAGCGAGCCGAGTATTTTCACCGGCCCCTTGGGCAAGGGTATTTTGGATACCTTTAAAACCATCGGCAAGCGCTTTACCTTCGGCGGCGATACCGGAAAGGACCAGCGCGTTTACTATTTCAACACGAAGGAATTGGTCGATAACAAATTCGGCACACCGAACCCCATTCCCTTCCGCGTTGTCGACAGCAAAATCGGTCTTGACGTCGACGTTTCGCTTCGTTGCTCGGGCGTTTATTCCTACAAGATCGAAAACCCCCTGCTTTTCTACACCAACGTTTGCGGAAACGTCGAAGAAAAATATACCCGTTACGAGCTTGAATCGCAGTTAAAGGCGGAATTTATAAGCGCGCTTCAGCCTGCTTTCGGCAGATTGAGCGAGCTTGAGCTTCGTCCCAACCAAATAATCACCCACAACACCGAGCTTGAGGATGCGATGAACAAGGCGCTTTCGGCAAAATGGGGAGAGCTGCGCGGACTTACCGTTGTGAGCGTTGCGCTCGGCTCGGTAACGCTTCCCGATGACGATGCCGAAATGATCAAGCAGGCACAGCGCACCGCAATTATGCGCGACCCCACCATGGCGGCGGCAACCTTGGTCGGCGCTCAGGCAGACGCGATGAAGTCCGCGGCTCAAAACGATGCAGGCGCGATGACCGGATTTATGGGTATGGGAATGGCGATGAACGCAGGCGGAGTTAACGCTCAGAACCTTTTCGCAATGGGCGCAAATCAGCAAAACGCTCAACCCTCGCCCGTGCAACAAACCGCTTCGGGCTGGAAATGCACCTGCGGCGCGACCTGCAACGGTAAATTCTGCACCGAATGCGGAGCAAAGAAGCCCGAGGACGGCTGGGTTTGCTCCTGCGGCGCAACCAACAAAGGAAAGTTCTGCTCGGAATGCGGCGCGAAAAAGCCGTTGGGAGCAATTCAGTATAAATGCGACAAGTGCGGCTTCGAGCCCGAAAAGGGAAGCAACCCGCCGAAATTCTGTCCCGAATGCGGAGATGCCTTCGATAACGGCGATATCGTCGGCTGAGAGGTAAATCCCAATGGCTAACCTTCAAGAATATAAATGTCCCTGTTGTGGCGGCGCGATATCGTTTGACAGCGACATCCAAAAAATGAAGTGCCCTTACTGCGATACCGAATTCGAGGTCGAAACCCTTCTTTCCTATGACGAGGACCTTAATTCCGAGGGCAGTGAAGACCTTTCGTGGGAAACCGAAGCGGGCGGCGAGTGGCAGGAGGGCGAAACCGACGGCATACGCACCTACGTTTGTAATTCCTGCGGCGGCGAGATAATCGGCGATGAAACGCTTGCCGCAACGAAATGCCCCTATTGCGATAACCCCGTCGTTATGAAGGAGCAGTTTTCGGGTATGCTGCGCCCCGATTACGTAATTCCCTTTAAATTGAACAAAGAGGAGGCAAAGGCAGGTCTTCTCAGGCATATCAGCGGAAAAGCTCTGCTACCCAAAATATTTAAGGATAAGAACCGTATTGACGAAATAAAGGGCGTTTACGTTCCCTTTTGGCTTTTCGATGCCGATGCGGATGCCGACGCGCGTTATCGCGCAACGCGAATGGTAAGCTGGGCGGATTCCAATTATACCTACACGAAAACAAGCTTTTATTCGATAACCCGAGGCGGCGAAATGGGGTTCAACCGCATCCCCGTCGACGGAAGCTCGAAAATGGCGGACGACCTTATGGAATCGTTGGAGCCGTTTGATTTTTCGGACGCCGTCGATTTCCAAACGGCTTATCTTGCAGGCTATCTTGCCGATAAATACGACGTCGATGCCGAGCAAAGCATAACCCGTGCAAACGACCGTGTCCGCCGTTCGACCGAGCAGGCGCTTGCCGATACGGTAATCGGTTATCATTCGGTCATCCCCCAATCGGTGAACGTGCGTCTTAAAAACGGAACGGCAAAATATGCGCTTTTCCCCGTTTGGCTGTTGACCACCACGTTTGAGGACAAAAAATACGTTTTTGCAATGAACGGTCAAACCGGCAAATTCGTCGGCGACCTTCCCGTTGACAAGGGCGCTTACGTGCGCTGGCTTTTGGGCTTGACGCTTGGAAGTGCGGCGGTTGCGTTTGCCGCAACCTACCTTTTCTGGTTGATGTAAGGGGGGAACGGCATGAAGAAATTATTAGTTTGTCTTTTGACATTCCTTTTGGTCTTCCTTTTTGCATTTAACGTGTCTGCTAACGACAGCAAATCGCGGCTTTTCGACGGGGCAGATCTTTTAACAGCCGTCGAAGATAACCGGATAGCGAAAACACTTGACGATATAAGCTATGAATTTGAATACGACGTCGTTATAATGACCGTTGATACGATCGGAAATTATCAAAGCGAAGCGGCTTTCGCGCGTGATGCATTCCGCAAGGGCGGATACGGTATGGGCGAAAAGAAATCGGGCGTGATACTCGTTATTTTCAAAGCCGAGCGCAGGGCTTATATCGAATTTTTCGGCGAAAAGCGTCTTCCCGAGGGCACTGCTTTACTCGAGGAGCTCGTTCCCGCATTGAAAAACAACAGCTATGCCCAAGCTTGCACGCAGTTCATCGATTCGGTCGACGGTAAGCTCAGCTTTCCGTGGCTTCGCAATATCGCCATCGCCTTAATCATCGGCTTGATAATTGCGCTTTTGGTGACCTCGTCGATGAAAAGCAAGCTTAAAAGCGTGCGCTACCAAGCCAACGCGCGCGAATACATAAGAAGCGGAAGCTTCAACCTCAAGCACAGCCGTGACCTTTATCTTTATTCGACCGTCACACGCGTTGCACGTCCGAAGAACAATTCGGGCGGCGCTCGAGGCGGCAGAGGCGGTTCACGCGGGGGCGGAGTGAGCTTTTAAAGCAAAAATCGAATCGAAAATTCAAAACGGCACAGCGTAAGCGTTGCGCCGTTTTGCTTGTATTATCCGAAAATATGCAAGAAACGTGAATAATATGCATAAATATGCAATATATTCAAGAGAATATGCATCGATATGCAAAAAATATTAAAAACTATGAATATTTTTTCATTTTGCTATTGACTTTTGTATTTTTCGGGTTTATAATCACACTTGCAAAATGTTTGAAATACACAGAGGAAAAGAAAATGAGCAAAGAAAACATCAAAAAAATAGTTCTCGCCTATTCGGGCGGTCTTGACACTTCGATAATCATTCCTTGGCTTAAGGAAAACTATAATAACCCCGAAATCATCGCGGTTGCGGGTAACGTCGGTCAAGCAGACGAGCTTGAAGGCCTTGAAGAAAAGGCAATCGCAACCGGTGCAAGCAAGCTTATCGTTGCAGACCTTGTTGATGAAATGGTTGATGAAATCATTATCCCCGCGCTTAAAATGGACGCGAAGTATGAAACCTATCTTCTCGGTACCGCCTTTGCGCGTCCCGTTATCGGTAAAGCACTTGCCGAAATCGCACTTGCCGAAGGCGCAGACGCTATTTGCCACGGCGCAACCGGTAAGGGTAACGACCAGGTTCGTTTTGAGCTTGCAATCAAGCGCTTCGCTCCCGAAATGAAAATCATCGCTCCTTGGAGAGAATGGGATATCAAATCGCGCGATGAGGAAATCGATTATGCCGAAGCGCATAACGTTCCCTTGAAGATCAGCCGCGAAACCAATTATTCCAAGGATAAAAACCTCTGGCACTTAAGCCACGAGGGTCTTGACCTTGAAGATCCCGCAAACGAACCTATGTATGACAAGCCGGGCTTCCTTGAAATGGGCGTTTCGCCTATGATGGCACCCGATGAACCTACATATATCTCTATCGACTTTGAAGCAGGCGCACCCGTTGCATACAACGGCGAAAAGATGAAGGCGTCGAAGATCATCGCAGAGCTTAACAAGGTCGGCGGTGCAAACGGTATCGGTATCATCGACATCGTTGAAAACCGTCTTGTCGGTATGAAGGACCGCGGCGTTTATGAAACTCCCGGCGGATCTATCCTTTATTTCGCGCACGAAATGCTCGAAATGCTCACCGTTGACAAGGATACTCTCCACGTTAAGCAAAAGCTTGCGGTTGATTATGCAGACCTTATTTACAACGGCAAATGGTATTCTCCCTTGCAGGAGGCTCTCACCGCGTTTGCGAACGAAAGCAATAAGTTTGTAACCGGTACCGTAAAGCTCAAGCTTTATAAGGGCAACATCATTCCCGCAGGTACCACCTCGCCTTATTCCCTCTATTCCGAAAACCTCGTTACCTTTGACGAAAGCGATTACGACCAAAAGCAAGCCGAAGGCTTCATTAACCTTTGGGGTCTTCCCACCAAGGTTCAGGCGCTTCGCGAGCAGGGTAAGCTTTAATAAACTTAACGGAGAACTGTAATGGCAAAAATGTGGGCGGGCAGAACCGCCGGAGCGACCGATAAGCTTGCCGACGATTTCAATTCCTCGATAAGCTTCGATTCGAGAATGTACCGTCAGGACATCACGGGCAGTATGGCGCACGCCGCAATGCTCGGCGCAAAGGGTATTATTACCGCCGAGGAAGCGGATGCCCTTATCGCAGGCCTTGAAGAATTGTTGGGCGATATCGAATCGGGCAAGGTCATTATCGACCTTGAATGCGAAGATATTCATATGTTCGTCGAGCAACTTCTTACCGAACGCATCGGCGAGGTCGGCAAAAAGCTTCACACCGCAAGAAGCCGAAACGACCAAGTTGCGCTCGACCTTCGAATGTACCTGCGCGAGGAAGCGGAAACGGTAATTTCGCTTATAAAAGCGGTCGTTAATGCACTTTTAAATACAGCAAAAGAAAATAAAGACGCGATAATGCCGGGTTACACCCATTTGCAACGCGCTCAACCGATAACCTTTGCGCATCATCTGTTTGCTTACTGTATGATGCTCCTGCGCGATATCGACAGATTTTGCGATATGCGTAAGCGAATGAATATTTCGCCTATCGGCTCCTGCGCGCTTGCAGGCACGACCTATGACACCGACAGATATTTCGAGGCGGAAAAATTGGGCTTCGACGGCGTTTGTATGAACAGCATCGACGGCGTTTCCGACCGTGATTTCTGCGTTGAGTTCGTTAACTGCTGTGCGATCACGATGATGCATCTTTCCCGTCTTTCCGAGGAGTTGATCCTTTGGACGAGCTGGGAATTCAAGTTCGTTGAATTGTCGGATGCCTTCACAACCGGCTCGAGCATAATGCCTCAAAAGAAGAATTCGGATATGGCAGAGCTTATCCGTGGCAAAACGGGCAGAGTTTACGGCGACCTTATCGGTATTTTAACCGTTCTTAAAGGGCTTCCGCTTGCATACAACAAGGATATGCAGGAGGATAAGGAAGGCGTTTTCGATGCGGTCGATACGATCAAAATGTGCCTTTCGGTAATGGCGCCGATGATCGAAACGATGTCCGTCAACAAGGAAAATATGCTTCGCGCCGCACAGGAAGGCTTTATAAACGCGACCGACCTTGCCGATTACCTCGTTAAAAAGGGTATGCCGTTCAGAACGGCTTACAAAATTTCGGGAACGCTCGTTTCGGAATGCATAAAGCGAAGAATAGTGCTTGAAGAGGTAACGCTCGACGAGTATAAAACCTACAGCGAGCTTTTCGAGTCCGACGTTTTCGAAGAAATTTCGCTTCAAGCCTGCGTTGCAAAACGCATTTCGCTCGGCGGAACAAGTCAGGCATCTGCCGATGCGCAAATAGAATTTATTGAAAAAGAATTAAATAAATAATTTACACAATCGAAAGGAAAAAAGAAAATGAAAAAGTTTTTAGCACTCTTACTCAGTATCGTATTCGTTTCCGTATGCTTTACCGGCTGCGGCACAAGCGGCAAGACCCTTGCAGAAGTTAAAGAAGCAGGTCAGCTCGTTATCGCAACCAGCCCCGTCTTTCCTCCCTTTGAAAACCTCGAAGGCGATAAGATCGTAGGTATCGAGGTCGACCTTATGGCTATCGTATGCGAAAAGCTCGGCGTTACTCCCGTTTACGAGCAGATCAATTTCGACGCAGTTCTCACCGGCGTTCAGACCGGCAAGTACGATTGCGGTATGTCCGGTATCTCGGTTACCGACAAGCGTAAGGAAAACACCCTCTTCACCAAGGAATATTGCTTGGCAGCACAGTGCATCGTAGTTAAGGCTGACAGCACCATCGCCTCCAAGGCAGACCTCGAAGGCAAGACGATCGCAGTTCAGACCGGTACCACCGCGGCTGAATTCTGCAGCGGACAGGGTTATACGCTCAGCCAATTCGAAGCAAATCAGGATGCAAAGCTTGCTCTTACTCAGGGCAAGGTTCAAGCTTGGGTAGTTGACGACCTTACCGCGGCTGAAATGTGCAAGGGCGACGACAGCGTTAAGATCCTTGACGAGGCTATGACCACCGAGCCCTATGCATTCGCATTCGCATTCGGCTCCGAAGACCTTGTTGAAGAAATCAACAAGATCATCGACGAGCTCATCGCTGACGGCACCGTAAAATCCATCTTCGACAAATACGAAGCACCTTACACCAAACCCGAATGATTTCTCAAACCATTTTAGAGGTTGCTTATTCCGCAACCTCTAAAATTCTTTTTGAAAGGAACACGAATGAACGCTTGGCTTGATAAACTTTACAAAACCTTTATAGTTGACGACAACTATATGATGATCATAAAGGGTTTTGGAAACACACTTTTAATAACCCTATGCGCTCTTTTGATCGGTATTGTCATCGGTTCGGTTATTGCAATCGCAAAATATTATGCCGAAGATAATAAAAGATTGAAAATAGTAAACGTTATTTGCGACATCTATACGACCGCAATCCGCGGTATTCCCGTTACCGTTCTTTTGATGATATTCTATTTCATCATCTTCGTTTCGGATACGACCGGTATTATGACCGCTATAATCGCATTCGGTATCAACTCGGGTGCATATATGGCAGAGCTTATAAGAAGCGGTCTTAACGCTGTCGATAAGGGACAAATGGAGGCGGCAAGAAGCTTGGGTATGTCCAAGGGACAGGCGATGAAGAAAATCATCTTCCCCCAAGCGATAAAGAACATTCTTCCCGCAATCGGTAACGAATGTATCGCGCTTTTAAAGGAAACCTCGGTTGCAGGTTACGTTACGGTTGTCGACCTTACCCGTGCGGCAAACCTTATTCGTACAAACACTAACGACGCGGTAAATCCTTTGATACTTCTCGCGCTTGTTTACCTCGCACTCGTTGTGGTAATGACAAAGCTTTTGAATATCTTCGAAAGGAGGTTGCGTAAGAGCGATGGCAGATAATATGAAACAAAACGTCGTAATAAGCGTTAAAAACTTAAAAAAGACCTTCCAAAAGAACGAGGTCTTAAAGGGCGTAAGCATCGACATCTATAAGGGCGACGTCGTTTGCGTTATCGGCGCATCGGGCTCGGGTAAATCGACCTTCTTGCGTTGCCTCAATATGCTCGAAACCCCTACGGGCGGCAATATTTTCTTTGAAAATACCGACCTTACCGATAAAAATACCGACCTTAACCTCCACCGTCAAAAAATGGGAATGGTTTTCCAGCAGTTCAACCTTTTTCCTCACATGACGATACTCGAAAACCTCACCTGCGCGCCGATGATGCTTAAAAAGGTACCCAAGGAGCAGGCAGAGGAAAAGGCAATGTCGCTTCTTGCCCGCGTAGGTCTTGCCGACAGGGCGGATTCCTATCCCAACCAGCTTTCGGGCGGTCAAAAGCAACGTGTTGCAATCGTTCGTGCGCTTTGTATGGAGCCCGAAGTTATGCTGTTCGACGAACCGACGAGCGCGCTCGACCCCGAAATGGTCGGCGAGGTTTTGGACGTTATGCGCGAGCTTGCGAGCGAGGGTATGACGATGGTCGTCGTTACCCACGAAATGGGCTTCGCGCGTGAGGTTTCCAACCGCGTTATCTTCCTTGACGACGGCGTTATTGCAGAAGAGGGCACACCTGCCGAGCTTTTCGGCGCTCCCAAATGCGAAAGACTTCAAAACTTCCTTGCTAAGGTTTTATAAAGGAGATTCGTTATGTCTTTGAACTTAAAGGGCAGAAGCTTTCTTAAGCTTCTTGATTTCACACCCGAAGAAATACAGGGCCTTATCGACCTTTCGCTTGAATTAAAGGCAAAGAAAAAAGAAGGTATTCCTCACAAGCTTTGCGAGGGCAAAAATATCGTTTTGCTTTTCGAAAAGGATAGTACCCGTACACGCTGTGCCTTTGAGGTGGCGGCGGCAGACCTCGGAATGCATCCCGTTTATTTGGGACCGACAGGCTCGCAAATGGGCAAAAAGGAAAGCATTGCCGATACTGCGCGCGTGCTTGGCAGAATGTTTGACGGTATCGAATACCGCGGCTACGGTCAGGAAATCGTTGAAGACCTCGCAAAATTCGCAGGCGTTCCCGTTTGGAACGGCTTGACAAACGAATTTCACCCCACCCAAATTCTTGCCGATTTTATGACTGTAATCGAGCATTTCGGCTCGCTTAAGGGCAAAAAATTGGTTTATATGGGCGATGCAAGATATAATATGGGCAATTCGCTTATGGTCGGCTGTGCAAAAATGGGTATGCATTTCGTTGCCTGCGCGCCGAAAAAATATTTCCCGAGCGATTCTCTTATTGCCGAATGCCAAAGCATAGCAAACGAAACGGGTGCTGTTCTTGAATTTATCGAGGACCCGATAAAAGCAACAAAGGACGCCGACGTTATTTATACCGACGTTTGGGTTTCGATGGGCGAGCCTGCAGACGTTTGGGCAGACCGCATCCGCGAGCTTACCCCCTACCGCGTAACGATGGAATTGATGAACAACGCAGGCGAGCAATGCAGATTTATGCACTGCCTCCCCGCATTCCACGACCTCGGCACCGTTATCGGCAGAGATATCCACGAAAAGTTCGGTATCGACTGTATGGAGGTAACCGACGAGGTTATCGAAAGCGAACGCTCGATCGTCTTTGACGAAGCCGAAAACAGAATGCACACCATAAAGGCTGTTATGGCGGCTACGCTTTAATGAAAACAAAACTCCTTTTCTTTGAACGGAAAGGGAGTTTTTTGTTGCATTCATTGACTTTTATATAAAAGAGGAGTATAATCGTGCCGAAAAGAGTGTGATACGTTTGGAATTTTTAACAGCAAAGCAGTTTGCGGAAAAGCTCGGAGTAACACCGCGACGCGTTCAGGATATGTGCCGTCAAGGCACGATCGCAGGCGTTGTCCGTCACGGCAGAGAATGGCTTATTCCTGCGACTGTAATCGAAAAGAAAGAAAAAAGCAACCCATCGGCTGAGGAAAAGCAGGTCAAAGCCGAAAAAAGCGTTCAAGCAAGCAAAAAAATATTTAACGGAATACTTGATTCCTACAAAAAGCCCGGCAGTGCGGCGGATATTTTGCTTTCGCTTTCTCACGATGAAACGCAATACGATATATTCGCATCTCAGCTTGCGTTTTACCGCGGCGACCACAAAACCGCGCTTTCACTTGCGTTAAAGCATATCGATGATAATGAAACCGATATTAACGTCAGGATTGCGGTCGGTATGCAATTAACGCTTTCCTCGCTTTTTATCGGCGATTACAAGGTATGGCGCAAGGGCTTTGATTATTTAAAGGCGACCGAATGCAATAACGATTACGAAAAACACGCGCTTGAATTTTGGTGCGCCACGGCGATAATCTCGGCATCCGAGGAGGAAACCTTTCCCGATTGGTTTTGCCGCGGTGATTTCACCCGTCTGCCGCCAAACCATTATCCGATAGCTTCCTATAACTACGTTAAGCACCTTTACCACGCTTGCGGCAGACTTAAGGACAAGGATAAAACCTTTGAGCTTTTACGCGCGATGCCCTATACCATCGAGCCGCTTATTTCCTACGTTTGCGTGTTCGGTTCTGTAATAGTTGAAATATATCTTCGCCTCGTTTGTGCGCTCGCCTATCATCTCACGGGCAACGATGCTGTCGCAATACCCCATCTCGACCGCGCGATAGACCTTGCGCTCCCCGATAAGCTATTTACTCCGCTTGCCGAATACCGCCGCCGCTTCGGATTTCTTATGGATGACCGTCTTTCGGTAAAATCGACCGAAGCGTTAGCTAACGTAAAATCGGTATCGAAAACCTTAATCGACGGCTGGACAGCTATCCATAACGAAATGCTCGGAAAACGAGTTGCCAACAATTTAAGCGTGCGCGAATGGCAGGCGTCGCGTCTTGCCTCGTACGGCTTGCAAAACAAAGAAATTGCGGATATTATGGGCGTTACCGTAAACGCGGTAAAGCAGGCGCTTCGTATGGCAATGGACAAGACCGGCTGTGAGAGCCGCGACGAATTATATCAATACATATAACGCATTTTACTGCACCTCTCCGTTCGGAGGGGTGCGGTTTTTTATTAATAATATTTCGCATTAACGAAGTCAAACAATGAAAAACTATCCCAAATTTTCGATTTTGGTGTAGTGAAATGGCGCGTTGCTTTATTTATAATATTGAAAAGAGGTGATTATATGGACGGAAAAATACATAAAGAGGGCGATGTTTATAAAATCATCGAGCTCGACGGCAGAGTTTTCGCGTTAAAGTACGGATATTATTCCGAAGACGAAAGGGAAAAGGGCTGGACTGTACCGATTATGCCCGATTTCATAAGTGTGCCGACCTTTACAAGCGAAGGACGCCCTTATGCAACGAGAATACAGGATTCCTGCGAGCATTACCGTCCGAAAAACCAAAAAGGCGATTTCTGGTGCGGTGATTGCGAATACTACTCAAACGCAAAAGAAGATATCGGGCTGTGCCTTTGCGATAAAAGAAAAATCTGACAACTATTGACATAAATTGCTTTTTCAACTTGCTTTTCAACTTTAGGAGGAAAAAATCGATGAAAGAAAAAAACTACGGTGCGTTCCAACGCGCAATCTCCGGCATTCTCGCCGTGATAATGGTAATTATGCTTGTACCGATCGTTTCGGCGATAAGCTCCGAATCGATCAGCAACAAGATTGCCGATAATTCCACAATGGACGATTGGAAGCAATGGTTCGGCTCCGACGTAACTCACACCAACCACGCAGGCGGTGTTTGGACCGACAAATCGGTATTTACCGATGCGAGCGCATTCCCCGAAGGAACCGTAAGGCTTAACGAGGAAAACAATTTTCTCGTAGCGCTTTCGGCAATCGCGGCGAATAAAACCATCGTCGGCTACACCCATCTCCCGAGCGACACTATGTTTATCCTTGACGTTTCGGGCTCAATGAAGGGTCGCACTCAGGCGTTGGTCGATGCAACCAACGCTTCCATAAAATCGCTTATGGCGCTTAACAACTATAACCGCATAGGCATTATTCTTTATTCCGACAGCGCAACCACCCTATTGCCTCTTGACAGGTACGTCACCACCGAGGAAAACGGTAATTTCCTTTCGTATTCGTCGAGTGACGACGAGGAATATATCGGCATTGCCGAATATTACGACCGAGGCTCGAGGCGTAACGTTTCTCACGTAAAAAACAGCAAGGGCGAAAGCGTTAGCGGCATAAGACAGGTAATCGGCGGCACCTTTATTCAAGGCGGTATTTACGGCGCGTTACAGCAGTTTAACGGCGTTGACGACGTTACCATTCAGGATGGCTTCCAAGCGGGCACCACCAGAATTCCGATATTCGTGCTTATGTCCGACGGCGCACCTACCTACGGCACGAGCAATTATACTCGTCCGACCGAATACAGTGCCGGCACAGGCGCACATACCAACGAAGGCATGGCATTTCTCACTCAGCTTACCGCGGCTTACTCGCGCGAGGTAGTTGAGGAAAAATACGGCAGAAAAGCTCTGTTTTATTCTCTCGGTCTTACCGAAGGCATCGAAGAAGACGAGCTTGACGACGCAATGAGCGTTCTTGATCCCATAGGCAACACACAAGATCTTTGGAATGGTTATTTTCTCCTTACAAATCGCGGTACGCTTGCCGTATCGGTCCCCGCATACGGCAGGAATTACCGCGTCACCACGACCACCGTTTCGGTTTCGCGCAATTCTACGCTTGATACCGAATCGATCGATTATGCCGACGGCGCATTCTTTGCATCGAACAGCAACGGCCTTATCGAAAAATTCCAAGCGGTTGTTGATGAAATAATCTTCCAATCGCGTTATTATCCCACCCACCTTCAGGGCGGTACACCCGACTTTTCGGGATATATCACCTTCGAGGACTATATCGGCGAATATATGGAGGTAAAGGATATTAAGGGTATCCTTCTCGGCGACGTTCTTTTCGACGGCGCAATGCTCACCTCCAAAATCAACACCTCGGCAGACGGCTTGGGCACGATTGATGATCCGACCGAGCTCGGTCACGAATTTATCGGCGCAATCAAGTCCCGTATCGGCATAGCCGACACAAAGGACGCGCAAGACCTTGCGGCGCTTGCGGTACACTACAAACAGCTTTATTATAATTCCGACGACGATTTCTCGAACTATATCGGCTGGTACGCAAAGGCGGACGGCAGTTATCACTCCTTCTGGCACGAGGGAATGACAAACCACCCTGCGGATGCGGTTTATATCAACCGTTCTTATGGCTTCTTGGGCAGAGCAGAGGGCAACATCAAGGACAGCGATATGATGTATATGTCGGTGCAGGTTCACACCAACATCAAGAGCGGACACCAAGCGGTTGTTTGGAAGATACCCGCTTCGCTCGTTCCTATGGTGACCTACAGCGTTTCGCTCGATGGCAACAGCATCGAAACCGCAAGCAATATCAAGCTTGACATTCTCGATGCGTCGCCTATCCGACTCGTTTTCGAAACGGGACTTCGCTCGGACATCAACGAGCTTAACGTCAATAATATTATGGCGGCTGCCGACAGCAAGTTCAAAACCGCAAACGGATATCGCTTCTGGACCAACCGTTGGGAAGACAACGGCAACGTTCTTAACGATATCGGCACAAAGGTTACCTTTGCTCCTTCGGTTGAAAACGAAAGATATTATTTCAACGAGGATTGCGATATCTACGTTTCCGACGGCAACGGCGGATACGAGGTCGTTTCCTACAGAAACGCATCGGGATTTAATTCCGCAACCGAATATTACCGCCGCAGAGCGGTATTTGCGCTTACCGAAAATGCAAACGACGGCAATGCCGCAGAGCTTATTATCGAATTCGAAGCGCTTACCAACGCGGTTCTCGAGGAAAAGAAGCAGCGCGACGACGGCACTTGGTATATCCCGATGGGCACCGTCAGCCACCTTGTTGACAATTACGTGATCAACAAAGACGAAAACAAGACCGACTCGCTCGGATATTCAAACAACCCCTACGTTCAGCAAACGATTTCTTCCTATGAGGAGCATAGCCTGCTCGGTAACAACGGCAGACTTGATTTTAAACCCGCGCAGGGTATTGCAATAACAAAAACGCTCGAAGCGGTCGAGCCGGGTGCGAGCAACGATTTCGATTTTATCGTCAAGCTTAATGCCGATGACGGAATCGCTCTTGCGGACAGCTATTCTTACGTTCTTGCCGACGTCGGCAAATACGAGGGAACCGAAGGCACCGCCGAGGTTGTAAACGGCGAAATCAAGGTCACCGTTCCCGCAGGCAAAACGCTTTATATCATCGGCATCCCCGAAAACACCGAATATTCGGTTACCGAGGTTGCAAATAACGCATATCAGGTCAAAACGGTTTCGGTAAACGGAAAAGCTTCGGAAAACGGCTTGGCAGAGGGCAAGGTTACCGCTTATTTTATCGACAGCGTTGAATTTACAAACACCCCCATCGTAAAGGGCAGTCTTATCATTCAAAAGACGGTAACCCACCCCTTCGGAAGCGGTTACAAGGTTCCCGCGGGGCTTGAATTTGACATTTCGGTCATGCTTGACGGCGTAAATGTGGCAAATCAGGCTTATGAAGCGGTTACCTCCAAGGGCGCGACCACCGTTTCGGCAGACGAAAACGGCAGAATCAATTTCAAGCTCGCGCACGGTGAAAGCATTTCCATCCACGGCATCCCCGAGGGCACGAAATACAGTGTTACCGAGAATATTCTCCCTGCCGGATTTTCGATTTCCGACAACAGCAAAAGCCTTAACGGAACAGTATCCTCCGATACAAACGCAACCGCAGCGCTTGTAAACAATTACGTTCCCGAGCCGATTACCCCCAATGTAGAGGTTTCGGTCATCAAGCAGCTTTTGGGCAGAGATTTCAAGGAAGGCGACAAATTTGAATTCCTTCTTGAACGCTACAACGGTCATGAGGGCGACCACCACGACGAGGTCGACCGCGTTACCGTTACCGCGATGAAGGACCTGCAAAACGGCAAGCTCGTTGCGGTTATGGACCTTTCGAACGAGCGCATTACCGAAGCGGGCTATTACAGCTACGTTATCAGCGAGGTCAACGATAAGGAGCTCGGTAACGGTATCCCCGGTATGAGCTACGATACAACTCTCCGTCACTTCGGCATTACCGTAACCGACGGCGATATGGACGGCAAGCTTGAAATATCCGACGTTGATGCCGTTGCACCCGTAAGCGTAAGCAAGGTAAACGGCGGTTGGGAGGTCAATTCAACCTTTACCAACTCCTATGCCCCCACTGTCGGCGCAGAGATCGAAATCAATATCAACAAAGAAATTTCCGCACCCTCGGGCGCTACCATCGGCAAAAACGGCTTTAGCTTTTCGCTTTACGATGAAAACGGAAGCAAGGTAGTTACGTCCAACCTTACCGACGTAAACGGTAAGGCGTATATAGACCTTTCGTTCCCCGTAAATGCGGTCGGAACAACGGTTACCTATATCCTTAAGGAGGATATCCACGCGACTCCTATTTCGGGTATGACCTACAGCGCTTCGGAATATGAGCTCGTTATCGAATTTGTCGACAATCTCGACGGAACGGTCGGCACGGTCATCAACGGCGAAAAGACCGATAACGCGGAATTTTCCTTCACCAACGTCTATGACCCCACCGACGCATCGCTTATTCTCAGCGGCAATAAGGTTTTAAACGGCAGAATTCTCAACGAAAACGAATTTTCGTTCTCGATTTACGAAACCGATGCTTCCTTTAATATCGAGGGCATCGCTCCGCTTGAAACCGTTTGGGCGAAGTATGACGGCTCGTTCTCCTTCTCGCTTCTTAATTACGATACTGTCGGAGTCAAATATTACGTTATCGTCGAAAACAATAACGGACTCGGCGGCGTAAGCTATGACAATACACGATATAACGTAACCGTCGATGTCAATGCAGACGGCGCAGCTCTTGTCGCAAACAGCGTTATCACCGCAAACGGCGTTTCGGTTGACAAAATCGAATTTGTAAACGAATACAAGGCGGCATCCGCATCGGTAACCCTTAAGGGCGAAAAGGTGCTTTCGGGCAGAGACATTAAGGGCGGCGAGTTTGAATTCAACCTCATCGATGCAGACGGCAAGGTCATTTCGACCGCCAAAAACGTTAAAAACATCTTCACCTTCGATAAGCTCGATTACACCAAAGCAGGCGTTTACAGCTATACCGTAGTTGAAGTCGACGGCAAGCTTGGCGGCGTAAGCTATGACAAGAGCATCTTTCGCGTTACCGTCACCGTTACCGATGACGGACACGGCAAGCTTCATACCTCGGTTGCTTACAGAAAGGGAAATGCGGCGGCAACCTCGATCGTGTTTGTAAATACCTACACGGCATCCCCCGCATACGCCGAATTCGAAGGCAAAAAAACGCTTTCGGGCAGACCCTTGGTTGCAAACGAATTTGAATTCGTTCTCACCAATACGGGTAACGGACGCGTTATCGAAACCGTTTACAACGATGCAAACGGCAATTTCAAATTCTCTCCGCGTGAATACCGCGCGGCAGACACCTATCACTACACCGTCACCGAAAAGCATAACGGTATCGGCGGCGTGACCTACGATCAGACCGTTTATTCGGTAACCGTAAAGGTAGTCGACGACGGCAACGGCAGGCTCGTTGCAAGCGTTGAATATCATAAGGGACAATCCGTTGTTGACGGCGTGACCTTCAATAACAGCTACCGCGCAGCAACGGCCGAAATCACTCTTTCGGGCAAAAAGACGCTTACGGGCAGAGAAATGAACGAAAACGAATTCTCGTTCACTCTTAACGGAAACGGCGTTTCCGAAACGGTTCAAAACTCCCGCGACGGAGTATTCAGCTTCTCATCGCTTAAGCTTGACAAAGCAGGTGTTTACAATTACACCGTAAACGAGGTAAAGGGTACTCTCGGCGGTATTACCTATGACGAAACCGTTTATAACGTGACCGTCACCGTGACCGACGACCTCAAGGGTCACCTCGTCGCAAGCGTCAGCATCGACGGCAAGGGCGCACTTGAATTTAACAACTCCTACGTTGCTTCGGGTACTGCGGCGGTCATTTCGGGCAACAAGACGCTTTCGGGCAGAGAAATGAACGAAAACGAATTCGAATTCGTTCTCAAGGATGAAAACGGCGAAACAGTCGGCACTGCCAAAAACGCATCCGACGGCTCGTTCGCGTTCACCGCACTTGAATTTAACAAGGCGGGTGTTTACAATTACACCGTAAACGAGGTTCAGGGCAATCTCGGCGGTATCAGCTACGACGGCAGGGTCTATAACGTGACCGTCACCGTTACCGATGACCTCAAGGGCAACCTCGTATCAAGCGTTGAATATACACAAGGCGGCGAAAAGGTCGACTCTGTCAGATTTGAAAACCGTTATTCGGCAAACAGCGTTGACTATGCAATTTCGGGCACCAAGGTGCTTAACGGCAGAGAGCTTGGCGAGGAATTCAGCTTCGAGCTTTACGATTCCGAACAAAAGCTCATCGAGTCGGTTACCAACAAGCTCGGCGGCGCAATCAGCTTCTCCGCGATTACCTATGACAAGGTCGGCGTTTACACCTATACCGTCAAAGAGGTCAAGGGCACTCTCGGCGGAATCACTTATGACGAAAGCGTTTATACCGTAACCGTTACCGTCGAAGACGGCAAAAACGGCGAATTGAATATCGCATCGGTCGAATATACCGTCGGCAACGAAGCGGCAAACGCGATCGTTTTCACCAACGAATACAACGCAAAGGAAACAACCGTTACCGTTGGCGGTAATAAGCTTCTTAACGGACGCGAGATGAACGAAAAGGAATTCTCGTTCATCCTTGACGGAAACGGCATTTCCGAAACCGTCACCAATGCCAAGGACGGCGCTTTCGAATTCAACGCGCTCACCTATGACAAGGTCGGTGTGTACACCTATACCGTTAAAGAGGTCAAGGGCACTCTCGGCGGCGTTACCTATGACGAAAGCGTTTATAACGTGACCGTCACCGTTACCGACGACCTCAAGGGCAGCCTCGTTGCAGTCGTTACTTACGAAAGGGCGGGTAATTCTGTTGAAGAAATCGAATTTGTCAACAGCTATTCGGCAAAGGAGACCTCCTATACCTTCGGCGGACTCAAGACCTTGATCGGCAGACCGCTTAATGCAGACGAATTTGAATTCGAGCTTTATAACGTCGGCACCGATGCAAGCATCGAAAAGGTTAAGAACAATGCAGACGGCATATTTGAATTCGCTCCCGTGACCTTTGATAAGGTCGGCGTTTACAGCTTCAGAATAACCGAAATCGGCGGCGTTCTGGGCGGAATTACTTACGATACCGCAATTTACAGAATCGACGTAACTGTTGAGGACGACAAAAACGGCGCGTTGACGGTCGCTTCGGTTGAATATATCCGTAACGATCAGGTATCGCAAGGCGTTTCTTTTGAAAATATCTATTCCGCAAAATCGGTTAGCGTCGAATTCAACGGCAACAAGCAGCTTGACGGACGCGAGCTTGCAGATGGCGAATTTAAGTTCAATCTTTACGAAACCGGTTCGGATTTCGCAACCGACGGACTTACCCCCGTTACCGTTACCAACAAGGCGGACGGCAGCTTTGTCTTCCCGATCATCGAATATAACTCGGTAGGCACCAAATATTACGTTATCACCGAAACCGACGGCGGTCTTGCAAGCATCACCTACGATACCGCAGTATACCGCATCACCGTTTCGGTAAGCGATAACCTCGACGGTGCGCTTCTGGCAGACGTTTCGATGCAAAAGGCGGACGGAAGCAACGCCGAAACGGTTGTGTTCGTCAACAAATACAGCGAGCTTTCGACAGACGTTGTGCTTAACGTAAACAAGACCGTTATCAACGAAACCGACGAGCCCTTCGGCGCAAACGGCTT
>JAZRTE010000060.1:0-5244 GCA_045651785.1 Eubacteriales bacterium | reverse complement strand
ACGCCCATATCGAGCCAATAATTTATCATATCGGCGATCTCTTGGCGCACCTTCGGGTTTTCCCAGTTAAGGTCGGGTTGCTTTTTCGAGAAAAGGTGGAGATAATACTGTCCCGTCGCTTCATCGAATTCCCAAGCGCTTCCGCCGAAGGCGGCAACCCATTCGTTGGGCGCGTGACCGTCAACGGGGTCGCGCCAGATATAGTAATCGCGGTAAGGGTTATCGCGGCTCTTGCGGCTTTCAACGAACCATTCGTGCTCGTCGGAGGTGTGGTTGACAACAAGGTCCATCAAAAGTCTGATGCCGCGCGAATGCATACCGTTAAGCATCTCCTTAAAATCGTCAAGCGTGCCGTATTCCGGGGCGATTCCGCGATAATCCGAAATATCGTATCCGTTATCGTCGCCGGGGGAGGGATAACAGGGCGAAAGCCAAACCGCGTTGACGCCGAGGTCCTTAATATAGTCAAGCTTGTTGATTATGCCGCGTATATCGCCGATGCCGTCGCCGTTCGTGTCCATAAAGCTTTTGGGATATATTTGGTAAACCATTGCTTCCTTATGCCAACGTTCCATAAAATTTTTCCTCCGAAAATATGAAAGTATGCCTTATTTTAGCAGATTTGCTTTATCATTTCCACCCCTTTTCGGAAATATTTCTTCTTGTTTTCGCATATTATTTTCGGAGGTGATTTATAATGCTGACCTTTTTGCTGAATATCGTTTCAAAATGCTTCTGCCTTTTGCTCCGTACGAGTGACACCCATTCCTTTCCGCCGCCCCTTTCAAAGGAGGAGGAATATTCGCTTTTCGTTCGGGCACACAACGGCGATATCGAAGCACGGAACAAGCTGATTGAGCACAATCTTCGGCTCGTTGCTCATATCGTGAAAAAATATTATGCCTCCTATCCCGATCAGGACGATCTTATATCGGTCGGCACCGTAGGACTGATAAAGGCTATCGACAGCTTCAACGTCGAAAACGGTGCGCGCTTTGCGACCTATGCGGGTAAATGTCTGCAGAATGAAATACTTATGTACTTCCGCGCACAAAAGAAGCACGCAAGCGTTACCTCGATAAACGATCCCGTTGACGTCGATAAGGACGGCAACCCCTTGACCTATCTGGAAATTATCGCCGCGCCCGACGATATCGTCGATTCGATCGATCGGAAGATAAAGCTTGAAAAGATATCAAAGGCGATAAAAACGGTGCTTACCGACCGCGAAAGGAAGATAATGATGCTTCGCTACGGGCTTAACAAAAGCGGAAAGCATTATGCCCAACGCGACGTTGCGGAGATGCTGAATATATCGCGCTCTTACGTTTCGCGGATCGAAAAAAGTGCTATTGAAAAGATAAAGAGCTACGCAAAAAGGCAATAGAGAAGAAAGACTGTCATTACAATCGTTTTGACAGTCTTTTCTTTCAAAATAATGTGTGCTTTCTATTGATTTATTGTCATTTTTGGGGTATAATACAATGAATAACGATTTTTATTTTGCCGTCTTTTCGTGAAGCTCGTCAAGCGTGCCGAAGGAATAGCCGCGGCTTTTCAGCTCGGCTATTACGTCATCGAGTATATCGGCGTTTGTTTTGCTTGTCGGGTGCAAAAGAATAACCGCTCCGTTGTGAACGGATGAAAGTATTTTGTCCCTTGCCTTTTCGGGCGACGGCTGGTTTGCGTTGTCCCAATCGGCATAAGCAAACGACCAAAAAACGGGTGTGACCTTAAGCGCCTTGCAAAACTCAAGCGTCTTTTTGGAAAAAGAGCCCTCGGGCGGACGGAAATAGCTTGACATTTCGTGCCCTGTTCTTTCGCGGTAAAGGTTGGCTACGCCGTCAAGCTCGTTCTTGAAATCGGTAATGTCCGTAACCTTTGCCATATCTCCGTGCGTTGTGGTGTGGTTGCAAACGGTGTGTCCGTCCTCTGCCATACGCGTTACAAGGCTTTCGCTGTTTTTAATAATGCCGGGCAGAATGAAAAAAGCCGCCTTTATTTCGTGCGACCTTAATACGTCGAGAATCTTTTCGACGTTTTCGTTGCCGTAGCCCGCGTCGAAGGTAAGATAAACCGTCTTATCGTCCTCGGGGCCGATATAAAGCGCATCGCTGTCCTTTAAAATGCTTGATAACGGTATTTCGGGACGACGGTTATCACCCTTGGATTTAAAAAACCAGTTTATTTTATCGGTATCGTTTGCCGCCGACGTGCTTGACGAGGTTATAGAAAACACAAGAATTATCGCGGCAAGTAATTTTAAAATTTTCAAATACAACACTCCTTTCGTTTTATTTTTTCACGCTGATCATTATATATTCTGACAAAAATTGTTTTTAAGAGGTTAATTATGGTAGTATGTGTTCCTTGCGCGACTCTTTATTCCGATCCCGATCTTATGTCCGAACAGGTCGATGAAATGCTGTACGGCGATGAGGCCGAGGTTCTTGAAACCTCAGGCAGCTTCTGCAAGGTCAAGACCGAATACGATTACGTTGGCTGGATCGTAAAGAGCAACCTTTTCGAAAAGCTTCACGAACCGACCCACCGCATAAGCGTTCCCTTTGCCGACCTTCTTTTCGAGGGCAAAAATTATTATCGCCCCGCGATGGTGCTTCCTCGCGGCTCAAAGGTCGATATCGGCTTTTCCAACGCCGAGGATCGCTACGGCTTCTGTGTGCTTCCCAGCAAGAAGATATATTATATTCATAAAAATCACGTTACACCGCTTGCTTTTGAAAAGAAGAACGAGGAGGAATTGCGCGAGTCTATCGTAAATACCGCCTTTGAATATTTAGGTGTTCAGTACCGTTGGGGCGGAAGATCTCATTCGGGTATCGACTGCTCGGGTCTGGTATTCAATGCTTACCGTTTTAACGGCATTCATATTTGGCGCGACGCTAATTTCGAGATGAACGATAATCTTCGCGAAATTTCGATCGACGATGCAAAAAGAGGCGACCTTCTTTTCTTCAAGGGCCACGTTGCGATGTACCTTGGCGATAATCAAATCATCCACGCGACTGCTTCCCCCGGTAAGGTTATCGTTCAGACCCTTGACAGAGAAAAAGGACTTATTGAAAGATTTATTTGCGCGGGAACTGCATTCTGATGAACAATTTATTTATTCCTCAAACCGAAATAGAACGTCAGTATGAGATCGCACGCTCGCTTACCGACGAAACCAAGGGAAAAAAGGCGTGCGTTATAACCTTTGGCTGTCAGCAAAACGAAAACGACAGCGAGCGAATAGCGGGCGCATTGGAGCTGTGCGGTTACGAAATGACCGATAATCCCGATGATGCGCAGATGATAATCATCAACACCTGCGCTATCCGTGAGCATGCCGAAATCCGTGCGCTTTCTGAGGCAGGACAGTTCAAGGGCAGAAAGGAACGCGACAGAAGCATAAAAATCGGGCTTTGCGGATGTATGGCGCAGCAATCCCACCGCCGCGAGCAGATCTACAAAAGCTACCCCTACGTTGATTTTGTTTTCGGCACCGATATGCATCACAGAGTGCCCGAAATAATCAAAAACGCGCTTACCGCGAAAAAGCGTTTTTCGTTCATTACCGAATCGAAGCATGACGAATTCGGTATAATAAGCGAGGGTATGCCCGTGCGCCGTGAAAATTCTTATAAGGCGTGGGTTCCCGTAATGTACGGATGCAACAATTTTTGTACCTATTGCGTCGTGCCCTATGCAAGAGGACGCGAGCGCTCGCGCAGAAGGGAAGATGTCGTTGCCGAGGTAAAGTCGCTTGTCGAGCAGGGCTATAAGGATATAACCCTTTTGGGACAAAACGTTAATTCCTATAACGGCGGATGCGATTTTGCCGAGCTTTTGGAGGAATGCGCGTCGTTTGACGGTGAATACCGTATGCGCTTTATGACGAGCCACCCGAAGGATGCTTCGGACAAGCTTATCGAGGTCATCGCCAACAACAAAAACGTCGCAAAGCATTTTCACCTTCCCGTTCAATCGGGCTCGAGCCGTGTGCTTAAGCTGATGAACCGAAAATACACTCGCGAGCAGTATTTGGAGAAGGCGCTTAAAATCAAAGAAAAGAACCCCGAAATATCGCTTACGACCGATATAATCTGCGGCTTCCCGACCGAAACCGATGAGGATTTTGCCGAAACGATGTCGCTTGTAAAGAAAGTTGGGTTCGATATGATTTACACCTTCATCTATTCTCCCCGTCCCGGTACGGTTGCGGCGAATATGGAGGGACAGATACCCAAGGAAGTTTCCAACGCTCGTTTTAAAGCGCTTTCGGATATGGAAAACGATATTGCACAGGCGCTTAACGATAAATTTATCGGCAAAACTCTGCGCGTGCTTTCCGACGGATTGAACAAAAACGGAATCCCTTGCGGAAGAAGCACTCAAAACAAGATCGTTACTTACGATAAATTCATCCCCGAGGGACAGTTTATCGACGTAGTGATCGAAACCGCAGGCGCTTATGCCCTGAACGGAAAAACGAAATGAGGAATTAATTATGAAGATCATTCTACTTGGAATCGCGTGTATATTGTTCGGGTTCACTTCATTTGCTTCCGTGGCGTTCGGAATAGCGGGTGGAGATGCAGAAACTATTTTTACCGTGACGGGATTCGCGTTCTCGCTTTTAGGGATCGTGTTGGCGTTTTTGGGCGCGATAATAAAAGACAACAAATAATATAACACAACAAATAATAAAAACCGAAAGGAAATAAAAAACCATGAATGAAGCAATGATCAAAGCAATCGAAACTCTTAAAGAGGCGCTCGCGGCAAGCGAAGAGCTCAAAAAGTACAACGAAGCAAAGGCTGCTTACGATGCAGACGAAGAGCTCAATAAGCTCATCAACGAATATAACGTTCAGGCAACCCTTCTTGAAACCGAAGGCAGAAAGCCCGAATCCGAACGCGATACTCAGCTTATCGAATCTATCTCTGCAAGACTTCGCGAATGCTATGACAACATCAGCGAAAGCGCTACCCTCGCACAGATGCGCGAAGCAGAAGCAGGCGTTTCCGAAATTGTTTCTGCAATCAACGACGCAGTTCGCTTCACCATCGAGCCCGAACAGGCAAATTGTACTCACGACTGCTCTACCTGCGGCGGCTGTCATTAATCGCATAGCGGTCGATTTCACACGAAAGCTTCGCTTGCAGTAGATTTCTACAGCGGCGCTTGCTTTCGCGCAAACTCGCCTCGCTCTGCAATCAATGAATCGTAGCGTCTACCTG
>JAZRTE010000059.1:0-11149 GCA_045651785.1 Eubacteriales bacterium | reverse complement strand
CGATCATGCTTATCACCCACGACCTCGGCGTTATAGCTCACATGGCTGACTACGTTGTGGTTATGTATGCGGGCAGAATCGTTGAAAAGGGTACCAAGGAAGATATCTTCCACAATCCGATCCACCCCTATACCATTGGCCTTATGAAGAGTAAGCCTGCTATCAACAAGAAGGTCGATGCTCTTTATAACATCCGTGGCAGCGTTCCCAACCCCGTAAATATGCCCAACTATTGCTATTTCAAGGACCGTTGCGATTATTGCACCGAAAAGTGCGACGGCAAGTATCCTCCTATGTATAAGGTCAGCGATACTCACTACGTTTCCTGCTATCGCGGCGATGAGGGTGAATTTATTGAATATCCCAAGACTGTAGATCCGGAGGTGCTTTTGAATGAACTCTAATACTTTCGGCAATACTATGGATAAGCCTATCGTAGAGGTACGCGGACTTAAAAAGTACTTCCCGATAAAATCAAGCTTCTTTAAAAAGACTATCGGCAACGTAAAGGCTGTTGATGACGTATCGTTTGAGATCAAACCCGGTACGACTCTCGGCGTCGTTGGCGAATCGGGTTGCGGTAAAACCACCATGGGCAGAACTATGCTTCGCCTTTACCCCATTACCGAGGGTGAGGTGCTTTATCGCGGCTTGAGCCTTGATAAGCTTACCGTTGCAGAGCTTAAAAGCGCTCTTCCCAAGGAAGCTATAGGTTCGGTAGAGCCTTCCAAGGAAGCTCTCCTTAAATATTTCGAGGAAAACGGTATTGATATTAACCGCTTGGGCAGTAAAGCGCTTAACAAGCTTCGCCCCGATATCCAGATCATTTTCCAGGATCCCTATTCCAGTTTGAGCCCCAGACTTCCTATCGGTGAAATCATCGGTGAGGCGGTCAGAGAGCACGGTATCGTTCCGAGGGAAGAATTTGACGATTATATCTCTTCCGTAATGAAGTCCTGCGGCTTGCAGGAGTATCATAAGGACAGATATCCTCATGAATTCTCGGGCGGTCAAAGACAAAGAATCTGTATCGCACGTGCGCTTGCAATGAAGCCGAAGGTGGTCGTTTGTGACGAACCTGTTTCCGCGCTCGACGTTTCTATCCAAGCACAGATCATCAATTTGTTAAAGGATCTCCAAAAGGAAAGAGGATTGACGTATATCTTCATTTCTCACGACCTTTCGGTAGTTCAGCATATTTCCGATGAGGTAGCTGTTATGTACCTCGGTAGTATGGTTGAAAAGGCATCGAAGGACAATTTGTTCGAAAATCCGATGCACCCCTATACAAAGGCGCTCCTTTCTGCGATTCCCGTGCCCGATCCCGATGTAAAAATGAACCGTATCGTGCTTGACGGCGACCTTCCCAGCCCCGCAAATCCCCCCAAGGGCTGTAAGTTCCACACCCGTTGCGCACAGTGCTTCGACCGTTGCAAAAACGAGGCTCCCGAATTCAAGGAATACGAACCCGGTCATTTTGTTGCTTGTCACTTATACGATAAGTAGGAAAACGAGTTGATTTTATGAGTAAACGAAAGAAAAAAGAATATGACGATGATGACGGAAGAGTTATCTCTCCGATGAACGTTGACGGTATGCCTTGGTATACCGAAAAGAAATCGCTTTTCGGCGATACGAAAAAGCCTAAGGAAAATAAGATCGATGACGTTCCGCTTACAAAGCAGGAAACGCGTGCTATGATGGGCGGCGTTTTCGCGGCGGCGCTGTTGGTCGCGGGTGTTTTCGCCCTTATGGGTCTTTTGTTCATTTTGTTCTGCGTTTACGTTTGGTTTAAATAAAAAAACGGCGCATCGTTTTAAATGCACCTTATCAAAAAGCAAACCGCCAAGGATTTCCTTGGCGGTATTTTTATGCTAAAAAACACTTGCGGTTGATTTTCAAAAGTGATTTTTGATGTTATATAGTTAGTAACTGCCGTTTTTCAAGGGGTTCTTAGGGGTAAAATCATTGGTCCATTCGGTAGCCGACGCCAAGCTCGTTAATGATATATTTTGCTTCGCCCGGCTTGATTCCGAGCTTTTTACGGATGTTCGCCATATTTACCTGAAGCTTTTTAATGCTTCCGTCATCGGCGGCATCGCCCCAAATGGCTTTTATGATTGCCGAATAGGTTATCATTTTTCCGCAATGCTCCGAAAGGAAAGCGAGAATGTTATATTCTGTTTGGGTGAGCTTGATTTCGCCGTCGCCGATAAAAACGCGTCTTGCATCGTAGTCGATCGTCATATCGGCAAGTGTGAATTTTCCTCCGGGAAGCTTGCCCTCCTCGGTGCTGTGGCGGTTGTTTCGTAATGCGGTGCGTACACGCGCTAAAAATTCCGCCGAGCCGAAGGGCTTTGTGACGTAATCGTTTGCACCGTAGTCGAGTGCAATAACCTTGTCGTTTTCCGAAGCTCTCGCCGAAAGCACGATTATCGGGGTTAGTAAATTCTTGCGAACGTGCTTGATAAACTGCATTCCGTCGGCATCGGGAAGACCTAAATCGAGAATAACAAGGTCGGGCAGATGCGAGTCAAACATCAATTTTGCCGCCGAGCAGGTTTCGGCAAGAATCGCTTGATAGCCGTTTGTTTCGAGCATTGTTGAAACCATAGTGCGGATATTCGATTCATCCTCGATAATAAGAATTTTATATTTATTGTTCATCCTTGTTCTCCTCGGTTCTGAGTGTAAAACGGAAAAGTGCTCCGTTTGGGGTGTTTTCGGCAGTAATTTCGCCGCCGTGCGCGTGAATGATGGATGCGCAGACCGAAAGACCGATACCGGCGTTTTTCTTTTTGGAGTCGGCTCTGTCGTCGGTTTCGGAGCCTTGATAGCCGTCGAAAAGCTTCGGAAGCTTTTCATTGGGGATGCCGCAGCCGTCATCCTCGACCTCGAAATAAGCGGTAGAATCCTTTACGCTCATACGGAGTGTCAGCCTTGTGAAGTTGCCTGCGTGCATAACCGCGTTTTCCAAAAGGTTGATAATAACCTGCTCGATAAGTATTGCATCGACGGGAATCACAACGATTTCCTCGGGCAGAAATATTTCGGCGGACTGTTGGGGATAGCGCTTTTTGAACTTGACCAAAACTGCATCGATAAGCTCGTCGAGTACAACGGGCGTGTTGATTATTTTAACTCTGCCGCTATCAATTTTAGTGACCGAAAGCAGGTTTTCGACCATTCGTACAAGCCAAACGGCATCCTCCTTAATGCCCTCAATCATCGTGTGCTTTTGGGAATCGGTAAGGGCTTCGCTGTTTTCAATCAACGCTTCGGCAGAGCCATAGATGGTCGTAAGCGGCGTTCTTATATCGTGCGAAACGGCGCGAAGCAGGTTCGCGCGCATTCTTTCACGCTCGCTTTCGGCTTTGATCGCTTCCTGACGTTTGATTTTTGTTGTTAACGCGCTTGTGAGTAATGCAATGGTAACCATAACGATTGCCGAAATAAGGTTAACGGGAATCGTGAAGTTAAATGCAAAATAGGGGAAGGTGAAGGCATAGTTTATTGCAAGCGTGCCGATAAAAGCCGAAATGATACCGTAAATATAACCGTTGGTGCTTAACGAAATTAGAAAGATCGCAAATGCAAAAAGGGTAGAAACGTGCTCGTCGATTTCGAAAATAACCTGAAATATGACGCTTATAAAAAATGCGGTAACGAGAAAGATAATCGTTTTTGCAATATCCTTTATAACGCTTTTCTTCATTTCCTGCTCCTTTTTGCGAACTTGTGATGCTTTTATTTTAACAAAAGAGACTGTATATTTCAACAGTCTCTTTTTGATTTTCATTAACCGAAAATATTATACTGAACGAACAACGCGGAAAGAAGCGATGCTACGAGAGAAACAACGGTGATCTGGGTATTGATCGAAGGACCTGCGGTATCCTTGAAGGGGTCGCCGACAGTGTCGCCGATAACCGCTGCCTTGTGAGCTTCCGAGCCCTTGCCGCCTTCGTTGCCTGCTTCAACGTATTTTTTGGAGTTATCCCAAAGACCGCCTGCGTTGGACATAAAGAGCGAGAGGAGAAGACCGGAAACGATGTTACCGAGCAAGAAGCCGCCGATTGCTTCGGGACCGCCGATGAAGCCGACTGCGATGGTGGAAAGAATCGCAACCATACCTGCAGGGATAAGCTCGCGGAGAGAACCGGTAGTAGCAACGTCGATACACTTGTCATATTCGGGCTTAGCATCTTCTTTGCCTTCCTTAAGACCGGGGATGGTATCGAACTGACGGTGAATTTCCGCAACCATCTTCTGAGCGTTTTTGTCAACGCCGAGGATGAGCATTGCCGAGAATACTGCGGGGATAGCCGCGCCGATAAGAATACCGAAGAATACGGTGGGGTTCATAATATCGAAGCCGCTGAGGAATACGTGGCCTGCCGCTTCTGCTTCTGCCATAAAGGTACCGAGCAAGGAGATAACGGTAAGACCTGCTGCGCCGATCGAGAAGCCCTTGGTAACCGCCTTAACGGTATTACCTGCAGAGTCGAGCTCGTCGGCAACGCGAATCGCTTCTTCGCCCAAGCCGCCCATTTCTGCAAGACCGCGTGCGTTGTCAACGATAGGACCGTAAGCGTCGTTAGAGATGATCATAGCAACGATGGAAAGCATACCGACCGCCGCCATAGAGATACCGAACAAGGGGAAGTTTGCGCCGTATTCGGCGAGAAGCGCTTCGGTGTCGCAAATTTTGTAGGAAACAAGCGCAGAAACTGCGATACCGATCATTGCGGGAAGTGCGGAAAGGAAGCCATAGGAAACACCGGAAAGAACGGTGAATGCAGGGCCGCTCTTGGAAGCGTGAGCAACCTTTTTAACGATAGGCTTTGAGTCGTCGGTGAAGTAGTCGGTAGCAAGACCGATGATAACGCCGACAACAAGACCGAGAGTGGAACAGCCCCAAATGTGCCAAGAGAAACCGAAGAAATAGGTAGCAGCGGCAGTGAACGCCATAAATACTGCAGAAGTTACGTAAGTAGAGGAGTTAAGTGCACCGGTAGGAGTACCGTTCTTGGTGATACGAGCGGTAGCAATACCGATGATAGAAGCGAGAAGACCGAGAGCGGCATAGCAGAGAACCATCTTCATGCTGAGCTCAACCATACCTTGGGTAAGAGAGGTTGCGATAACGAGCGCAGAGGTAAGTGCCGCAACGTTAGAGTCGAAAAGGTCAGCACCCATACCTGCAACGTCGCCGACGTTGTCGCCAACGTTATCTGCGATAACCGCAGGGTTTCTGGGGTCGTCTTCAGCGATGCCGAGCTCTACCTTACCGGTAAGGTCAGCCGCAACGTCTGCGGTTTTGGTGAATATACCGCCGCCTGCCTTTGCAAACAATGCAAGCGAGCTTGCGCCGAAGGAGAAGCCGAGAAGGAGAGAAGCGTCGTGAAGCGCCCAAAGAGCGACAGAAACGCCGAGAACCGCGCAACCTACAACGATAAGACCCATTACGGAACCGCCGCGGAAGCCGATAAGGAATGCGGGCTTGATGCCTTTTGCGGCAGCTTCTGCAGATCTGCCGTTGGAAAGAGATGCAACAACAAGACCGAGCTTACCTGCGATAGCAGAAAGGATAGTACCGCAAATATAAGCGATAGCCATAGTGATGTTGTTCCAACCGCTCCATCTGCCGTCAACGGTTTCTGCGTTCCAGATGGGGTTGGGGAGGAAGAGCGCGATAAGAACTGCAACGATAAGCGCGAAAACTGCAAGAATCTTATATTCTCTCTTCATAAAGGTGTTGGCGCCGTCACGAATGAGGCCGGCAACTTCGGTGATGCGCTTGTTGTTTTGCTGTTGCTTCTTTACCCAGAAGTAAAGGTAAGCGGCAAACACAAAAGCGATCGCGGCAATCAAAATAGAAATGCCATAAAAGATCGTCATGGTAGGTTACCCTCCGTATTAATTTTTATTAGGTAATAAGCGCCCGACACCGTTTTTAAAATGCGTAAAATAAAGTGAAAAATCGACTTGATTTGCGTACCCAAAACGGTTATGCGCGCTTGCACCAATCGAAAACGATATTAACATTCCGACTATATATTGTCAACAAAATACCCCGTATCTTTACCGAATCTTAGTTAAGAAAAAACCGCCGATTTTTAATCAGCGGTTTAATTTTATTCGGTTAATGCCTTAACTATGCGTGCGGACAAAATATCCTTTGTGGGCGGATGAATATTGTCCTTTTCGCTGACGTCGGCGGATATTACTGTTTTCACGAAATCAACCTCGTGCTGAATCTCTGCTTGCGCCTTTTGAACAGTGTGCCAGCCCTCGTCATCACGCGGATCGAAATCCGCAATCTGAACGACAACAAAGGGGAGGCTTTCGTTTTTAAGGTCGGCACGCCAAATTTTTATCATTTCGGCAAGCTCTTGCTTGTAAAGCTTCGCTTCTGGAACCGTGGTATCGCTTTCGCCCTGATACCAAACGACCGCCGAGAGGGAATAGGGGACGATTTGCGAAAACGCAAAGGAATAAAGCGTTCCGTCGCCGTTCCATTCCGAAAATTCCTTGATGTAGTGGTCCTGATGCTTTTCTTCAAGTGCCAAATCAATGCCCATCTTTGTGTACGTTCCCTTGGGTACCCAGCTTTCGATAACCGATGCGCCTTGATAGCATACGATCGCTCCGACGGCGATGCCTTTTTCCTTTGAAATCTGCATCGAGGTAAGATAGCCTATCGCCGACCAATAGCCTGCTTGCTCGGCAAGACATTTAACCCATCCGTCATGGGGGGTAAAACGGTCTGCCTTTTCGATCCTATCGACCGAGAAAAGGCGCATAAGCTCGTTAGTTTCGTATTTTTCGGTCGGATATTTTGATTCCTTAAGCTTAAATTGCATATTGGATTGACCTGCAAACAAATATACCTCGCCGATATAAATATCGGTAAGAGTAACCGTTTCTCCTTCGGTCTTGAAGGTCAATTCATAAGGACCGCCGTATCCCATTTCGGGGAATTCGACCATCCAAAATCCGCCGTTTGAATTTGCGGTAATTACCTTACCCGCAAAGCTTATTTCAGCAGTGCCGGCACCCTCGCCGTAAACGCGTATCGGCTTATTAGCCGCAAAAACCATATTTGAAGCAAAAATAGCATTTAATTTCATATTAAAACTCCTTTTTATTTTACAAGCTCACAAGCTGCATCTGCGATGCGCTTTGAAATGATCGTTTTAGTTTTGGGATGCACGGTGTGATCCTCGCAAACGTCAGCCGAAACAACCGTTTTTGTGTTGCTCATGTTATTTCCGACGCGCATTTGCGCTTCCTGAATCATATGCCACGCTTCGTCATCACGTGCACTGTAGTTTGCAATCTGAACTATAACGAATGGCAGAGATTCGTCCATAAGGTCGGCTCTCCATACGTTAATAAGCTCTTCGAGCTGAAGATCGTGCACTTTTGCCTCGGCAGGCGATGAATTGCTTTCACCCTGATACCAAACCACTCCCGAGAAGGAAAACGGTACTACCTGCGAAAATGCGTAATCATATAAAGCGCCATCATAGTTCCAGATTTTAAATGCCTCGATGTTGTGGGTTTCAAAAAGCTCCTCGGGCGGAATGCTTATGCCAAGCTTTTCCTGCGCACCCTTCGGCATCCAGCTTTGGATAACCGAAGCGCCCTGATAACAGTTAACGACGCCGATAGCGACGTTTTTTCTTTTTACAAGCTCGTGTGCCATATGGTAGCCGATTGCCGACCATTCGCCAACGTCCTCAAGCGCACACTTCATCCAGCCGTCCTTTGGGGTAAAGCGTTCGACCTTTTGCATACATTCGGTGCCGAAAACGCGCATCATATCGTTGGCTTCGCATTGCTCGATAGGAAAGCGCGATTCCCTTATTTTAAACTGAATGTTCGATTGTCCCGAGAGCAAATAAACCTCGCCAACGTATATATCGTCAAGCAAAATTTCCTCGCCTTCGGTAATAAATCTCAATTCGAAAGGACCGCCGTAATCCATTTCGGGAAGCTCGACAAGCCATTTGCCGTCGATAGATTCAACCCTTGCGTAATGACCCGCGAAGTAGAGCTCGCCAATTCCGTCGCCTTCGCCATATATACGAATCGGCTTGTTAGCCGCAAAAACCATATTGGACGTAAAAATAGCGTTTAACTTCATAATTTTCTCCCAAACGCTTTCTTTTTCTTATTATATATAATGATAATACTTTTCGCAAGAGAAAAAACAAAAAATGTATTGACATTGACCTTGCGTCAAGTGATATAATGTAATCGGGTGGTGAGTGTATGAAAGACAAAAGCCTTTATGACATATCCGAGGTATGCTCGTTGCTGGGCATTTCTTCGCGCACCTTGCGTTTTTACGAAGAAAAGGGGCTTATCGAAAGCACGAAGGAGTTTTCGAATCGGCGGAAATATTCAAAATCTCAGCTTGAGCTTATAAAAAAGATATTGGTTTTACGTTCGCTTGGCTTGTCGGTCGCCAAAATACAAGCGATACAAAAGGGCGACAGCGACCTGAAAAATGCAATCGTCGAGCGGAAAGCGGAGATAATAGCGCGAATGGTAGCTAAGTCAAAAGAAATAAGATTGCTTGATGACGCGTTAAATGTTTTGGCTGACGGCGGAGATATTTTTGGGGATAGAACCGAAGACAAGCCTGCCTTGCAGACATATCCCGAAGTCGTAGATATAGCCGTTAACGAATTTATTAAAGGCGATTACGAAAAGTTGTTTTCAATTTTTTCAAAAATGCTTAGGGAATATACTCCTTTATCGGCATTAAAGCGCATTATTTCCGACGTGTGTGCTCCTTTAGGTAATTTCGTAGCACTTGAAAAAATCGTTGCCGACAGTGAGATAAAAAACGTGTTTTGCTGTTTTCTTAGGTACGAAAAATTGGGGTTGAATATTAAATTCGTGCTTTGCCGCGAAAAAACACAGGGAAAAATTCATGGGTTTTGGCTAAATTATTACGAGGTGTAATATGAAAAAGGCTCTTCTTGTCATTTGCTGCATTTTGTCATCATCTGCGCTTTCGGGGTGTGAGGTGCATTTCGGAGAAGCACGCTATGATGTGCCTTGGTGGTTGGCGTTTATTCTGTTTGCCCTTCCGTTTTTAATATTGGGCGCCGTTTTGATAATAAGCGATATGCCGAGGAACTTTTGGGCGTATTGTACCAAATGCAAAAACCGTTTTTACGTAAAAAAACGGGTGCCTTTCCGTTTTGCATCGCATTCGCGCGACAGCTTTGAATTTATAACGAAATGCCCCTGCTGTAAGGAAAGGACGATGTGCAGAAAGTCTTACGATCAGGATTAAACCGACCGTTTAAAAAATCAACTAAAAATAAACGGTGCGGTCATTGTTTTTGTTTGTTATTCTTGTTATACTGTTATCAGAACAAGGCCTTGTTAAATATAGTTTGGCAGGAGTATTTTATGGATATAACATTAGATAAACAACTAAAAGCTTTGCGAAAGGAAAGGAACGTTACGCAGGAGGAGCTTGCAAATCATTTGGGCATTACCGTTCAGGCTGTTTCAAAATGGGAAAGGGCTGAAGGGTTGCCCGATATTTCGCTTTTACCGTCAATCGCTTCGTTTTTTAATATAAGCATTGATACGCTTTTGGGCGTAGATGAGATCGAAAAGGAAAGGAAAATCGATGAATATCTTGACAAAGAAGATATTCTTGCGCACGAGGGAAAAACCAAAGAGATGGTCGAGCTTTGGCGCGAGGCGCAAAAGGAATTTCCGAACGATCACCGTGTGTGGTATTTTTTGATGTATGCTTTGCTGTCGGAAAATAAAAAAGCATACGCGGATGAGATCATTTCGCTGGGCGAGCGCCTGCTTAATGAATCGACCGATAACGACCGTCGAAGCGGTGCAATTCAATGTCTTGCTTTTGCATATAGCGCAAAGGGCGATATCGACAAGGCGAAGGAATACGCGAATATGTCATATAGTTATTCTGTAACAGTTAACGAGCTAATGCCGACTTTGCTTAGCGGTGAAGAGGCGGTTGAATACTGTCAGCATAACATTCAGCAGCTTTTTGAAATGATATGGCGCAACGGAACAAGAATGGCTAATCACTTGCCAACCGAAGGGGCAATAAAAGCCTATCAATTCATACTTAACAGCTTCGAACTTTTATATGAAGACGGCGATCTTGAATTTTATCATTGGGAAGTCGAACATGTGTATCGGGCGCTTGCGAAAAGATACAAGTCACTTAATCAAATTGATAAAATGCTTGACGCTCTTGAAAATGCCGCAGAACACAGCATAAAATTCGATTTGAGGAAAGACGGAAAGCACACCTCGTTTATGGTAAACCGTATTGAGATTCGCGTTGCGAGCTCAACAAAGAACCATGAAGAGAACCAATCCGCATTGTTTTTAAGGGAGCTCAACAGCGAATTTTATTCTGAATATCAAAATAATGATAGGATAAAAGTGATTAAAGAAAAGCTCGCGCGTGTTGCTGTATATTAACGAAAAAACACCGCCGAAGGACGTTGATCCCTCGGCGGAATTGTTTTATTTAAGCTGTACTGCGTGCATAACGCTGCCGTAGGAGCAGGCGACGAGCAGATAATCGAGCGTTATTTGCTTGATGCTGTGCGGAGGGATGGTTAGGGTGTAGGTATAGTTCGAAAATACGTTGCCGTTTTCGCCGAGTCCCGCGGTGTAGGATGCTTCCAAAACCTCGCCCGATTTGCTGTCGCGTACCAAAAGAGCAAGCGTGCCGTGGTCGCGCAGATGTAGGGTAACCGTGCGTTCCTTGTCGCCTTGGTTCACAAAGGTGAAGTGGTCTTGGTATTCAATCATCCAGTTGGCTGTGTTGGCAGGAGCGCCTGCGCCGTCGGCGTGGTGGTTATCGATAATTATTTCCTTGCCGTTTTGGTCGTGCCAAATAAATTCGACCATATCCATTCCGACCGCTCTGTGGTCGTTTTGGGGATTAAGGTGCGTCATCCAGGTGTTCGATTTGGCAACCGTATGGTCGGTGCTGTTATATGCCGAATAGGGGGAAACGTAGGAGGGAACCGAATCGGCATATTTGCTTGTGTAGGTAACGGGGAGATAGCCCGATTTATCGTTGTCGCCAAAGGTCCATTCCATATAGTTGTCGATAACGCCGTGG
>JAZRTE010000058.1:0-2089 GCA_045651785.1 Eubacteriales bacterium | reverse complement strand
TTATGACATTGTCTTCCTAAGACCGCTTGGCCTCCGACTTTATCATCGCCGTCTGCGTACTGAGCGGTTGCAGAAAGGTTGATAGAAAGCTCGCCGGACTTACCCAAAAGAACCTTACCGAATCTTTCGGAAAGAATATCGGAGAACGAAAGCGAAGAATAATCGCGGTAAATAAGTGCGCTGGGAAGATCAACGTCGGTACGGGTGGTGTCATCGATAAGCCAACGTTCCGCAATACCGTTGAGGTTGTCATCGGTCTTGATGTCGGTGAAGAAGTTATAATCTCCATCCTTCATATCAACGTACTTGGTGAGAGATGAAATCTTGGAAGAGCCCGCGCCGTTTGTGCCGATATCAAGCGAGAACTTGGGAGTAGCAAGAACGGTATTTTCGGTAATTACGGTCTTGTCGAGTTCACGGTATTTAACAAGGTTACCGCCCATAATGTTGGTGGGTGTCCAGGTGAAATCGTCAAGAGTCTTAGGTGCAGCATCAGGGAAACGAGCAGCAACAATGTTCATAATTTCGGCGTAGGTAAGATATGCGCCGTAATCGGAAAGTGCGCTGTCGGTTTCACGATAGATATTACCGTATTTTGCAATTGCTTCGCTGTCAGCAGTAGCTTCCTTGAATACCGAAAGCATATCTACAACGGTAGCTCTGGTTTGGCTCAATGCATCACGAACCTGAGAATAGATGGTGCTGTTGGTTTCGCCGACTACTCCTTCGGGGAATACCGAGGAATCCAACGTGGTGGAGTTGGGGACGAGAACGTAAATAAGTTCAACCGCCTGAGAACCTGCTCTGTCGTTATAATAGCTGGTTACGGTATCGGAAACGTATTCACGGATAGCGCTGAGCTCGGAAGCGGTATAAAGGTTTACGCCGCTTGCGTCTTCAACGAACTTATGGAAATAAAGTCTCGAATCAATACCGACAGAAACGCTGTTACCGTCAAGAAGAGTATCTGCGGTAGCGTCCTTACGGGCAACAATTTCTCTTTCGGGAGAAGCGTTTTCCTTGCCCTCTGCCTTTGCGGTGATGCGAAGGAGAGTATCGCGGTTATGAATATTGACCTCTACGATGAAATAAGTACCGTGTGCCTTGGTGGTAGCTTCTTCAACGCCGCCGTCAACAAAGATAGTTGCGTTTTCTTCGCAGGTACCGTAAATGGCAACCTTGGTGGGTTCGATGTTGACCACGCCCTTAACAACGGGAACAGCGGTAGTTTTTTCGTCAACCGAAATTTCTTCGTCGCTGGTTTCGGCAGGGCCGGTTTCGGATTCTTCGAGATTGAACGAAGGATCGTTGTAAAAGTCGGGTACCTCGGTCAAGTCAACGCAGGATGCGAGCACAACCGACAGCATCATTACAAGGCCAAGTAAAATTGCAACCTTGCGGGATTTTTTAACATTCAAATTCATTGTTTTTGCCTCACTTCTGTTAGTGATTATTATTGTTTCCAAACTGTTATATCTTGCCGTTACGTATTAAGCAACGGCAAGATAATTATTAACTGTAAATTATTCTTCAGCGTCTTTCTTTGCCTCTGCGATAACCTTTTGAGCAACCTCAGCAGGAGCTTCTTCGTATCTTACGAAGTCAAATGTGTAAGTACCTCTGCCCTGAGTCATAGCGCGAAGCTGCACTGCGTAAACGGTCATTTCCGCAGAAGGAATTTCCGCTTCGATAACGGTGTAGCCCTTACGGGTGCTTTCGCTCATACCCATGATTCTGCCGCGGCGCTTGCTTACGTCACCCATAATATCGCCCGAGTAAGAGGTCGGGATGGTGCACTTGAGATATCCGACGGGTTCAAGAATTACGGGATTTGCCTTGGGAAGGCCTTCCTTGAACGCAAGCTTAGCAGCAAGCTTGAAGGAGATTTCGTTGGAGTCAACGGGGTGGTAAGAACCGTCGAAAAGGTCAGCCGCAAGGTTTGCCATGGGGAAGCCTGCAAGCACGCCCTTGAGCATTGCTTCCTGAAGTCCCTTTTCAACTGCGGGATAGTAGTTCTTGGGAACGTTACCGCCGACAACGCTTTGGGTAAAGGTAAGACCGTCTTCCTGACCGGGGCCGAAGGTGATCT
>JAZRTE010000057.1:0-15587 GCA_045651785.1 Eubacteriales bacterium | reverse complement strand
ATTAGATATCCCATAGCATAAGCTAGTAAGGTCACTTGTAGACTACAAGTTTGATAGGTCGGAGGTGTAAGCACGGTAACGTGTTCAGCTGACCGATACTAATAGACCGAGGGCTTGAACTACTTCTACAATGAGCAATCTCTTATTCACTTTCAATAGCAAGCTTTGAATAGTGGTGTAATAACATCACGAGTCAGTGTCTTTAACAGCGAGGGTCCACCCGTACCCATTCCGAACACGGCAGTTAAGCTCGTCTGTGCTGAAAATACTTGGCTGGAGACGGCCCGGGAAAATAGGTCGATGCTGACACATTCCTAACGAAGTTACCCCTTTATGGGGTATACTTCGTTAGGGCAATAAATATGCCTTTTTAGCTCAGTCGGTTAGAGCATCTGACTGTTAATCAGGGGGTCGTAGGTTCAAGTCCTACAAAAGGCGCCAAAAAATCCAAGTCAAACGACTTGGATTTTTGCTTTTGTGTTTATATTTTGCAATTGATCAGGTTTAAAACTAAAACTTATGAGGGGTAAAAATGGATTGCAGGAAATATATTGAATTCTTGAACGTAATCGAAAAACTAAAATGCAATACTCGTCATTCGTGGACTTCGAGCGGCAGGCATGAGTCTGTTGCCGAGCATTCGTGGCGGCTTGCTGTAATGGCGATGCTTTGTGGCGATGAATATCCTGATGTTGATATTAATAAAGTGATAAAAATGTGCCTGATCCATGATTTTGGCGAAGCCATAACCGGTGATATCCCTGCATTTTGCAAAACTCAAAAAGATGAGATTGAAGAGGATGCTGCTATCTATGAATTGCTCGCTTTATTGCCGTCCGAAGTAGGTGACGAATTGTTGCCTCTCTTTTCAGAAATGAAAGAACTGCGTACCGACGAAGCAAAGCTGTATAAAGCACTTGACAATTTGGAAGCATTGATTTCTCATAATGAGGCCGATATTTCTACGTGGATCCCATTGGAATATGAAGAAAATCTTACGTACGGTCAAAAGAATTCCGAATGGTCAGCTTGGACAAAGGAATTACGTGAGATTGTTAAGCAAGACAGTGTTGTGAAAATTAAAAATAATAATTAACCGTTATTTAAGATATCCAAGTCCTTGTTTTTCAAGGACTTTTTTGTGTTTTAATGTTCAACTATGCGTTTAATAATTCAACACGAAATCAACAATGCGGTTATTGTAATTGCATTTTTGCTTTGTTATAATATTTTCAGAACAAGCGCTTGTACTTAATTAAGGAGGAATAAAATGAACATATTTCTGAGTGAACAACTTAAAAAGCTACGCAAAGACAAAGGAAACACACAGGAAGATTTGGCGATGCATCTTGGTATTACTATGCAAGCCGTTTCAAAATGGGAACGCGACGAGGGTTATCCCGATATTACACTTTTGCCTGCAATCGCCTCCTATTACAGCGTGAGTGTTGATGACCTTCTTGGTGTGGGACAAATTGAAAAAGAAAAGAAACTTGAAGATTATTACAATAAAGATGCAGCCCTGCACCGTGAGGGAAAAAACTCAGAGCGAGTTGCTTTATGGAGAGAAGCAAAGAAGGAATTTCCCAATGATTTATCTGTTCTTCATAGTCTGATGTACGCTTTAGATGCTGATAATAACAAGGAATACGCCGACGAAATCATCGAATACGGCGAAAGAATATTAGCCGAATCTACCGACAATTCATTAAGAGGCGGTGCGATCCAATGCCTAAGCTTTACTTATTATTTTGTTAAGGGTGATGCCGAGTCTGCAAAGAAATACGCGCAAATGGCTAACAGCTATGCAATTACCTCGAATGAGATGATGCCGCGATTTTTTGAAGGTGATGAGGCTGTTAAGCTTTGCCAAACAAACATTCAAAACCTTGTTGATATGATTTGGGGCAATACTTGTATTATGTGTTGGAAAGGAAATTACTCCTGGGAGGATTACATAAAAGCATTTAAGTTTGCAATTGATTGTTTTAGCTTGCTGTATTCCGATGGTAATTTCGGATTTTATCACGGGAGGATTTCTGATTGCTATAAAGAAATTGCTGCCTGCTATTTAAGGCTTGACGATGAGGACAATATGTTTGCTTCTCTTGAAAAAGCCGCAATTCACGCTGTTAAATACGATAGCCGTCAAGACGGAATGTATACAGCATTTATGGTGAACAAGGTTGAACAGTCTGTAAATAATGCATATAAGAATTATCGTGAAAATGATTCCGGTTTGCTTCTTAAGCATCTGAACGGAGAAAAATACATTAGATTCAAGGATGATCCCCGTATGCAAAAAATCATTAAAATGCTAACCCCCGTAGCGATTATGTAATTCTATATATTAGTAGCATTGCTTTGGAATCCGCATTATTCCCATATGACTAACTTGACAATATAAAGCTTTTGGGTTATAGTAATATGCATATCAATACTTCAAAAAGTAAAGGAAGTGTCATTATGAAGGATGAAAAGTCGGTAATAGGCAATCCGTTGCCCGAGCTTTTCGGCGGGATTATTGGAGCTGTTGCCTTTTTTGCACTTGGCTTGTTTCCGTTTTTCGGCGACGTGACGGTTAGTCCCGAGATGTTCGGATCCCAAACGGTGACTAAGATAATTGCTTTTTTAATAATGGGGGGCATAGGTTTTCTCTTTCTTTTGTATGCAAACGCTCAACGTAAGAGATTGAAGATCTATAAGCGTCAAATGAGAGAGTTTAAAGAAGAGTATACCGGCAAAACTTCTGACGAAATTCCTCAAATAACCTGTCCCGAATGCGGTGACGTTCATGATATCGATTACCCTAAATGTCCTAAATGCGGGTATATACATTTTTAATAATAAACTTGATTCTCATAAAGCAAGTCTTCGGACTTGCTTTTCCTTTTTTGCCCGCTGGACGCAACAATATTCGACCGAAGGCCTAAATAGTTTTCGATCTTGCGCTCTCGTCACGATATTTTCTTGACAAACAATGTATAAGCATCAAGATGTAATAAAAACTTTCAAAAAACTATTTACAAGCACTGCAGAGAATAGCTATAATATATTATAATTGTTTTATGAAAGGTGTGGTCGGCTTGGCGGATAAGAACTTGCGTTATAAAATTAATGCGGAAATTAATGATTCACCTTCTTTAGCGGTAGGCATTGATATTGGCACAACTACCGTGAGCGCCGCGGTAATCGATCTAACAAATAAAGAACAGATTGATGCTTTTTCTGTACCCCACGATTCATACGTTGAGCAGCCGCTGTTTTCCGAGCAAAGCGTTTCGGTTATAATCGAAAAAGCAGAGAGCATACTTAACAAAATACATCAAAGCTACCGCAATATTGTCAGTATTGGAATAACAGGTCAGATGCACGGTATCGTTTATGTTGATGCAAACGGCTTTGCAGTTTCGAATCTTATAAATTGGCAGGATAAGCGTGCTGACATTTCCGTCGACGGCGGTGTGAGTATCTGCGAAACGATAAAAAGCTTGACGGATGTAGAAATATCTTCAGGTTACGGTGTTGCAACACATTGCTATAACATTAAAAATAAACTTGTTCCCGATAATGCTGTTGGATTTTGCAGTATTATGGATTATTTCGCTATGTATTTGTGCGGTTTGAAAAAAGCCGTCACTCATACTTCGGTCGCCGCGAGCTTTGGTATGTTTTCTGTCGATACGTCAAGCTTTATGCTTAAAAAGCTGTCGCTTTTAGGATTTGACAATACATTTTTACCCGAAGTGACTGCTTCAAGCGAAATTATCGGGAAATGGAAGAATATACCCGTATCGATTCCCATTGGAGATAATCAGGCGAGCTTTTTGGGTTCGGTGAAAAACGTCAATGAAAGCCTTTTGATAAATATCGGCACAGGTTCGCAAATATCGGCGGCAGGTAATTTTGAAGAAATCGGAGAAGGAAACGAGCTTCGTCCTCTGATAGAAAGTAAAAATTTACTGTGCGGTTCTGCTCTTTGCGGCGGCTCGGCTTATGCGTTGGTCGAGCGTTTTTTCAGAAGCTATGCTTCGTTTATAGGTATGGACGATGCTTCGCAGTACGAATACATTAACGGTTTGGCGTTAAAAGCCTATGAAAATGGCGAAAAACCGCTTTCGGTTACCACAGCGTTTTGCGGAACGCGTAATGACCCGAAACGGCGCGGCTGTATTGAAAACATAGACCTTTATAATTTCACTCCGTCGGCACTTGCACTCGGAGTCATTCACGGGATGTGCGACGAGTTGTATCAATTATATCAAGCAATGCATACAAAAAAGACACGTATCGTTGCCTCGGGCGGCGCTGTTAGAAAAAACAACGTCTTAAGGCGAGTACTGGAGGATAAATTCGGTATGAGCGTATCGGTCTGCTCGGTCAAAGAGGAAGCCGCAACGGGTGCAGCTTTATTTTCGGCACTTGCGCTTGGCAAAATCGATTATAACGACGGCTTTTCCGACTTTATAAATTACGTTTAACATTAGGTGTATTATGAATAACATAAAAATCTCTTTTCAAATACAAAAGCTCCCGTGTTATGGAATCGCCTGTAAAAACGGAATAAAAACCCTTGAGATCGAAGCATTTGACGGCATTTTGACTGTCTCGGTACGGTATGACTACGACAGAAAAATGCTCTCCCTGAACGGCGATATCAAGGTCGGCGACGAGGTTGACATAATGTTGCTCAACCATCGAATCGAGTTGTATATCAACGGTATTCTTTCCGACGAGGAATGGCCTGCAGGTCACAGACTTTTTGCGCTTGGCGACGACTTTACGCCCGAAATGAACGTTGAGGTTACCGAATATATTGAACCCGTTACAGAGCTTCCGTCAATAATTTCCACCTTTGAAAATGCCGAGGGCTGGGCTCCCGGCAACGGAATTAACGTCGGCGACTGTATGCCCTACAGACGCGGCGACGAATATCACGTGCTTTATCTTAAGGATAGGCATCGCCACTGCAGTAAATGGTACCTCGGCGCGCATCAGTGGGAGCATATATCCACTACCGACTTCAAAACCTGGAATATACATCCTATGGCAGTACCTATTACCGATTCGACCGAGGGCTCGATATGCACCGGTTCTTGGATCGAAAAGGACGGAGTCGAATACCTCTATTACACCGTAAGACGGGGCAGAGGAATACCTGCACCTATCCGCAGAAGTATTTCGAGCGACGGCTATCATTTCGAAAAGGACGATTCCTTCGGCTTTACCGTTTCGGATAAATACAACAAAGCAATCGCAAGAGATCCAAAGGTCATCAAAGGCGATGACGGTTTATTCCATATGTTCCTAACAACAAGCCTCGTTGCCGAAAATAAAGGCTGTCTTGCTCATTATATTTCGAAGGATCTTGAAGCTTGGGAGGATTACGGAACCCCGCTGTATATCCATGAAACCGCTGACCCTCCCGAATGTCCCGATTATTTCTTTTTTAACGGAAGGTATTATCTTGTATTCAGCATCAAGGCAAAGGCACATTATATGGTTTCCTACAAGCCGTTTGAAGGATTTATTATGCCCGATGACCCGATAATCCCTTGCTCAAGCGTTCCCAAATGCGCCGAATGGCAGGGAAGAATGATATTCACGGGATATAAAAGCGACGGCGGCTATGCAGGTGTGATGACCTTCAAGGCGGCAACGTCGAATGAAAACGGCGAGCTTGTTTTTGAAGAGCTTTGATAATTAGGACGGTGCGATTATGCGAAAAATGAAAATATTACTGTCGCGCGGCTCAAGTGCGGAAAATTATATTAATGCGCTCGAGGGTGTCGGCGCAGAAGCTGTTGCAAAATATTTGCCCGAAGCAGATACAAATTACGACGGACTTATCCTTTGCGGCGGCGGAGATATCGACCCAAAATATTACGGAGAGGCAATCAACGGCTCAAAGGGCATCGATATCGAGCGCGACGTTGCCGAATTTGCGATTCTTAAGGCATTCGTCGAGGCAGGCAAGCCTGTGCTTGGTATCTGCCGCGGCTGTCAGCTTATAAACGTCTATTTCGGCGGTTCGCTTTATCAGCATTTACAAAGAGCCGACCTTCACGTTAGCGTTAACAGTGACGATTCGGTACATAATATTACCGCAACAGAGGGAAGTATCCTTAATAACCTCTATGGCGAATCCTTTGCGGTAAACAGCTCTCACCACCAAGCTGTTAAGGATTTAGGCAAGGGTCTGCGCGCGACCGCATATTGGAACGGTGAATATATCGAAGCACACGAGCATACAACTCTCCCCATATTCAGCGTTCAATTCCACCCCGAAAGAATGTGCTTTGATAAAGCAAGAACCGATACGGTAAACGGCGCAAAGATTTTTGAGCATTTTATTTCTGTGTGCGAAAAATACGCGAAAAAGTGATATTCCTATATTTGATATTTGTTCTCGGTCCGAAGAGGTGATTATATGTATAAAGTAGCAAAAATTTATTTGAAACCGTTGTCAGATAATAAAGATGATATTATAGAAAATGTTGATTCGCTCCTTTCGATGATGTATAAAAATGGACAAATTCTCGGGGAATGGATAGTTGAAACTTATGATGAGAATTATGTTGCAACTGTAATTACCACCGACAACGATTCATTAGATGAAAAGTATTTTAACAGTTATATTTTAAAAGCTTTACAGAGTTTTGAAATTAATGTTGAAATTCTTTGCGATGATCCTACTGCTAACGATTCATGCCATTGCAATGATCATAGCTTCTACGTTTTAGCTGTCTTTCCGTACGATGTTACAAGTCCGATTTTGTGCGGTGATTGCGGAAGAGAAATCCCATTGATTCACATTCCGTATATCTTTAATGAAGAAGAACATTATTCGATACTTAGTTTCCAAAAGTTATTTCATGCGGTTGACACAATATGGTTAGAAAGTCTGTCGGACAGATTCAGCAAGCGTCAGATTATTGACGTTAATTCGCAATTAAATAAGAGGGGCATTGATATATGCTCCGACTTGGAAAAGAAACTTAACAAGCCTGTTTATTACTACTTGTCCAATCCTATTGGCGGATGGTATCAATACGAAAAGAATAATAAATTCTTAGAAAAATGCCCCAAATGCGGGGGTAAATTTGAGACGGTCAATAATATTTGTGTAAATAAGATCTGCCATCGATGCCGTTTAGCGTTCGTAGATTCGCATGAAGACATTTGAATAATAAAAAAGACCGTAAATTACGGTCTTTTTGCTTTATTTCTTGAATATGTCAACGTTTTCTGTCAAAAATTTATAAAGCGCGGTACCCCAAACTCTGCCGCCCTGCGCGTTGGGATGTCCTCCGTAAAGAACCTTGTTCGGAACCTTTTCCGAAGTCATCAAAAGACTGCTCGGGTCAAAAACGGCAACAACCTTTTTCGAAAGCTCGTTTAAGATATAATCGTTTACAGCATACCAAGCGTCGATGTTCGCTTGAGAATAAGCCGAATAGGGCGGTACGGTTTGCAAAATGACCTTACAACCCGCAACGTTAAGCTTGTCAACAACAAGCTCAAGGTTCTTGCTCAAGGTATCGGCATCGGCATTTTCGTGAAGCAGATCGTTAACGCCAAGGCAAACAACTACGTATTCCGACTGCTTCGCCTTTAAAAGCCAAGCGCCGTCTGTGGCAACGTCCTTGCATCTTGCATAACCGATACCGAGATTCCAATATGCAAAATCGTTACCGAGCTTTTTAGAAGCGACGGCAGACCAAAAAGAATAATTATTTTCCTCTACACCGATGCCTTGCGTTATCGAGTCGCCGAGATAAGCAACCGTCGCCCTAACGCTTCGTTTAATACCGACCATATTCGCAAGCGGTATGTTTTTGTCTGACTTCCAAACGTTTCCAACCTTTTTAAAAGTTGGTATTAGCGCTTCTACGTGGCAGGGAATACGAGAACCCGAAAATTCAACCGAGATAACGATATAATCGTCTGCCTCTGCGTTAAGCTTTATCGGCTCGGTTTCAAAATAAGTCACCTTATTCGAGTGTGTGTATTTTTTAACGCCCGTTTCGATAAGCGTCGTATTTGCTTCAACGCTTTCGGGTGTGGCGGTATTTCCTTTCTTTAAAACGCCGATTTTAACACTTGAAACGTCAAAATTGCCGAGCGTCATATTCGGTGTGCCCGTAAGTCCCATAGCGTAGGTTGAGTCAATAGCGTTTGAAAAGAGTATCGAATAATCAAATTCACCGCCAACCGCAGCCTTATAGAACATCATACCCTCGCTCGATTTACCGTTTGCGGAAGAATTGTTAAAGTAAAGCTGGTTCGACGTTCCTGCCAAGGTATTGGATACGTAATTTTTAAAATATTCCATCTTATTTTCCCTCTGCGGTTCGGAAATTAAAGATTCTTCCGAAAAGCGTTATCATAAAAAATTATACCACAAAACAATATTTGAGTCAACAAAATTATCTTTTTAACGCATTGCCGATTTTTCATTTCGATTGACTTTTTTATGTTCATATGATATAATACTAAAACATTTTAAGCACACTCTGACGGAGGTTTACATAATGAATCCGATTATTAAAGATATGACTCTCGAGGAAAAGGCATTTTTGCTCACAGGCTCTGCTTCGATGGCGACCAAAGCAATCGAACGTCTGGGCATCGAATCGCAAAATCTTGCCGACGGCCCTCACGGCGTTCGTGTTGACGTTGAAGAAAACTGCACCCATTTTCCCAACCTTTGCAACCTCGGCTCCTGCTGGGACATTGATAACGCGCGTCTTATGGGCGAAGCGATTGCAAACGACTGTATCGAGCACGATATAAATATGATCTTAGGCCCCGGTGTAAATATTAAAAGATATATGCTCTGCGGCAGAAATTTCGAATACGTTTCGGAGGATCCCGTTCTTGCAGGCGAAATAGTTGCGGGATACATCAACGGCGTAGAAAGCAAAGGCGTCGCAACGAGTCTTAAGCACTATGCTGTCAACAATCAGGAAAAATACCGTATCGACGCAAGTGCCGACGTTGACGAAAGAACCCTCCGCGAGATCTATCTCCGCCCCTTTGAAATTGCGGTTAAAAAGGCAAACCCCACAAGTATAATGTGTGCATACAACAAGGTCAATTCGATCTGGTGCTCCGAAAACCGCCATCTTCTTACCGAAATACTCAAGGAAGAATGGGGATATGAGGGCATCGTCGTTTCCGACTGGGGCGCTGTCCACGATATCGTAAAAGCGGTATCTGCAGGTCTTGACCTCCAAATGCCTCACAACTGGCTTATCTATGAGGAGCTCAAGGCAGGTCTTGAAAAGGGCGAAATTACAATGGAACAGATCGACAACGCCGTTGATCGCGTTCTTCAATTCGCAACCCGCAAGAAGCCCGAAAAGGGAGAATACGACCGCGACAAGCAACACGCTATCGCGCGTGAGGTCGCTTCCAAGGGCATCGTTCTTCTTAAAAACGACGGCAAAACCCTTCCTCTTACCGAAGAAAAATACAAAAAGATTGCCGTTATCGGCGAATATGCGGTTAAGCCGCTCATTTCGGGACAGGGAAGCGCCGAGGTGCTTCAAAAGCCCGAATATATCGACAATCCGCTTGAAGAGCTCAAAAAGCTGCTTCCCAATACCGAGTTCAAATACGGCGAATTTTACAAAAAAGCATCCTTCTCGACCGAAATGCTTTGGCCGAAGCTCGGCGAGTTCGGCAAGTTTATCGAGGATAGCGACGTTGTGTTGATTTTTGTCGGTGCCCAAGAATCCGAGGATACCGAAAAGTTCGACCGCCGTACACCGTTTATGAACCCCAACTACGATATGTACGTTGAATTTGCGGTTAAAAGCGGCAAAAAGGTCGTTTTGGTATGCCAATCGGGCGGCGTAATGATATTCGACGATTATATGAAGAAGGCTGATTCTATCGTCCAAATGTGGCTCGGCGGTGAAGCATCGGGCGGCGCTATTGCCGACGTGCTTACGGGTAAGCTCAATCCTCAGGGTAAGCTTTCCGAAACCTTCCCGACCAAGGTGCGTGATGATTTCGAATACCCCGGTAACGGCCTTTATATGGAATATACCGAAAAGCTCAACGTCGGCTACCGTTATTACGACCGTCATCCCGAAGAAATCGTATATCCCTTCGGTCACGGACTTTCCTATACCGAATTTGAATACAGTGATCTCGTTATCACCAACGATAACGGCGTAAAGGCAAGCTTTATTGTTAAAAACGTCGGCGACGTTTTCGGTACCGAAATTGCTCAGCTTTATATCAGCGACCCTGTTTCCACCGTACCCAAGCCGATAAAGGAATTGCGTAAATTCCAAAAGGTCGAGCTTGCAGCAGGCGAGGAAAAGACTGTTACCTTTGAAATCGAGGAACGCGATTTGGCGTATTATAACACCTCGCTGCGCCGCTACGTTGCCGAAGACGGCAGATACGACGTGCTTATCGGCTCCTCCTCGCGCGACATCCGTCTTACCGCATCCTTCATTCACGAAAACAAAAAGGACTATACAATCAAACGCACAGGCGAGGATATGATAGGTTAATATTAGAATAGCCCGATTTCAAAATGAAGTCGGGCTATTGATTTGTCGGCATTTTTATGCTATACTCAAGCAAACGAACGGAGGTGTAATTATGCGGGTAACACGAATGCGCTTTTTGCTTGATACGATTTTCAAATGTAAAAGACTTGCTGTAATATTGCCGATAATCACGGCTTTGATATTCGGAATACTCGGCTATTTTCTTTCCGATTCATTCGGCGCGGACGTTGACAACCTTTGGCTTTTGCCGCTTTATATGCTTTGCGCGTTTGCGGTCACCTTTTTGCTGTTGTTCGGAATAATGTCGATCAAAATGTGTCCCGGTTGGTACGTCGATACCTTTGAATTGCTCATACTCCTCGGCACGGGCATCAGCGCAATAACGCAAATAGTGAACTTTTTCATCGATTTCCAAACCTTTTCATCGTCAATGCCGATATGCATAACCTGTTGGAGCGCCGTTTCTGTCGCGCATAACCGCAGAAATATTTATAAGGTCAATAAAAGAGGTAAAAAATGATACCGAGAGATTACGTTGTTGTTAAAATCGAAGGAGAATATGCATATCTGCGCGAAATAGGGAAGGCACAGGAAGACGATATTTTCATCGCGCTTGCTTTGCTCCCTGTCGGCACCGATATTGGCACAAAGCTGCATTACGAAATGCTTGAATACACAATAACCGAATAAAGAAGCGGAGAAGTCAAAATGAAAAAGAATACGGTTGTCCAGGCGATAAAATTCACCTTGTTTTCCGCCTCTGCGGGAATAATCCAAATCGGCTCCTGCGCGCTTTTCCTTGAATTATTTAAATGGGAATATTGGGTTTCCTATCTTCTTTCGCTTTTGCTTTCAATAATCTGGAACTTTACGTTCAACCGCCGCTATACCTTCAAATCCGCGGCAAACGTACCCGTTGCAATGGCAAAGGTGTTTGGCTTTTATCTTGTGTTCACGCCGCTTTCGACTTGGCTTGGCGATATGGCGGAGACTGCAGGCGTGAACGAATATATCGTACTTGCAGTTACGATGATAGCCAACTTTGTTCTTGAATTTCTGTTTTGCAAGCTTTTCGTTTACAGAAATTCGGAAAACACCTTGAAGAAATAAAAAAATATTGAAAAAACACTAATACTGTGTTATCATAAAAAACAAGAATTTTCAGAACTCCACGGAGGAAAAATATATGAGCATCCGCATAGGAATTTTCGGCTACGGCAACCTCGGCAGAGGTGTTGAATCCGCAATCCGTCAAAATGAAGATATGGAGCTTACCGCGGTATTTACTCGCCGCGATCCCGAAACAGTTAAGCTTAACACCGAAAACGTGCCCGTTTACCATACCGACAGTGTGCTTGACCATAAGGACGAAATCGACGTTATGATTCTCTGCGGCGGAAGCGCAACCGACCTTCCCGTTCAAACGCCGTATCTTGCAAATTATTTCAACGTCGTCGACAGCTTCGATACCCACGCGCGCATCCCCGAGCATTTCGCAAATGTCGATAAAAGCGCGTCCGAATCGGGTCGTGTTGCTCTTATTTCGGTCGGCTGGGACCCGGGTATGTTCTCGCTCAACCGTATGTACGCGTCTGCAATCCTTCCCGACGGTAAGGATTATACCTTCTGGGGCAAGGGCGTTTCTCAAGGCCATTCGGATGCTATCCGCCGTGTCGAGGGCGTACTCGACGCAAAGCAATATACCATTCCCGTCGATGAAGCGCTTGACGCGGTAAGAAGCGGCAGCGCGCCCGAGCTTACAACCCGTCAAAAGCATATCCGTGAATGCTTCGTCGTCGCAAAGGATGGCGCAGACCTTCAAAAAATCGAATCCGAAATTAAAAATATGCCCAACTATTTTGCCGATTACGACACAACGGTTCATTTCATAACCATGGATGAGCTCAAGCGTGACCACAGCGGCATCCCTCACGGCGGCTTTGTTATCAGAAGCGGCAAGACCGGCTTTAACGGCGAGCATAACCATATTATAGAATATTCGTTAAAGCTCGATTCGAACCCCGAATTTACCGCATCGGTCATCGTTGCCTATGCACGAGCGGCGTACAGACTTAACAAAGAGGGACAAAGCGGCTGTAAGACTGTGTTTGATATCGCACCCAAATATTTAAGCATTAAATCGAACGAGGAATTAAGGAAGGTAATGCTTTAATGAAATTGAAAAAAGCGTTGATCGTTGTTTTTGTTCTTCTTGCCGTCGCATCGCTAGGTTTTTATGTGTATGATATAGCTGCTAACGGAACACCCTACACCGATAATCTTTTCAAGGTTGCTATCTTAGTCGTTTCGTTTGGTGCATCGATTGCAAAGCTTGTTGCGGGAAGCGGTTCAAAAGCTCCTCTTACCTTCTATGAAAAGCATTACGCGAAGGAACTCGAGGGCGTTTTTGCGCGTGATCCGAAATCGCGCAAGAAGTTGCTTGAAGCAATTCGTCTGTTTAATGAAAATAAGTATTCAAAGGCAATTTCTTCATTTGAAAAAATAAAAGCGCTTCGTCCGTCAAAGCGCGACCTTAGTGCAGTATGCCTCTTTTCGGCGCTTTGTTATGAAGAATGGGGCTTAGTCGATGAAGCGATAAAGGAATACGGTCAAGTGCTGGCAAACGATCCGCAAAACGCTACGGTATTAAGTAATCTCGGTATTCTTTACGTTCAGAAGAGCGATTTTGTTAATGCTGAGGAGTGTTATCAAAAAGCTATCGAGATCAATCCGAACAATCACTTTGCGATCAACAATCTTGCTCAGCTTTATTACAGAGAGGGCGAATACGAGGGCGCAGTCGAATATTCGCTCGATGCATTGAAGATCTGTCCGAATTTCAAACCCTCTGCATCTTTGCTTGCGATTATCTACGGCGGATACGGCTATGAAAAGGAATACGGAAAATACCTCAAAATTGCCGTTCAGGAAGGCGCCGATAAAGACGCTATCGAGATGCTGGCGGAATCGGTAAGCAAAAGCATCGACGAGGGACAAACGTTGCCCGATGACAGATGACTGTTAATATGATTAGACATTTCGAACATAAGTAATTTCCTTTTGTTCGAAATGTCATATTGACAAAATATACCGATTTGTGATATAATCATTCGAAATGCGTAACAACTTATAAAGCATATTGCGGAAAGGGGTACTTTATGTCCGTTTTGGGTAAATTCAAGATAATGCAATCCGGTTTCCATCCCGAATTCACTATTTCCGAGGGTGCTTTGTCCTCTTTTTCGCGTTTCTTTTCCAAAGATAAAGAATATGTTGTTTTTCCCGGTTTTTGCGATGTGCATGTGCATTTTCGTGAACCGGGTTTTTCTTATAAAGAAACGATACGCACGGGCTCGGAATCGGCGGCACGCGGCGGCTATACCGCTGTCTGCACGATGCCTAACCTCAACCCCGCGCCCGACAGCGTCGAAAATATCGACATCCAGCTTGAACTTATTAAAAATTCGGTTATAAACGTGTATCCCTACGGAACTATCACCAAAAACGAAGCCGGCAACGAGCTTTCGGATATGGAGGGTATGCGCGATAAGGCAATCGCCTATTCCGATGACGGCAGAGGCGTTCAGTCGGATGAAATGATGCGAAGCGCGATGCTTGAAGCAAAGCGGCTCGGTAAAATGATAGTAGCACATTGCGAGGTCAATTCGCTCCTTAAGGGCGGTTATATCCACGACGGTGCTTATGCGAAAGCCCACAATCACCGCGGTATCTGCTCAGCAAGTGAATATGAACAGATAGCAAGAGATATTAACCTTGTCAAGGAAATCGGCGTTCCTTATCACGTCTGCCATATCTCAACAAAGGAAAGCGTGGCGCTCATTCGCCAAGCGAAAAAGGACGGCGTCGATATAACCTGCGAAACGGGACCGCACTATTTGGTGCTTGACGATAACGACCTTCAAGAGCACGGCAGGTTTAAAATGAATCCGCCGCTTCGTGGAAAAGAGGATAGGGAAGCGCTTATCGAGGGAATACTCGACGGCACTATCGATATGATAGCGACCGACCACGCACCCCACTCGCTTGAAGAAAAATCAAAGGGACTTGAAAAAAGCGCGTTCGGCGTAGTAGGACTTGAAACTGCTCTGCCCGTCCTTTATACCAAGCTTGTAAAAACGGGAGTCTTGACGCTTGAAAAGCTTGTCGAGCTTCTCTGCATAAACCCGCGCAAGCGGTTCGGTATCCCGATCGGCAACGATTTTACCGTATGGGATCTGAATTATGAATTCACGGTCGATCCGAATGAATTCCTTTCACTCGGAAAAGCCACCCCCTTTGAGGGCGACCGACTTTTCGGCAGATGCGTGCTCACCGTCTGCAACGGAAATCCGGTTTACATTTACGACGAAAACGCAATATAGATAAAGAAGTATTCAGGAGGCAAAAAATGGCAAAACGTACAGACATCAAAAAGATTCTTATTATCGGCTCGGGCCCTATCGTTATCGGTCAGGCTGCCGAATTCGACTATGCAGGCACACAGGCTTGTCTTGCACTGAAAGAAGAGGGTTACGAGGTTGTTCTTTGCAACTCCAACCCGGCTACAATCATGACTGACACAGTAATTGCTGATAAAGTATATATGGAACCGTTAACACTGGAGTACATCGCAAAGATCATCCGTTATGAGAGACCGGATGCGATCGTTCCGGGTATCGGCGGACAGACAGGTCTTAACCTGGCTATGCAGCTTGAGAAGAAAGGCATCCTTCGTGAGTGCCGCGTAAAACTTCTCGGTACATCCAGCGCATCCATCGAGCGCGCAGAGGACAGAGAGATGTTCAAGGAACTCTGCCAGTCCATCGGTGAGCCGGTTATCCCGTCCGAGATCACATACTCCATCGATGAGGCAAAAGAAGCTGCAAAACGTATCGGTTATCCGGTAGTTCTTCGTCCGGCATTCACACTGGGCGGTACAGGCGGCGGTTTCGCATACAATGAGGAAGAGCTTGTAGAGCTTGGTCTTAACGCATTCAAACTTTCTCCCGTACACCACGTACTCAGAGAATGACCTATATCAGGTTCCTGACACAC
>JAZRTE010000056.1:0-1673 GCA_045651785.1 Eubacteriales bacterium | reverse complement strand
CGGTCTTGCAAATACAGTTATCATGCCGTATGTACTTGAAGCTTACGGCGAAAGTGTGTATAAAAAGCTGTATGAAGTCGGAGTTGCAGCAGGGGTTTGTGACCAAACCGATTCGCACAAAATCGGCGCCGAGAAATTTATAAACGCAATAAAGAAACTCAACGCGGATATGGGTATTCCCGAAAAATTAACGGGAATAAGAAAAGAAGATATTCCGTATTTGTCAAAGCACGCCGAAAAGGAAGCGAATCCTCTTTATCCCGTGCCGAAGCTTATGACACGAAAGGAGCTTGAAGGCTTCTATTATAAATTCGCAGATTGGAGTAACTAAAATGACAAGCGAAAAAATATCAATCCTGCTCGAAAATCAAAGAAAGTATTTTAAAAGCGGCGTGACGATTCCGGTTAAGTTTCGTATCGAACAACTTAAAAAACTTTACGCAACAGTCAAGAAATACGAAACAGAGGTCAATAATGCATTAAAATCCGACCTCGGCAAAAGCCATTACGAAGGGTTTATGTGTGAAAGCGGACTTGTGCTTTCTGAGATTTCTTATATGATTCGTCATACAAAGCGTTTTGCGAAAAGAAAAACCGTTGCTACTCCGATAACCAACTTTGCGTCCCACAGCTTTAAGCAACCGATTCCTTATGGTAATACACTCATTATGAGTCCGTGGAATTATCCTTTTCTTTTAACGCTCGACCCGTTGGCAGACGCCATCGCCGCGGGTAATACCGCTATTGTAAAACCGAGTGCATATTCTCCCGCAACGAGCAAGATTATAGAAAAAATCATCACCGAATGTTTTGTCCCCGAATACGTTGCGGTTGTAACGGGAGGCAGAGCCGAAAATTTCGCATTGTTGGAGCAGAAATTTGATTTTATATTCTTTACCGGAAGTCAAACTGTGGGCAAAGAGGTACTTCGTCATGCGGCAGAGCATCTAACCCCCGCCGTTCTTGAACTTGGCGGCAAAAGCCCTTGTATCGTGGATAAAAGTGCAAATATCAAGCTCGCCGCAAAACGTATTGTGTTCGGTAAATATCTTAACTGCGGTCAGACCTGCGTTGCGCCCGATTACATTCTTTGCGAGAAAAGCGTAAAGGATGAGTTTGTCGCTGAGGTCGTAAAGCAGATTAAAAAGCAATATGGTGAAAATCCGCTTGCAAACAAAGATTACGGTAAAATCATCAATGAGAAGCACTTCAACCGTCTATGTTCTCTGATTGATAAAAATAAAGTTGTCATCGGCGGTGAAACTAATGCCGATACCTGCCAAATCGCGCCGACCGTTATGGATAACGTAACAGAAGCAGATGCGGTTATGGGCGAAGAAATCTTCGGTCCTATTATGCCGATTCTTGCATTTGATGATTTCGATTCGCTTATTGACGAACTCAAAGGAAAAGATAAACCGTTAGCTCTGTATATTTTTTCAAGCGACAAGAATCATATCAAGCGTGTCACAACCGAACTTTCTTATGGCGGCGGCTGTATCAACGATGTGGTTGTGCATCTTGCAACAAGCGAAATGGGCTTTGGCGGTGTTGGCGAAAGCGGTATGGGTTCGTATCACGGAAAAGACGGGTTTGAGGCGTTTTCTCATTATAAATCTGTTATGGATAAGAAAACATGGCTGGATTTGCCGATGCGTTATCAGCCGTACAAG
>JAZRTE010000055.1:0-10916 GCA_045651785.1 Eubacteriales bacterium | reverse complement strand
CAAGGCTCCCGTAGTTGAAGACGACACTTCCAAGCCTGATGACACCAAGCCCGGCGACGCTTCCAATATGATCATCTTCGCGATCATCGCAATCGTTGCTCTCGCTGGTTCTGCTGTAGTTGTCAAGACTCGCAGATAATTAAAGTTAAATAAGCTTTAATATAATAAAGAAGACGGCAAACGCGCCGTCTTCTTTTTTTGTGTGTGAAGCAAGTTTTATTCCGACTGTCATACCTTCATGAATCGTTCCCCCAAAAGCAACAAACGTGCAACCGTGCAAAAGCTTTAAATCCGCCCTGCACACAACGGGCGCGCTCGCCAAGCCCGTTTATCGAACAAGCAAAAAAGTTGCACACGAGGGCATTTAACAGCCTTAAGAAGCGTTCCTCTTTTTCACCGCAATGCTAATAATTCAGAAAGCAGTCGCCTAATATTAAAAATAAAGCCTCGACAAAATTGTCGAGGCTTTAGCATTCAATAAACAGTAACTTATTTGATCCACCATTCGGGCGTGATCTCGCCAAGCTTTATGGTACGTCCTGTAGAATAGTCAAGCATTATTTCTATATCGTAATAATTCCCCGCCATAATTTGTACCATTAATTCACGGCAGGCACCGCAAGGTGCACCGCTTGAGCCATCGGGCAAAATGCAGAGAACCTTGTCAATTTCATGTTCACCGTTAGTAATCATATTAAAAATGGCATTTCTTTCTGCACAAATACCGAGTGTTGAACAAGTGTCTATGCACACTCCGGTATATATCTTTCCCGATTTTGAACAGACAGCAGCGGATACTTCTCCGCAAGTGACATATTCCGAAATTCTTCGTTCATTCAACACTGCTTTTGCTGCCTTGTACATTTCATGCCAAATATTTTCCATAAGTAATTTCCTCGTCAAATCCCTATTATGTTAAACTGATCATATCATAAATCTAATTTAATTTCAATGATATATAGCTTGCGCGATATAATATACGGCTCCGTTGTATGATATATTTGCTCCGCACGGCAAATAGGAATTTATTGGTTGGAGTAATAATGGCGCACCAACAGCCAGTTTTTCTTTTTCTTCTCTGCTTTAGATTCAATGTCGAAATTACTACCACCTAACAGAACAGTTATATGAACCCTTTTATCTTCGCTATTGATGTCCTGAATTAAACTTATCACATCACAAGTTTCTACGTGAAAATGACCGGTTTCAAAATAACGACTTTTTCGACGTGAATACAAAATCGTAGTTTCGCGAATATCAAAAAGAAAACGCAAATAAACATCTCCTATATCCCATAGTAATTCGTCTTTACCGATTATTTCCACATTTCCCTTTAATTTGGCAGACTTTACAAATTCCATCACAGCTAAAATTTCGTCCTTATTATCTACACTCATATTTATTCTGCGCTCCACCAAATTCTTATTTGTCAGTGAGTTTATTATATCAAACTTCCGGAAATAAATCAAGGCGCAAGCCTTGTATATCATCCGCAACTTGTTGCGGTATATCATCAAAACGATGTTTTGTATAGCATCAAGCCGCAGGTGGATGCACGCTGGCGCGTGATGAGATACAAGGGCGGCGCAAGCCACCCTTGATGATATCCACGACTATGTCGTGATGATATGCCAAGCATGCGGCTTGGATAAAAAAAGAAGTAACTTTTGTTAAAAAGTTACTTCTTTTTTGGCACGCCGCAAGGGATTCGAACCCCTGACCTACTGGTTCGTAGCCAGTTACTCTATCCAGCTGAGCTAGCGGCGCATATTCAACGCGATATATATTACCATAAACAAACGCTTTTGTCAAGAGAAATTTTAAAAATGTTATTATATTTTTCAAAAAAAGAGGGACTTCACAAGTCCCTCTTTACGGTGCATCATTCTTTTTCGGTAAGACGCTTTTCCAATTCCTCGATACGGGCTTTGAGGAGGGTCAATTCCTGCGCCACAGGGTCGGGAATATTCATTTGATCGAGCGTTTGCTCCTTATCGACGTGCTTGCCGCGAACAATACGCGCGGGCACGCCTACCGCGGTCGAGTTTTCGGGGATATCCTTCAGCACTACTGCGCCCGCGGCAATTTTCGAGTTATCGCCGATCGTAATGGGACCTAAGACCTTTGCACCCGCACCGATCATTACGTTATTGCCGATCGTAGGATGGCGCTTGCCGACGTGCTTACCCGTACCGCCCAAGGTTGCGCCTTGATATATAGTGCAGTTATCACCGATAACCGTGGTTTCGCCGATTACAACGGCGCAGCCGTGATCGATAAACAGACCCTTGCCTATCCTTGCGGCGGGATGAATTTCGATTCCGGTAATATTTCTTGCCCATTGGCTTACGGCACGCGCGGCAAAAAATTTGCCGTTTTTATAAAGCTTATGTGCTATTCTGTGTGCAATAACAGCGTGAAGTCCGGGATAAAGCAGCAAAACCTCGGCATCGCTTCTTGCGGCGGGGTCACGGTCGCGGATAGAGCGCACCTCGCTTTTAAGGTTGCCCAACGCTTTGTCAGCCTTGCTTTTCAATTCCTTTATCCGACGTTCAAACGCTTCGATATCGGCGGAATAATCGGTATAATTCATAAAAAACGCTTCTTTCGTATTGTTATCTGTCAACCGTTCGCACGGTGTCCGATAGCGTTGATCTTAGCAACGCCCTTAGTTATATTTATTTCAAAGACGAGCGTACGCGTTTCATCCGGAAGAATGTCGCTACGGAACGTCCCGTTGTTTTCAAAGATACGGTAGCTTACCTCGTAAATTTCACGCACAGTGTCGCTTTCTTCATCGACAACGTCAGATCGATACATATTGATATGTACGTCATATATGCCTTGCATTGTGAAACGCTCGGGCAGAGTGAAATTTTTCGATTCGAGGCATTCCTGAGTGAAAAACGATGAGTAATTTTCATAATCGCCTTTTACAAGACAATCGAAATAATCGAAGAACAGATCAGCGGCAAGAGAAATACCGATTGCATTTTCCTTTGTTAAAACGCTTTCACTGCCCATTCTTTCAAAATAGATATTTCGGTTAAGGGAAAGATAAAGCTTATCCTCAAGTATATTTTTACTGTAATCCGCTTCAAAGAAACGGTAATCTTCATAAGATGCTTCGGAATATTCGGGTTCAAGCAAATTAGTAACTGCCAAAAGCGCACCGTAAATTGCGGCAAGCACCAAAAACGCACTCAAAACGATCAGTGCGATTTTTTTGATCTTCTTTTTATCCGCCGCGGCGTCACGCCTATCCTCGGGCGCGATAACGTGTTGTTTTCCGTCTTTGTTCATAATATGCAGCTCTGCCTGTTTTAATCACATATGGGGCGCTTTTTGGGCGCCCCATATACGTTATTGTTTTACTGATTAATAAAACGCTTGAGGTTATCGCAACCGATTCTGATGCCTCTGAGAGCATCCTCCATGCCTTCGAATTCGATGCAGAGGAATCCGTCATAACCGTTGCGTTGCAAGGTCTTAACGCACTGACGAACGGGAACGTCGCCGTGACCGATGATCGAGCCGCGGAGATAGTTGCCGCCGCGGGACTGGAACCAGCCTTCACCGGGTGCATCGAGCGAGCCGCTCTTCTTGTGGAAGTCCTTTGCGTGAGCATGAACAGCATAGCGGGAAAGAAGACCTACAGCATAATTGTGATCAGCATCAGCACAAGCAAAATTACCGATATCGACCAAAGCACCGAAGTTGGGATGGTCAACCGCATTGATAAGCTTTTCAACACGGTCGGGATCCTGTGCAAAGAAGCCGTGGTTTTCGATACAGGTCTTTATACCCTTGGTTGCGGCATATTCCGTAACTTCGCGGTAAGCTCTTGCAAGAATGGGAAGAACGTAATCGAAGCTTCTCCATCTTGTACCTGCTGCATGATAGCCGGGAGTAGCATCGTGACGGAGGGTTTTGCAGCCGTATGCTTCAGCAACGTCAACAAGACCTTTAACACGTGCTATTTCGGCATCGGTATCGAGATTGAGGAAGTCGGAACCAACACAGAAGCAGCAAGCTTCAATGCCGACGCTCTTGCAGTAATCGCCGATATCCTTCGCATACGCTTTGTATGCTTCAAGATCGCCGTTGTACTTAGGGGTCTCAACGAAGTCAACGCCTTCTGCGCCGAACTCCTTAACCTTATCGATACAACCCTTGATACCAAGGGAGCCTTCCTCGGCGTAACCGTGGAAGCTATAAAGACTTACGCCTATTTTCATTACGATTTATACCTCGTTTTTAAAGCTTAAATTAATTAGTCGAGAGTGATGGTGGGGCACTTGGTCCAGTCGTTGATACCGATGATACCGCCGCCGTCACGGAGAAGGATATTTCTGAACTTGGAATCTTCGCTACCGCAGTTAACGGAGACGGAAACCATAAATTCATCGCCCTTTTCGGGTGCGAAGGGTTCGTCAGCGGAGCCGAGGATAGCCCACGGAATTGCTGCTTCGTAAACGGTCTTCTGACCTTCGCTGTCACGGATTACCGCGCAGGTGTCAACGAGAGTGCCGCTTTTAGGCATCCAAGTGCAGTAAAGGGTTTCGCCCTTGTCGTTAACGCCGAAGCCGTACTGGTTAAGCAGGTTTTCTTGTTCAGCGGTCTTGTCGATCTGGTGATCCCAGTGTTCGAGAACGTAATCGCTGTCTGCTGCGTTTGCACCGAAGTTAACCTGGATGCATTCGTAGTCATACATACCGCCGCAGTTGTCGGGAGTAAGGATGTTGTAGTGGTAGGGAGAGTCTACGATAACGCCGAGATAGAAGTAATCTGCGTCGTAGGTCATGTAAACTTCTGCGGTTGCATAGTATTGGTTTACTTCGAACTGAACGTAGGAAACGAGTTCGTTATCGGGCTTGATTTCCCAAACAACGTCGCCGTATTCTTTAGAAGAAACGTTACCGTCGATGGTAGGAGCGGTCTTTGCAGCGTCGATCTTAGCGTCGAGACCGTCGTTGATGGTAACACCGTGGGGGAAGAGAGGATAGGTCTTAGCATCAAGAGACTTGAGTGCGTTGATCTTATCGGTGTTTTCCTTCCAGATAGCGAGAACATAACCGTCTTCGGGGATGTCAACGTCATCGGGAGCTTCGCCTACTGCATAAAATTCCTTGAGCTTGTAGGAGAACATGCTGTGATCGTATTCAGCAACTACAACTGCATAGTCAGCATAATCCTGACCGTCAACGCTGATGTTCTTGCCGAACAAGGAGGTGAAGATACCGGTATCGCCTTCGTCAACTTCTTCGTTGATCTTGGAGAGCTTAAGCGAGGTAGCGTCTTCAGCTCTGTGATTAACTCTTACGGTGTCGGTGTAAGCGTTCTTCCACGAAATGTACTTGTTGGTGTAAACTACTGCACCGGGGTCAGAGGTGGATTCGTCGCCGCTTTCAACGGAAGAATCGGTAGATTCGGTGGAGTCTTCGGTAGAAGCTTCGGTGGAGTCTTCGGTGGAGGTAGCTGCGGAAGATTCATCTTCGGAAGTACCTGCTACGGAAGATTCGGTTTTGGATTCCTCTTTGGAAGTTGCATCTGCCTGAGAGGAGGTTTGGAATACGTTGCTGCTTTCGTCTGCGGTTTCTTCGGAGCATGCTACTGCTGCGAATGCCATAAAGCAAACGAGAACAATTGCGAGGATTTTCTTCATAATAAACTGTTGCACTCCTTTTAAAAGTATTTTTTTATGTTTCTTATTGAAGAACTGAATTAATACACCCGAAATCAGTTAAGGGTGAGCGTAGGAATCTTGGTCCAGTCGTTACAGCCCATAATACCGCCGCCGTCACGGAGAACGATATTTCTAAAGGTGTTATCGTCACCGCAGTTGATGGAGATAGCCATACCGAACGACGTGCCCTTCTCAGCGTCGACAACGTAATCACCGCTGCCGAGATCCGACCAAGGAATTACGATTTCGTAATAGGTCTTTGCGTTTTCGTCGTCACGAACGCATACCGCTTGGTGACCCGCTTCGGTATTGCCCTGCCATACGGTGATAAGGGTGTCGCCCTCTTCATTTACGGCATAGCCCGTCTGACGGGTGATGTTTGCATTTGCGGCGGTCTTGTTTCTGATACCGTCCCAATTTTCAACGAAATATTCATCGTTGGGTGCGATAGACGAGAACTGAAGCTGAATGCATTCGTACTGCCACATATTGCCGGCTTCCTCTTTAGAGAGGATGTTATAGTGTCTGGGCGAGTCAACTACCACGCCAACGTAAAGGTTATCCTTGTCATAGGTTGCATAAACCTTTGCGGTTGCGTAATAATCGTTAACGTCGAACTGATAATAGGAAACACCGATATTATCGGGCATAATGTCCCAAAGCTCTTTTCCGCCGTATTCGGATGCTGTGATCTTGCCGTCAAGCACGGGAGCGTTCTTCGCGGCAGAGATCTTTGCGTCAAGAACGTCGCTTGCGATAAAGCCGTGAGGGAAGAAGGGTGTTTTCGCGTCGAGCGCTTCGATAGCACCGATCTTATCGGCATAGTCCTTGTGGATAGCTACAACGTATCCGTCTTTGGGAATCTCGGTTTTGGAATCAGCTTTGCCGACCTTGGCAAAGGTTTTCTTAACGTACGAGAAAACCGAATGATCGTATTCAAATACAACGACCGCGAAATCCTTGTAATCCTGACCGTCGGCTTCGATATCCGAGCCGTATTCGGAGGTAAACGCGGCGATATCGCCCGCCGCAATATCCGAGCTGTTTACCTTGGAGAGCTTAAGCGAGGTAGGATCGGTATTTACGACCTCGTAAATTTCCGCCTTGTCGCAATAATGCTTTTTCCAAGAAATGAACTGACTTAAAAATTTGACTTCGTCACCGTTTTCATCGTCAGAGACTTCAACGGAAGTATCTGCGGATTCTTCGGCGGACTGTTCGGAAGATCCTTCGGAAGATGCTTCGGAAGATTCTTCAGAGTTTTCCGTGGATTCTTCAGCTTCAGAGGATTCTGCTTCGGAAGCTTCAACCGCTTCGGAGCTATCTTCGACAACCGAGGAATCAGCTTGACTGTTTTCGGTTGCTTCTTCGCCGCAAGCAACTACCGCAAGCACCATAAAGCAAACGAGAATCACGGCAATAAACTTTTTCATAACGGGTTCTCCTTGTGCGTAGGGATGGTTTTATTTCTTCTTGGACGAACGTGCTTTAATTACCGCAAATATTACCGCAGCAACCACTAAAATGCCGCCAACCGAAATAAGAATAACGAGCAGCATTCCGTCGTTTTCGTTCTGAGCGGGGTCGCCGACGTTTCCGGAGGAAGCGTCCTGACCGCCCTGATCGGAAGAAGCATCACCCTCGGCAGGCAGTACGATAACAGTAACCTTAACGGTATTCGAGACGTTCGTACCGTCGGTAACCGCAAGTGTGGTTTCATACGTGCCGGGAGTTGCATTCGCGGCTTCGACATTGATTCTGCCGTTGCCGTATGCTTCGATGTAAAGGCCTTCGATCTTTTGAAGACCGACTACCTCAAGATTTGCAGAGGAGGTATCCTCGTCCTTAACGACGAATTTGCCTCTTTCATAATCGCCAACCGTTACGGTGATAGTGATATCACCCTCGATAACGGGCGCACATTCGGTATATTTTCCCGAAATAAATTCATAAGTAAGGTCGTAAACGCTGCGGTTAAAGGTGCCCTTGCTCGATTGGTAAAGGTGATCGCCGACCTGATACATCGTGATCATACCCTTTTCCATAAGACCTGCGCCGTATGCCGCATTTACGTATTTTTCAAAACGCTTTGTGTAATCCTTAACGTTGCAGTCAACCTCAAATTCAAGACCGTTAAGTCCGAATCTCTTAGCGGCGATAGCGGCATCCTTGCACGCCTGAGGTGCGGCAGAGCCGACCTCTTCCCCGCCGTTGAAGGCGTGACCCGCTTGCATGGTGACCGAGTCGAAGCCAAGGTCCTTGGCAACGTCGATACCTGCCGCGCTGTAGAAGGGGATCCACATCGTTTTATATCCCTTTTCGTGGGAATAATCATTAAAATTAGCTACGAGTTGAGGCTCGTAGGTGGAACGCGCGTAATCAATGCTTTCCGCGAACCAATAGAAGCCTTTCAGGGTAAGGTTATCGAAATTACTTGCCTTGAATTGCTCCTCAACATAATCGATATACCATTTTACTATCTTGGTACGGTTTTCGAGATTATTGGAGGAGATATTTTGTCCGTCGATCTGACCGAAGCTGTCGGAATAAATGCCGATATTGGGAACCGAGAAGAATATCGGATATTTAAAATCGTCTGCAAGTCCCAATTCACTCTTAAGCTGACCTACTACGGTATTAAGAGCGCCCATATTATTGTTCGCGCCCATAGCAACCGATACGAAGCTCTTCATATCGTTTTGGCGCATAAATCCGTCAGCGGACGAGGTTACCGGCATACCGAGGAAAAGCATCGCATCGAACATAGTGTCGACAGCCTTGCCGCTATTATCAACGTATGCGAAATAGGGCTTGATGGTTTCGGAAGTGTAATTGGTCGCGGTATACATAAGACATATGCTGTTGATACCGTCGATATCACCGCCGATCTCCTTTTCGGCGATCACGGTTTTTTCGGCAGAAGCCGCGTTAGACACGTCTTTGCCGCCGTATACGGATATTTCGTCAACGTAGGTAAACACGTCACTCGAGAATACTGCGCGAACGTAACGTGCTTTATACGCTTTATCAAGAGTTACCTTAAACTCGACTCGCTTTTGCTGTGTTTGAGTGACAAAATTGTTGTTTTCGGTTCTGCCAACCAATCCGAAATCGGTACCGTTTTCGGAAACGTATATCTCAAGATATCGCGAGCACCAGATACCCGCACTGCGGTATTGAAATTCGCCGAGAGTGGCACCGGTAACAGCCATGACCTCGCCGAGGTCGATAGTGACCTGAGCCGCAGTACCGCGGTAAAGTTCGAGCCAAGCAGAATCGCTCATCGAATTGTTCTTTGCGATAACGCCGTCGGTAAGCTTGTTTTCCTTCTTATACGCCTTCTTGGGGAAAGCGTTTTCAACGGCAGTGTAATATTCAACGGTATAGCTTTTGCCGACCGAAATAACGCCGTCGGCGGCGTCTACCGTGAATACCGAAAACGGAATAACAAACAGCAGCGCGATAAGTACGCTTAAAAATCTTTTAATCATACGCACCGCCGTCATCAGGTCGTTGCCTTATTGTACGCTTCAACAGCCTGTTCCATAGCGGTCTGAACCTGAGATTCGATACCCTGCCATGCAGAAACGATAGTGTTGGAATTAGCGTTGCCGATTATCGAACCGTAGAAGCCTAAAAGCTTGCCGCCCCAGTTATAGATAGCGCCGATATCGTAAAAACGGTTGTTGTAAACGATATCGAGCATTTCAGCATCGTCGTCGGATTGAACCGCTTGGAGCTGAAGGGTGGTTTGGTAATAAGCGCGGATGACTTCTGCATTGTAGAAGCCCATTGCCTGAAGTGCAAAAGCGATCTGAGGAATGCGCTCTGCGGGAACGCTCGAAGGGATCGCGATTGCGGAGGATTGATATACGTTAACGGTGTTGCAGTAATAATCCTGTTCCTTGTTGAGCTTCGGAATGGGAAGAACACCGAATTCAAATTCTACGTTAGCGCTCTTGAGGATAGAAACCGAAGAGCTTGTGGTGTTGTAGAAAAGACCTCTTTGGTTAACGAACATTTCTTCCAATTCAGCAAAGCCGTATTGAGAGGGGCTGGTAGCGGACTGACCCGCGATAAGCTCGGCACGCTGGGTATTGGTGCTGTCGGACATAAGCTCGTAAACCTTGTTGAAGGCGTTGATGGATGCTTCGTCGTCAAGAGTGATGTTGAGGGTGTTGGATGCATCCTTGGTAGCGGTCGCAATGTTACAGCCGTTTACCATAACGGTCGCGCCGTATGCGTGAGAAAGGTTGCCGTAGGTAGCGTTGAAGCCCCATTGTCCGTTGGTATCGGGAGAAGAAACGGCACGGCACATTTCATAATAAAGGTCGATGGTGAATTCGCCGTCGCGAACTATCTGATAAATATCGCCCTTCTCGGTAAGAGCGGCGTTTTTGTTATACATATCTTTATTGAAAAGGGTGAGATAGGTATTATCGTCATCGGTGATGAGAGCATCGCCCGCGAGGAGATAATACTTTTCGCCGAGAGAAAGCGCGTTGATCGCTCTTTGATCCCACCAGGGATGAGAAATATTCACGTGATCATTAAGCGACCAATAATAATTTTCGGGAATACCTACAACAAGACGGTCTACGGATTCACAAATAAGATCGTATGCATCGGTATTGCCGGCAATAAGGTTTTTGATTTCATCGCCGGGGAATTTAGCGGTAGTTACTTCGAAGGTAATACCGTAATTTTCTTCAAGATAATTGTTTCTGTTCTGAACTGCGCCGTTGATGGTGTTGCCTTCAAGTTCTTCAAGATAAGTGAACTGCTGAACACCGTACTTGTGACGTTCGCCCTCTACACACAGAATGCGGATAGCGGCAGAGCCGTCGTAGCTTTCGTTTTCATAGGGGAAGGTGCCGTAGTCAACAGGGCCGTAGGAGAAGCCTTCTTCCTTGCTGACAGTGTCGGAAACCGCGGTCGAAGCAGTAGGATCGGAAACCGCAACGTTACCGTCCGAGCATGCTGCGAAAATACCTGTGCACATGAGCACAGCGAGGATCAAACAGAGTGCTTTTGCTTGCTTTTTCATAGGAACCTCCAAAACTATATCTTTTTATTCGGGGGCATTATAACATATTGCAAAAAATAAAGCAATAGTATTGAATTATTTTTTCGTTTTTTTTACATATTTTTTCATATATTCTCATATACAAGCAGGCGTTTATGCGCAAAGCGATATCGGTTTCGCGATAAGTGCCGTAAACAGAAACGG